>NZ_CP059897.1:345514-691029 GCF_014126615.1 Ciceribacter thiooxidans
GCCGACCGCTTGCTCACCGGCATCGACATCGTCGCCATGGTTCCGCCTCCCGTGGCCTCGGAAAAGGTGATTTCACCGCCGAATTCCCGCACGATCGCCGTCGCAATGGAAAGCCCCAGCCCGAGCCCCTCGCCTGTCAGCTTGGTGGTAAAGAACGGCTCGGCAACACGATCTCGATGTTCTGGTGCGATACCAGTCCCGTTGTCGATAACAGTAACAGACACTGCCGTCGCATCGGCGGCCCGCCTGACGGTGATTGACGGCGCGGGCCGGCCTTCGACGGCGTCGAGTGCGTTGAGGAGCAGGTTCAGCATCACCTGCTCCAGCTTGACGCCAACCGCGGTGACGACGGGCGCTTGACCTCGAGCCTCGATTGTCGGTACGACGCCGATCGCCTTTGCTCGCGGCATTGCGAGATCGATCGCATTGCGGATGACGGCGTCGACATCGACCGCCTCGAGTTCGGAAGCACCCTTCCGGCCGAAGGTCTTCAGATGCTTGACCGTCCGCTGCATGCGCTTGACGAGTGCACGCGCATCAAGGATCCGTTCTCCGACCTTCCCCGCGTCCTCCTTTTCGGCCAGGACGCCGGCCGTCGCCAGTGTCGCCTCGAGTGCCGCGAGCGGCTGGCTCACTTCATGCACGATGGCCGTCGACATCCGCCCGAGCGCTGCCATCTTCTCGGAATGGATGAGCCCCTCCTGTGTGCGGCGCAGTTCGTCCTCGGTCCGCTTGCGGATGTCGATCTCCCGAGCAAGGTCCTGCGTTCGTTCCGCGACCTTGAGCTCCAGGATTTCGCCCTGGCGCAGGCGCATCCGGATCAGCAGCGCCCGCTGATGGAGAAAATAAAGGGCGCCCGTTGCGATGAGACCGGCGATGAGTGCGGCAAGGGCCCAGAAACCGGCGAGCTTGGCAATGTCGGCGGTGCTGGTGGCCGCGAGTACGGTCCAGCTGTCCGGCTCGATCGACGAGAACTTGGCGAGGAGCCTTTGTCCTTCGCCGTCGACGCGAAGCGCCGGCGCCTCGGCCCCATTCGCCGGCGGGACGACTCCTGTAGGAAGGATCGGCCTGGCCTCGTCCAGGTTCGCCCCGTCATAGGTTCTCTCCGCCGCGACCCGCTTTGCGGCCTCCCCTGAAAGCGGCGAAAGAGGACGGTATTTCCAGTCCGGGTTACCGGAAAGAAAGACAATACCCCAGCGGTCAGCGATGGCAGTCTGGACGCCGGCGGCTTCCCAGGTCACCTCGAGTGGTTGAAGATCGGCCTTCACGACGACGATGATCGGCGGGCCGCCGGGGATATCGATCCGGGAGCTCAGGAAGTAGCCGGGCTTCTTTGTCGTGACGCCGATTGCATAGTATCTGCCTTCTCCCGTGCGGAGCGCATCCTGAAAATAAGGGCGAAAGCTATAGTTATGACTGATGAAGCTCTCGGGGGTCGCAAAGTTACTGGCGGCAAGCGTCACGCCGTGGCTATCGAGCACGTAAAGCTCGGACGCGCCTGCCTGCGCGACGACGGTCTGCAGATAGGAGTTTGCCGCGTCGAGAACGGCGTGGTCCTGCCCTGAACTCGCCAGCGCACGGACGCGCGCATCCTCCCCGACCACCAGCGGGAGATAACGGAACCGCTCGACTTCGGTGGCGATCGCCCTGTTCGTCAGCACCAGGCTGCGCTGGAGCTGTGACTCCAGTGCGCTGACCGCCGCACCACTCGCCACGTAATAGGCGGCAAAGGGTGCGGTGAAGGTCACCACCAGCATGAAGGCAGTCATTCTGCCGATGTTACGCGCCATCACCGAGCCGACGTGATTGGAACCTGTCTGTTGCATCGAGTGTAGCGTTTCCTCGCTCAATAGAGAACAGCCGCTGCGTCTATCCTTCTCGTCAGCACGGCACGTGGGACAACCGGGCACCCTGGTCAGTCGCAAGGTCGCAGAACGATCGGCTCCTGCGCCCGTCGTGCGAGCTCACGGCACCCATCGGCATCGCAAAGCCGCCAACCCGAGACAGTCGCCCCCGAAGCTGCGAGGACCAGTTCGGGAAGTGGTTGGAGGGTCGGCGTCCACACCCACCATTTTCCCTCGCGGCGAGCGCCGTCACCGGGCTCCATTCCGGCGCCCGAACCTTGGACGCGGGCTTCCTGGAGAACCAGCCCCTTTTCCGTTGCCGACCAGCGTTCCTGCCACTCGGTCTTTTCGACCGAGTGGGTCCAGCCGAGCGTAAAGACACCGGCGGCAACGACCATCGCCTTCCCGCCAGCAATGAGGCAGACCGATGTGGTCATGCCGCACCCGACAGCGACCTTGCCGCCACCTGCCGGCCTCGACGCCAGATCCAGACAGCGAACAATGCCGAGAGAGCAAAACCGACCTCGTCTGTCATCGGCAAGGCGGCCAGAAGGGTGAACGCCGCGGCAGCAGCCAGAAGTCTTTCCATTGCCGATAGCCGCACGACGACGAAGCCGATGACCGCCGCCCCCCAAAGTCCGATCGCAAGGCCGGTTTTCGCGACGACATAGGCGACCGCTACCGGATAGCCGACTGCTGCCGCCATGGCTCCACCGTCCTGAAGCATGAGTGCCGGCGAATAGACCGCCATGAACGGGATGACGAAACCGGCCGCCGCGACCTTGATCGCCTGAATTGCGATCTTCAGTCCACTTTCACGCGCAATCGGAGCCGCTGCAAAGCAGGCGAGCGCGACCGGTGGCGTGAGGTCGGCGAGAATGCCGAAGTAGAAGACGAACATGTGGCTGACGATGAGCGGGACACCGAGTTCCAGAAGAGCCGGGCCGGCGATCGACGACGTGATGATGTAGTTCGGGATCGTCGGTATGCCCATGCCGAGCACGAGACAGGTTACCATGGTAAGCAAGAGCGAAAGGAACAGGCTCTTGTCACCGACCGAGACGATGAATTGGCCGAATGTGTTGGCGGCTCCCGTCAAAGTCATCGTTCCGATGATGATACCGACAAGCGCACAGGCCGTCGCCACGGGCAAGGCGGTTTTTGCGCCCTCCGCCAGCGCATCCCGACAGGTGACGAGCGTCTCCCGACCGCCCTGCGAGAAGGCGTTGATGGCGATCAGTACGGCGAGAGCGGCGAGTACGACACCCATGCCGAACTGGAAGAAGGCTGCCGCGACAAGACCGAGCCCCACCCAGAAGACGACCCGGATCACGCTAGAGGGAAGACCGAGCGCCACCGAACTGCCGAGGATGAGCAGAACGGTGAAGGCAAGACCGACCGTTCCTGCAAACAATGGCGTATAACCCGAAAACAGCAACCAGACGAGCGCCGCCAAGGGCAGGATCAGGTACCACTGTTCAACGATCGCGGCCCTTGCCGATGGCAATTCCATTTTTGGAAGGCCGAGAAGGCCGTACTTGCCCGCCTCGAGATGAACCATCCAGAAGGCCGATGCGAAATAGAGGATTGCCGGAATGATCGCCGCCTTGACGATCTCGTGATACTCGACGCCGAGCGTTTCGGCCATGATGAAGGCAACCGCGCCCATCACCGGCGGCATGATCTGCCCGCCCATCGAGGCTGTCGCCTCGACACCGCCGGCAAAGGCGGCGCGATAGCCGAACTTCTTCATAAGAGGGATGGTGAACTGCCCGGTCGTCACGACATTGGCCACTCCGGATCCCGAGATCGTGCCCATCAGCCCTGAGGAAATGATCGCGACTTTCGCTGCACCACCCCGCTTGTCACCGACGAAGCTCAGTGAGACGTCGTTGAAGAGCTTGATCATCCCCGCCCTTTCGAGGAAAGCGCCGAAAAGAATGAACAGGAAGATGTAGGTCGAGGACACAAAGGTCGGAATTCCGTAGATGCCTTCGGTTCCATAGGCCATGTGGTCGATCACCTGCGTAAAGTCGTAACCACGATGGTCGAGCGGCGGCGGCAGGTACTCTCCGAACAGGGCGTAGGCGAGGAACAGGCCGGTTATGATCGGCAAGGCCGGACCCATAAGCGCCCAGGCAGCAGCAAACACAACTCCGAGCGCAACGACGCCGACCACGATGTCGCGCGGTAGCGGATCACCGGCGCGAATGATCAGTTCACTGTACTCATAGCATTGGTAGAAGGCGACTGTCGCACCGAGGAGGGCCATAGCCCAGGCAATCGCCTTGGCGATGCCCCCGCGCCGCGAAACCACGGCCAGCAACGGAAAGACCAGTACCGTGACGAAGCCGACGTGGACGGCGCGCACGATCTGGCTCGGCAGGTCAACCAGATGCGCAGCGGTCGCGATCTGGAAAACCGAAAAGGCGAGCGCAATCCCGAAAAGGAGGCGACCGTCCCAGGTCTTTGGAAACGCCTGGGTTGCGGCGGCGTGCCCGTGCAGTTCCGCCGATGCGGCCTGCTCTTGTGTATTGATCGTGTCGTGCATGGATTCCTCCCGAAAATCCGAGCGTGTCGAGCGGCGGCACGCGCGACACCGGCAGAGCCGGGCCATCGTCGCGTTCGCCGCCGCCCGCAGCTATCAGAGCAGGCCTTTTTCCTTGTAGTAGCGCTCGGCACCCGGATGCAGGGGCACCGGCATTCCCTTGAGCGCATTCTCGAGCTTGATCTGGGCCGCCGCCTTGTGCGCCGCTTCCATCTCCGGAAGGTTCTCGAAGAGCTGCTTCGTCATCTGGTAGGCCGTCTCGTCAGAGACGTCGGAATGGGTCACGAGAAAGTTGACGACTGCAACCGTCGGCACGTCAGCATCCTGTCCCTGGTAAGTACCAGCCGGAACTGTCGCAGCGATATAGGGCGCACCGAGCTTACCGGCGATTTCTTCCGGCACCGCGACCATCTGCACATCGACCGAGGTCGCCAGATCCTTGAATGAGGAAACGCCGAGGCCTGCCGACTGCAAAGTGGCATCGAGCTGGCGGTTCTTCATCAACTCGACCGATTCCGCGAAAGGCAGATACTCGGTCTTCGCAAGGTCGTCGTAGCTCATGCCGGCAGCGGCGAGAATTGCGCGGGCATTCAGTTCCGTGCCGGATTTCGGCGCACCGACGGAAAGACTCTTGCCCTTGAAATCGGCGATCGTCTTGATGCCGGACTCCTTCGACGACATGATCTGGATGTAGTTCGGATAGATCGCGGCAATCCCGCGCAACTTGTCGAGCGGTGCCTTGAAACCGGCGTCGGCATTGCCTTCCCATGCGAGCTTGACGCTATCGCCGAGGGCAAAGGCGATTTCGCCGCGACCCTGCTGCAGAAGGTTGAGGTTCTCGACCGATGCCTTGGTCGCCTGAACCTGCGTGCGTACACCCTCGATCTTCTCGCCGTAGATCTTCGAAAGAGCAACGCCAAGCGGATAGTAGACGCCCGACGTGCCGCCCGTCAGAATATTTATGAATTCGCTCGCGCCGGCCGAAGCCGCGGAAAACATGATGGACGTACCGGCGATCGCCGCAATGGCAGCGCGTTTCAGTCTAGGGTTCACCTGAGAATCCTCCCGTTCAAGTTTGACAACGATGCAGCCGCCCTCCTCGGATCGAACCGCACGTAAGACCCGTAGCAATTGATGGGCCAGTTCCAACCATTTGAAATCATTGACGCTGCACGCGACAATCCGGCGACGGCAGGCAATTTTCCGCCAACATCATTCGTGCGCCTGGCAAAAACTTGCCAGATGCACGACCGCGCCGTTCGCGCCAGTGGGCGTACGCCACCTCCATCATATGACCGCAAGCGACGCGAGGCGAGATCTTCGCTGCATTCAAGCGGGCTCTACCCCTTGATGCCGGTCGAGGCGACGCTTGCGATAAAGAAGCGCTGCAGGAGCAGATAGAAAATCAGAACCGGAACGCTGATCAGCGTCAGATACGCCATCACTTCTCCCCAGGGTGTTTGCAACTGGAAGAAGTATTGCAGGCCGACCATGACGGGCCTGTACGTCTCCGACTGCGTCACCAGAAGCGGCCAGAGATATTGCTGGCTGTACATCACCAGGAATTTGAGGATCGCCGCCGTCGCGATGACCGGGCCGGAGAGCGGCATGACCACCCTTGAATAAATCTGCAACCAACTCGCCCCGTCGATCCGCGCCGCCTCAATCAGGTCGTGCGGCAGGTCCTTGAAATACTGGACGAAGAGAAAGATCGTCAGACCATCGGCGATCCAAGGAATGATTTGAACGCGCCACGAGTTCAGCCATCCCCATTGCAGCCCGTCTGCGCCGATCCAGGGGAGGTTGTTCACCTCGAGCAGGAGCGGCACGGCGATCGTCTCGAAGGGTATGATCAGGGTCGCGAGGATTACGGAAAAGACAACGTCGCGACCCCGCCAGTTCAGAAAGACGAAGGCAAACCCGGCAAGAGAACCGAGCGCGAGCGCCAGAAACACGGTCGTAGCGGTGACGATCACGGAGTTGAAGACAAAGGTCGCAATGGGCGCGCGCGCAAATGCCGCCGCATAATTGTCGAACGAGATGTCACCGACGGGCAGGAAGGCCCTGACTGAAGTTGCATCACGCAAAAGCTGGTCGTCCGGCTTCAGCGACGAGAAGACCATGAAGAGCAGCGGCAGTACAAAGACGGCCGCGATCGCGACCAGCAAAAGGTAATCGAGAGCAATCAGCAACCGGCTCTTCTGTCTTCCTGGTGTCATGGTGAGCGCTCCCGGGTCAGGTATCTCTGTACGAGCGTGATGCTGAGGACGATGACGAAGAGAATGACGGAAATCGCCGAACCGGCAGCGATATCCTGCCGGCGATATCCTCGCTCCACCGCCTGAAAAACCAACGTTTGCGTGGAATCCAGCGGGCCACCCCGCGTCATCACATCGATCTGGGCAAAAAGAGCAAAGCCCTGCATGGTGATCACGACGAAGACGAGCACCGCCGTGTTGCGCAGCATCGGCCAGGTGATCATTGCAAACTTTTGCCAGGAATTGGCGCCCTCAATGTCCGCCGCCTCGTAAAGCGTCGGAGGAATAGTCTGAAGGCCCGAAAGCCAAATGACCATGTGGAATCCGACACCCTGCCAGACCGACATGACGAGGATCGCCCAGAGCGCCGTATCGGTACGCCCGAGCCAGTCGATCGGTTGAAAGAGCGCAAAGCTGAGATGGCCGAGAACGCTGTTCAGAAGCCCGTGGTCCGATGCATAGATGAAGCGCCAAAGCAAGGCCACGACCACCACCGAGAGAACCACGGGCATGAAATAGATGGCCCGAAAGATGCTGATGCCCGGCCGTCTCTGATTAACGAGGAGTGCAAGAGCCAAAGCCAGCGAAGCCTGAACCGGTGTCACCACCAATACGAAGAGAAAGGTGTTTGCGAGCGCCTTCAGAAAAACAGGGTCGCGGGCCAGCACGACGTATCGCGTCTCGCCCCAATCGAAGTCTTTGACTTCCCGCATGCCACGGTATTGCGGGTAGTCCGGATTGTTGCGCGTAAGACTGCGCACGCTCCGAAATTGAAGCGCACCATCAGGGCCGCGGCGGACTTCCCCATCCGCCGTTCGCTCGGGCTCGAGACGGAGAATCCCGACACCGAGCAGCCGCGAGAAATTGGCCAACCCCACGAATTCGGTCGGGTTGGGAGACGTCAGCCTCTGATCGGTAAAGGACAGCCCGACACCAAGCAGAAAGGGCGCAGCCAGAAAGAAGCCTATCAAGACCAGTGCAGGGCCGGCCATCAGCCAGCCCGCCATGTTCTGTCGGGTCAGCTTGCCTGATCGTGGCTGTTCCCTCATCCCCGGACCCATACTCTATTTCGGCTTGTATCCGCCGTTGCGCTCGATGTTCGCATTGATCTCGTCGGTCGCATTGTCGAGCGTCGTGGTGACGTCGGCGCCGTTCGCAATATCGGCAAGCACCTTTTGGAAGACCGGTGAGATAAAGGCGTAGGCGGGCGTCACGGGCCGGAGCGTCGCCTGCTTTTCCGAAAGCGAGAAGAAGACTGAAAGCGGTCCGCCCTGCTTGTAGTTCTTCGTCATCTCGGCCGCGGTCGAGGTGGCGGGAACGAGGCCGATCGCATCGGAGAATTGTGCGAGGTACTTGTCCTGTATGGCAAACTCGATGAAGGCGGACGCTCCTTCCGGGTGTTCGCTCGTGGCGGAAACACCGAACTGCCAGGACGCGGCTCCGATCTTAGGCCCTTTGCCGAAGTCGGGCGCAGGCAGGAAGAGAAGGTCGTCGCCGTACTTTTCGAGGGCCTTGACCGCAACCCAGTTGCCCATCCACTGGAGTGCGTAGCGGCCATCGAGAAAGCCCGTCTCGTGGTCGGCAGGGGACTGCGACGTACCGGGCGCAAGTTTCTTTTCGAACAGCGACTGCCACCAGTCGCCGAAGCTGATCGCCGCATCTCCGTTCAGAACACCCTCGGCGGTCTCATAGGACTTGGCGTCGATCAGCCCACCACCGAAACTCTCCAGGAATGGCGTGAAGGCATAGCTGTACCATTCCGTCTTGTCCGCCATACCGAGGTCGATCGCATATTCGAAGTCGCCCGTCGCCTTCAGCTTTTCGAGGATCGCGGTGAACTCCTCGCCTGTCCAGGGTTTCTCCAGCGTAGGCACACGGATGCCGTTCTTCTCGAGCACGGATTTGCGCGCGAAGACGGCTAGCGCCGCATCCCACAACCCGACCGAGTAGAGCTTGCCGTTCCATTTCCCGATCGCACCTGGCAGAAAGTTCTTCAGCTTCTCCTCCGATATCTGCAGCGGCTGGAGATAGCCGGCCCAGGCCCAGTTCGGCATGTTCGGCCCGTCGACGTCGAGAATGTCGGGAAGCTTGTTCGACAGCGCGGCGGCGGTCACCGACTCGTTGTAGGCCGCCTGCGGAAATTCCTGTAGACTGACCCGCCAATCCTTCTGTGACGCGTTGAAGTCGTCGATTATGCCGGTCACGATCTTCCGTTCCTCGGCATTGCCCGCACCATGATACCAGAGCGAGAGTTCGGTCTGGGCCTGAACGGAGCCGGCGAGCAGCGCGACGCCGAGGGCGCCGAGCACAGAAACCAATGCAGATTTGTTCATGTTTGATCCTCCTCCGGTTCGGAGAACCGAAGCGACCGGGATTTTGTTCCCTCGCCGCGTGCATGCATCAAGACAGCACTACGCTGCTGCTATCCCCGCGACTGACGGCCGATTGCGGATACGGACATTCCCCGGCAACAGGCGTCCGTGAGCAGGCACATGCGATCGCCCGCAAATTTCTGTTAGCTCTTGCTTCTATAAGTCGTAGCTTGATTCGCGAAACTGCCCTTCACTGCAACCATGAGGGGCAGTGGCGAGAAGACAGCCGACGATTTGACGCCTCCCGACGGCGGGAATGGCGCGGTGCGGAGTCTGGTCTTCACAACCGCCGACACAGACGACCCCTTCGGCGCATGGAGATCGGCTCTCGATGTGCTCTTTGAGTGTGTCCCGCCGCGGCGACCGGAGTCGCTCTTCTTCAACGGCAACCTTGCCGTGTATCACTTCGGCACATTCCTGCTGTGCAGGAGCAGAGCCACCGGCGGTCGCTACCGACGGAACCAGGCCGGTCTCGCCCGCGACGACCTCGACCACATCGTCGTCTCGTGTCTGCTCAACGGCGGGATCGCTCTCGCCCATCCTGCCGCCAAGCGGCTGCGTCCGGGCGATATCGCTATCCTCGACCTGTCGGCATCGTTCGCCTTCGCAACGACCGAGGCCGACGCACTTCATCTCATCCTGCCGAGATGGGCATTGCCGGCCTCCATTGCGGACCAGCAACCCGCGTCACTTCGCGTCCTCTTCCGCGGCAGCGCCATGGGCATCATCGTCCGCGGCATGCTGGAAGCGCTGGCACCGGCCGTGCGTCGCCTGGCCTCCGGAGAGACTCTGGCGCTTTCAGGCGCGATACCAGAACTGCTGGCGACCTGTCTCGCCTCGACCGTGTCGACCCCTCATCCCGGACCAAGCAGAAGCATCGGGCAACGCCTGCGCCGCCACATCGAAGAGAACCTCCATCGCGACGATCTCACGCCGTACACGATCGCCCGGGATCTGGGTGTCTCGCGCAGCCAACTTTACAGACAATTCGAGAATGTCGGCGGGGTGCGGACCTACATCCGCCGCAGGCGACTGCGGCGAAGCCTGACCGCCCTTTGTGATCCGAGACACCCTGATCGCCGGATCGGCGAAATCGCCTACGACGCCGGCTTCGCCGACGAGGCCCACTTCAGCAGGCTCTTTCGGCAACGGTTCGGGATATCACCGCGCGAGGCTCGCGCCTCCGTCCGCGACGGCCGTCATCCGGGCCCCTCACCGGCGGGTGCCGCCGATTCATCCCTTTCCGACTGGCTGCTTGCACTTATCAGCGGTTGAGATTTTGGACGCACGTCCAAGTTTTCGGGACGCCCATCCAAGGACAACCATAGCGGACAGTCATAGGCTAAGCACACACAACACGAGAGAACTGAAGGAAGTAGTAGCCAGCCCATCAGCCCCCTTCGCCGAAAGGAGACCCGAAAATGTCAACACAGGTGGCCAGTACCGACTCCAGCATCGCCGTGAACGACCCACCCGCAACCGGGGCAGTCTCCTTCCAGTTGAGCGCGACGAACACTTCGAGCGTTCCCGGTTCCGTCTATTTCAACATCTTCCCGCCGGCTCTGAAGAACATTCCGACGAGCGGACAGACCATCACCGCGCTCGTGTCCCCCGCGACGACCAATACATCCCCGCCGGTGAACCTCACCTGGAACGGCGGAGCCGGCGCGCTGAGCATGCTCGTGCTTACCGCCGGTGCTGAGCTGGCGAGCGCCGAGAAAACGCCGGTCGCGCTCGGCGACACCGTCGCCGTCGCCTGGGCCAACGGAGCGTTCACGATCACGCCCTCGCCCGGCGGACCCGCAGGGGTCCTCACCGTGACCTTCGCCCCGGGCATTCCCGTAGGCGGTTCGGTGGGTCTTGTCATAGGCCCCGCCCCGGTTCTCGTGCCGATCCCCGTCAGCCTCTCACCTTTGACGCTCGAACCAGATCTATCGCCCACCGTCACGGTGATGTTCGGCACTGCTTTCCAATTGCCGGCACCCGCCATCTCGGACGAGAGCCAGGCACAGACCGTCACCTTCAAGACGGACCCGACGAGCACGAGCCCGACGGCAACCGCGGCCATCTCGGTCGGCCTCGACAACCAGATCGTCGAGACCGGTTGACGGCGAACCAGCTTGCCCGGCGCCCGCCTCCTGCCGGGCAGATCCTCGCCACTCCCGATTCCCCGCCTGATCCACGAGCGGCGAGGCAAAGGCCGGTATCGCTTCAGCCCCCGAGGCGGTACCGGCCCATTCAACCCCGGGGGATGTTCCTCGAAGAAAGGCAAAGCCAATGACCACCTACTCTCTGACGTGCGTCAACAACTCCCAGCTTTCCGGAAGCTTCGCCGTGTTCCAGAAGGCACCGCCGATGACCATTCCGGGCAACGTTTTCTCGCTCGCCTGGTTTGCCCGCCCGACCGCTCCGAAAAGCAAGGTGACCTTCACCTGGAATCTCGAATACAGCTTCGTCTGGTCCGAGACCGGGCTGCTCCAGCCGGGGATCAACTTCTCGGCGTCGCAGACCATGCCGGCAGATCCGAACGGCCAGAACCTCATCCAGCTGACCCAGGACAACTACGGTGCGACGACCTTTGCGAACCCGAGCGCCAGTGGAGCCATCGGCTCCCTGACCATTCAGCAGCTCCCGAATGTCGCGCCGAACCAGACCTCCGTCGGCGTCGGCATGTCCGGTTCGGGCACATTTGCCGTGCAGGCGGCACCGAACATGACGGCCGTGTTCACGCCTCACCCGAACTACTGGGTCATCTTCGGCAATTTCGTAACCGGGGATGTCATCGACATCGAGGATGTCACCAATGCCGTCGAAGTGACCTATGGCGGCGCCCTGACGACGCGCAGTGCCACTCTCGCCATCGACAACCTGATCACCGTCTCCTGACGTCCTGAGGCGGCGCTCCTCCCCGCCGTCGGTCAAACTAGACGCCAGGAGAGGCGATGCCGGGGGCACCCCTCGGCATCGCCGGCAACGAGGCCGCGCAGCGGCAAATCGGTCCGGCAGTGACCGTGTTGGCATCGGCAAACGCGTCCAGCCCGAGACCGGGACGGCCTGAAGCCGTCCCTACACCCCCACAGATACGGCCGCCTTCGACGAGGGCCGCCGGATTGAAAGCCGGCGAGAGGCCTCGCCGGTCAGCGCTTCTCGCATGGTGCGGGGAACGCCCATCCTCCCTGTTGCGAAAAGGAATGCAGTCATGAAAACCAGCAGACTTCGTTTCCGCCACCACCTCGCCGTCGCCTTTGCCGCACTTGCAGCCCTCGGGCTCGCCAGTCCCGCGATGGCTTATTCGGTCTACCGCGCCGTCAACGCGGATGCGACGACCGGCGCGGTCACCTGGAATGCCGCAAACTTCGGCGTGGGTGGCAACCCTTCGACCCTCTCGTTCTTCTACTTCGCGAACGACGCCGCGGCACAGGCGGCATTCCCGACCAGACAGTGCTTCGTGAAGGTCGACCTCCCGAACACGGTCGCTCCGGTTCCGGGCAACCAAGATCTGGTCGGCAATGCGGGGATCCCGGTGGGAGCCAATCCGGCTGACCAACCCTTGCCGTTCCCCTGGCAGATCGTTTTCGACAACGTGCCCCCCGGTCACTGGAGCATTCCGAAGGCCCAGATCACGACCGCGCCCGCAAACAATGCGGCCAGCCGGGTTGCTGCCGCCGGGTTTCAGGCGCTCGCGAATGCCATTGGATCTGGCGTGACGATCGTCAACGGAACGCTTGGCAATTGCGGTCCGTAAGGTCGGAGCGGTAAGATTGCGCTGAGCATAACGCAGCGATCAATGCAATCACCGTCGGGTCTCGGCCCGGCGGCCCTTGCCAGAGGAGCGTGCAAGACATGGCCGTACTGCATCATGCCTTTCGTTGTCCCGTCACCCCGCCACTTGAAGAAGTGGTCCGAGAGGTGTTGTCGGCGTGGGATGCCGGCGACCGCGAAAAACTCTCCGCGACGGCGCTGCGATGCCTTCCCCGGATCGCGGATCGCGCGGATATCCAGGCGGCGTTCCGCCTCGATCCGGACGGCGCGGTTCCTTCATGGCTTCAGCCGCAGATCGTGAGCCCCGGGCTCGCTGCCCTGGTCCTGCTTGCCGACAGTTTTGTGCCGATACCATCCCTCAGCGGTCGCAGCGATACGAACCACTACCTGCTTACAACGCATCTGCCAGTGCTCGGCTGGAACGAGAGAGAGGTGCAACTTTTGGTCCACGGGGACCCGATCGAGCTCATGCTCGCCCGGTATTCGAGCGCTCCCCATGAGTACACGGCAAGCAAGTTTCGCGAGACAGGCGGCTGGACCTTCGGGACGGACTTGAGATCGCTCGAGCCTCAACTCATGCGCCTCGCGACAGCAACCGACCGTCAGACGCCTCCCGCGGTTCGAGAAAGCCTGACCGCCCTTCGCGAAAGCGGAGCGATCGACGACGCGCGCGCGATGCTCGCAGCGGTCGAGGACACCGACTGGCTCGTGACCAGCGTTACCCACTAACGAATGTGACAATCTGATGGGCTTCAGCCGCGGCGGACGCCGCTATCCGCCCATTCCCTCACCGTACTGCACCAGACGCGATCGCTCCCCGCCAGCGTCGATACGGCTTCCCCAGACTGCGGCTCGGCCGTACGGTGCATTGATAATTGCCCGCAGGAAGGACAGCCTGTGTCGTCAGAGATCCACATAACGGCATCTATGAACGAGCGCTGCGAGGCGGGGCGTCTGCGCACCGACTACCGGGGTATCTGTCCGTACCCGTCATCCCGCCTCTTGGCCGAACCAGGTTGCACAGCCCCGCCCAACAGTCCCGATTGGCCCATCGGCTGCCGGCCGATCGGTGCAAAGGTGCTCAGAACGAACCAGGAGCGGAAGGCCGCCACATCTTCCTTTGTCCCGTCAAGCTGCAGGCGACCATCCGCGGTCGCATCGGAAATCGAAAGATGGCCCAGCCAGATTTCCGTGAGGGACAGCAATGTCGCGGTAACGAAAAGGTCGACATCGAAGCCGGGCGGTTTGTAACAAAGGTCGACATTGCCGCCCTCGACAACCAGCCAGTACGCGCGCTTCTTGATCGGTACGCCCGAGAGGTCGAACTCTGTAACATACCGCCGACCCCTGTCCGGCATGTGCCCCACGACATTTCGCCGGATGTCCCACATCAGGAGATCGGGGTCGAGGTTCCTCGGATCAACGAGATCATGGCGCAGCCAACGTTGCGCCCACGATCCCATCGCCTCGATGATCGAAGAGAGCTCTCTGCCAGACGGGGTCAGGGTGTATTCCCACCGCCCGCCCGCCTGCCGCCGTTCAATCACACCATCAAGCTGAAGCTTCCTGAGGCGTTGCCCGAGCAGGGCCGGCGACATCCGCGGCAGTCCGCGCTGAAGGTCGTTGAAGCGCACGCTTCCGCACAGCAATTCACGAACGACAAGTGGCGTCCACCGCTCTGCAAGGACTTCGGCTGCGAGCGCGACCGGGCAAAATTGCCCGTATCCTCTTTTCTCCGCCATCACTGGACCTTTCGGACTGGCGGCAAAGAATAGCTTCAGACTCTGAAGTTGTCACGATTCCGGTGCAGGACGTAAGAGTGAGGACGCAAACAGCGCTGATTGTCAGGGAGGCAAAAATGGAAAGATCACTGTATGAGCGTCTTGGCGGCGCTGCCGGCATCACCAAGATCGTCGA
This sequence comes from Ciceribacter thiooxidans, assembly GCF_014126615.1. NCBI lineage: Bacteria > Pseudomonadati > Pseudomonadota > Alphaproteobacteria > Hyphomicrobiales > Rhizobiaceae > Ciceribacter > Ciceribacter thiooxidans. The sequence goes on from NZ_CP059897.1 coordinate 360,216, forward strand.
TGACCTCGTTGAGGCGCACTTGTCGAACCCGACTATAAGAGCGCGATTCCTACCCTACCTAGATCGCCCCGATGTCGTCGCGGAGGTCAAGCGCCATACCTGCGATTTCCTCGGAACCGCGAGCGGCGGGCCTGAATGTTACAAGGGACGTACGATGCCCGATGCTCATCGCGGTATGAACATTACCGAAGAAGAATTTGCAGCCGCCGTCAACGACGTCCTCGCGACGCTTGAGCGGAATAACATCGATGAAGGGTCGCGCGCAGAGATCCTCGGCATGGTCAGTTCACTCAAGGTCGAGATCGTCGATCTGTGAAGAAGTCGGGCAAAACGCACCATGACCGCCGCGAGAAACCAAATCGCGGCGGCCGAGCGATGCAAACCCCTCGTAAGCGACGCGGTTTCGAGCAATACGTGGACGTGCATCCTCAGCTGGTCTGAATGCGAGATGGGAACCCGATCGCCTGTGCGACCTGTCTCCACTATTCGCCTTGACCTGTGTCAGTCGCCATTCGAGCGGCCGTGCTAATATACACTTGCTATCGGCTCCAAGAGGATCTCGCCATGACACGGGAGAAAGTATTCGCCGCAGTCTCGATGCTCACAATTCTCGTTCCGCTTTATGCCATCCCCTCCGCACAGGCGTTCGCGCAGGATTATCGCCGGATGAGTTGTGACGAACTCTGGTACGAGAGGAATGCCATTTATGCCGCCAAAGGATATTGTTTCAAAACCGACCGCGCGCGCAGCGTTTTTGGACGGGGATGTTTCCCACCCTTCGGCAAGCTCACGCGCAGCGAAACACGGCGCGTCAACCTCATAGAGCAGTGGGAACGCTATTACGGTTGCCGCTGATCTCCAAATCGCCGGCTCACCGAGTTCACTTCTCGTCTCCCGGCGTGGAATCGCGCTTCCCGGCTGAACAGGCTCGTGGCCTAGAAACGCGAGCTTTTCGCGCATCGTGATCATGGCGGAGAGCCGCCCGAAGCGCCCGGGGGCTGCTCGTGGTTTCTTTCGAGTTATTACTTGTCTTTTTTACTCATGTTTATTATCAGGTCTCCAGAGGCCGTCGCACGGCCCGCCTTTGGACCATTGCGTCACCGACCTGCTTTTGTGAAAGGACCTGACGGTGCGGACCCGTTCCCTCCCATTTGCCGCTATGGCTCTTCTCATCACGTGTCTTGCTCTATGGAACGATGGCGCAATGACGACAGCCCGCGCGCAGCAACAGAGTGGTCCGACATCGACGGACATCGTGCAGTCGCTGCCTTCGCCTGCGCAGCCGTCCGTGGAAGGCGCCATGACCGAGGTTCCTCCTTCCGCTCTGCCGCATAATCTCTCGCCCTGGGGAATGTTCCTGGCCGCTGACAACGTGGTCAAAGCCGTGATGATTTCTCTGGTCTTCGCGTCCGTCGTGACCTGGACCATATGGCTTGCGAAGACGCTGCAGCTCGCAGCCGCAAGATATCGTGCCAGCCGCGGTCTGCGTCTCCTGTCGGAAAACCCCACGATGGCGGGCGCACTCACCGCGCTTGCGGGACGCAGCGGCACGATCGCCGAGATGCTCCTCGCTGCTCAGCGGGAAATCGAACTCTCTGATCCGGCGATCGATCATGTGGGCAGCGAGGGCCTGAAGGCCCGCGTCGGCTCCGCTCTCGAGCGGACCGAAGCACGAGCGGGCCGCCGCATGGCAAAGGGCACCGGCGTGCTGGCGACAATCGGCTCCACGGCTCCGTTCGTCGGCCTGTTCGGCACCGTCTGGGGCGTCATGAACTCCTTCATCGGCATTTCGCAGGCTCAGACGACCAATCTTGCCGTCGTGGCTCCCGGGATCGCCGAAGCACTGCTCGCGACAGCGATCGGCCTCGTGGCGGCCATTCCCGCTGTCGTCATCTATAACGTCTTCGCGCGATCGGTCACGGGCTACCGGCATCTGCTGGCCGATGCGTCCGCCGGGATAGAACGGATCGTCAGTCGCGACCTCGATTTTCGCAGGCTCTCCGGTGCCGGCCGCGCGAAGCCTACATTCGCAGGAGAATAGGTCGATGGCCGGAGGAATCCGCGAAAGCCATGGCGACGAACTTTCGGAGAACCACGAGATCAACGTCACGCCCTTCATCGACGTAATCCTCGTGCTTCTGATCATTTTCATGGTCGCCGCACCGCTCGCCACCGTCGACGTCAATGTCGACCTGCCGGCATCGACGGCGAAGGCCGCTCCGCGGCCCGAAAAGCCGATCTACCTGACGCTCAAGGACGATCTTTCGCTGATGCTCGGCGACGATCCCGTCAGCCGGGACCGGCTGGGGGCGGACCTCGAACGACTGACCGAGGGAGATCGCGAAAGCCGCATTTTTCTTCGGGCGGACAAGGTCGTCGATTACGGGCACTTCATGGAGGTCATGAACATCGTGCGCGATGCCGGCTACCTGAAGATTGCGCTCGTTGGCCTCGAGAGCGTAGTTGCACCCGCGGAAGGCGCCGGTGCAGCGCCGCGCAATGAGGCAAAGGCGCCGTGACCGTCTTGCACAACGACTTTCGCCGCAGTCTCGCCGGAGACAGTCTCGCCTGGGGCGCTGCGGCACTGATCGTTGCATCCGCTCACGCAGCCGCTCTTGCCGTCATGATGCATACGCCCCCGGAGATCGGCGCCGATCCGGGCCCGCAGGCGGCGATCATGATCGAGCTCGCCGCAGAACCGGAAGCGACGGAAAGCCGGGAAGAAGAGATCGCTCCCGATAATGTGGACGCGGAGGAGATCATCTCCCCTGCAGCAGATCCCGCGCCCGACGAACTGAAACCGTTGGAGACAACCGATACGACGGCGCCGGAACCGGTCACACCGGCGGAGAAAGCCATCCCCAGCCTCGAACCGACGACGGCGCCACCGCGGCAGGTCGAGTCGAATCCGGTCGAACAACAGGTTCTTACGGCTCTCGAGAACGTCGAAGTTCCCCTGCCTCTCGCCCGCCCTGCGCCCCCGAAGCCGGCGCCCGCCCGCAAGGCACCGCCGCCGTCACAGGCGACCCGCAAAGCCAAGATCGACGTCACCAAGTCCGAACGCACCGCAGGTTCCGAGACCACCACCGGCCTGGGCGCGGCAATCTCTCCCGCGCGCTGGCAATCTCGGCTCATGGCACATCTCGAACGCAGAAAACGCTATCCTGCGGCGGCACGATCGGCTCATCAGGAAGGCACGGCCTATGTGCGTTTCCGGATCGACTCCTCCGGGAATGTGCTGTCCGTGTCACTTTCGAGGTCGTCAGGTCATTCCACCCTCGACCAGGCGGTTCTGGACCTTGTTCGACGCGCCTCTCCCGTCCCTCCGCCGCCGCCGGGCGCCAGCACGACGATCGTCGCGCCGGTTCGTTTCGACATACGCTGACAGTGCCCTGCCGCCGGCGGCAGGATCAGTGGATCTGTGGCAAGGCGTTGCGGCAGGCCTCTTCGCAGCTCCGGCAGGCATCCGCGCAGATGCGGCAATGCTCATGTCGCGAAGCGTGCTTGCGGCACTCCTCGGCGCAAACCCGGCACGCCTCCGCACAAGCGTGGACTGCCGCACGCAGGACATCGATATTCGAGCCCGTCCGACGTGACGCCATTGAACCGGTCGCCGCGCATATATCGGCGCAATCCAGATTGCGCCGAATGCACTGCATCAGGTCCTTGACGTTGTCCTCGGCCAGGCACGCATCGGCGCAACTCGTGCAGGTCTGCGCACAAGCGTAGCATTCCTCGACGCAGTGCAATAAGGAATCGGACGCGTCGTCCTGAACTTGAGGATGCGTCGAAATCATCTCTTTGACGTGCATGGAAGGCTCCTCCATCTTCGTGTTCCAGGTACGCGGCCCTAACCAAGCGGCCACGGAGATGTTCCTCCGTCGTCGATCTCTCATCTCTTCACCTACACCACCGAGAACCGTTTCCAGGCTCTCCGCACATGGGGCGATCTTCTGAAGTCGTGGAAAGTGACTTGCGCGATCCAGCTGCAATCGAATGAGACGGCTGTTGACAACATACCAACTAGTCGGTATGTCTCCTTCTCAGAGGAGAAAAACATGCCCAAGTCAGCGATCAAACCGGATGCCAGAACCAAGCTGCTGAATGCGGCTTTGTCGGTCATCCGCACAAAGGGCTATTCCGCGACCACGGTGGACGAACTTTGCGCCGCCGCCGGCGTGACCAAAGGCGCCTTCTTTCACCACTTCAAGAGCAAGGACGAGCTCGGCGTCGCCGCGGCAAACCACTGGTCTGAAACGACCGGGGCGCTGTTCGCCGGTGCCCCCTATCACAAACTCGCAGCCCCTCTCGACCGCGTTCTCGGCTATCTCGAATTTCGCAAGGCACTTCTCAAGGGTGGTGTGCCGGACTTCACCTGCCTCGTCGGCACAATGGTGCAGGAAACCTACGAGACGGCTCCGACCATCCGTGACGCGTGCGCAAGCAGTATCACCAGTCATGCGGCAACGCTCGAGGCCGACATCGAAGCGGCGATAAGCGAGAGCAACCTGACACCCGACTGGACCGCGAAATCCCTCGCGCTGCACTTCCAGGCCGTTATCCAGGGCGCCTTCATCCTGGCGAAGGCCACCGGTGGGGCCGACATTGCCGCGGACAGCATCGATCACCTCTGTCGCTATATCCGGATGCTCTTCGGCGCCGGAGCAGAGCGGAATGGGGTTTGAACAAGGTAGCCCCGAAACCAGTCGGTCAGTTTTCTCCGAGGAGGATCGGAGACGCCGACACGCGAAATGAAGGAGCTTTCCGATGAAGCCGATCATCACCGCCTTCGAACGGTCCCCAGACGGAGGTCAGGGGCTCGCACGCGATACCCGGATCCGCTGGGCTTTCGAGGAAGTGGGCCAAAGCTACGACGTCCGCCTCGTCTCTTTCCGTGCAATGAAGGAACCCGCGCATCGGGTCCGCAATCCTTTCGGCCAGATTCCAACCTATGAAGAGGATGATCTTGTCCTCTTCGAGTCGGGAGCGATCATCTTCCATATCGCAGAGCGCCATGCGGGCCTGCTGCCGGTGGAGGCAAAGGCCCGCGCCCGTGCGATCACATGGATGTTTGCGGCGCTCAATACGGTAGAGCCGCCAATCCTCGATCGCGCGACCACCTGGATTGCCGAGCGAAAGGAGCCCTGGTGCGCTGAGCGGCTGCGCCTCGTCGATGATCGCATCCGCGACCGGCTCGGCGACCTTTCCGCATGCCTCGGTAGAGCGGATTGGCTCGACGGTCCGTTCAGCGCAGGCGACCTGATGATGGTATCGGTCCTGCTCAGATTGAGGTCGTCGGGGATCCTCGATGAATATCCCAACCTGTCCGCCTACGTCGCCCGCGGCGAGGCGCGACCCGCCTATCAACGCGCTTTCGCCGCACAACTGGCGATCAATGCCGGCACCCCGCCGGCCTGACGAGGAAGGCTGCGCTTCGCCGCGGCACCGCTAACAGCACCTGAAACCCGAAGAGATGAGGAGAATGGAAATGACCGAACTCGTTACCTGCCTGTGGTTCGACCATGGTGAAGCAAGCAAAGCAGCAGAATTCTATGCTGCGACCTTTCCCGACAGTCACGTCGACAGGGTGAACAGCGCCCCCGGCGATTTTCCAGGCGGACAGGCCGGGGCCGAACTGACTGTCGAATTCACGGTCCTCGGCCGCCGCTTCCTTGGCCTCAACGGCGGGCCCATCTTCACGCCGAACGAAGCGGTCAGCTTCGTGGTCCTCACCGAAAACCAGGAGGAGACGGACCGCTACTGGCGTGCAGTTACCGAGAATGGAGGAGCGGAAAGCGAATGCGGCTGGTGCAAGGACCGCTGGGGCTTCTCCTGGCAGATTACACCACGGCGGCTGATCGAACTCACGACGAGTTCGGACCCCGGCGAGGCCAAGCGCGCCTTCGACGCTATGATGAAGATGAAGAAGATCGACATCGCGACGCTTGAAGCCGCGGCCGCGAACCGGTCATGAGCAGTCGGTTCGGCCGGTGTTCCGGCCGGACCGTTAGAACAAAGGGGGAGGCGAACCCTGACCGCGTCAGACGATCTTTCCACGCGCGACGATGGGCCATTTCTCCGGGTTCGCCCCTCCGCCGCCCTTCACGATGACAGCGTCGACCATGTTGGTCACCACACAGGCATGGTTCGGCACGATCCGCACCTTGTCGCCGACCGCAAGACCGATCGCCCCTTGGCTCACCAATCGGCCATGCTCCTCGGAAAGCTGGTCGATCGCGATATCGTCGCGCCCGAGCACATGGCCATAGCCGGCAAGTCCGAGAAGATCGGAAGTCAGGGTCTTTGAGCCCGCATCGATGATCGCCCGGTTCGGTGCGGGAACCGAAACGACGGTTGCCAGCACGTTCAAGGCGCAATCCTCCCACCCGCAGACTCCGCGTGATACCAGCGAGCGGTCATTGTAGACGTATGTTCCCGGCCGATACTCGGTCGTCACCGGAGCTTCCGCCGCATGCATCATCGAAGGGGTGCCGCCGGACGTGATCACGGGGACGGCAATGCCCTGTGCCTCGATGCGGTTCTTCGCTTCTTCCATGAACCGTTCGACGGCAGCCTCGCCGCCCGCCGGCGGATAAGTCATCAGGCCTCCGAAGACGAGTCCGGGCGACGCATGAATGTTGGCAGCAAGCGCCGCAGCGGCTTCCGGCGTGAGGACGCCGCAGCGGTTCGCACCGGTGTCGCACTCCACCAGAACCGCAAGGGGCTGCGGTTCGCCTCGAAAAGCAGCGGATAGACCGTCGACAACGGCGCGGCTGTCCGCAACGACCGACAGCGTCACCTTCCTGGCGAGCGCCTTCAGGTGCTCGAGCTTTTCGGCGCCAACGATGTTGTAGGTAATCAGGACGTCGGTGATGGCACCGCTTCCCGCAATCATGGCCTCGGCCTCGGAAACCTTCTGGCAGGTTATGCCGACGGCGCCCGCTGCAAGCTGCATCTCGGCAATCGCCGGAAGCTTGTGTGTCTTGATATGCGGCCGGACCCGAAGCCCGTATTTGTCCGCATACTGCTGGAAACGATCGATGTTGCGCCTGGCAAGCTCCAGGTCGATCAGAACGGCCGGCGTGTCGATCGCCGCCAGGTCTTCGGGAGAAAAGGACATGAGAATCTCGGTTCCGATGGATGGAGCGCGGCAAGGACGTGCCACTGCTTAGCACTCCGTCGCAATGGCTATTGACAAGACATCCTCCATGGGCGTTGATATGTCAATCCGGTAAAACAGACATATGTCCGCTATATTGGATTTCAGAAGAAGCACTCGATTCCCAGGGGAACGCCATGACCATTTCCTACCGCGCCGGCCTGATGTCGCTGGTCGCTGCAACCTTCCTTTCCACTCCAGTTCTCGCCGAAGGCAGCAAGCTCGATGAAGTGCTTGCGCGCGGGCACCTCGTGCTCGGCACCGGCAGCACGAACGCGCCCTGGCATTTCAAGAGCGCCGACGACAAGCTCCAGGGCTTCGACGTCGACATGGGCCGCATTGTCGCGAAGGCCCTGTTCGGCGACCCGGACAAGATCGAGTTCGTCAACCAGTCTTCCGACGCCCGCATTCCCAACATCACCACCGACAAGGTCGACCTGACCTGCCAGTTCATGACCGTCACCGGCGAGCGCGCCCAGCAGATCGCCTTCACCATTCCCTACTACCGCGAAGGCGTCGGCCTGATGCTGAAGGCCGACGGCAAATATGCCGACTACGCCGCCCTGAAGGCCGCTGGCTCCTCGGTTACCATCTCGGTGCTGCAGAACGTCTATGCCGAAGACATGGTGCATGCCGCGCTTCCGGAGGCGAATGTCGACCAGTATGACTCGGTCGACCTCATCTATCAGGCGCTCGAATCCGGCCGTGCCGATGCTGCGGCGACCGACCAGTCGTCGCTTGCCTGGTACATGACGCAGAATGCCGGGCGCTATAAGGATGCCGGCTACGGCTGGAACCCGCAGACCTATGCCTGCGGCGTCAAGCGCGGCGACCAGGATTGGCTGAACTTCGTCAACACGGCACTGCATGAGGCGATGACCGGCGTCGAATTCGACTTCTACGCCAAGTCCTACAAGACCTGGTTCGGCAAGGATCTGGCGCCGCCGCAGATCGGCTTCCCGGTCGAGTTCAAGTAAGACGCGGGCACTGTCATCGGGACGAAGGGCCGATGCCCTTCGTCCTTTGTTTCCTTTCTATGGCAGGACCCCGCCATGGGTTATACGCTCAATTTCGCCGCCGTCTGGCGCAGCTTCGACCAGCTTCTCGAAGGATTGCTTCTCAGCCTCGGCCTGGCTTTCGTTTCCATTCTGATCGGCGCGCTGATCGGCCTGATGGTCGCGTTCGCACTGGTATCCAGAAACGCGTGGCTCAAGACGCCGGCCGCGACATATGTGACGGTCATCCGAAACCTGCCGATCCTGGTCCTCGTGCTCTTTGCCTATTTCGCTTTGCCGCAGATGGGCGTACGGCTCGGTAAGATCGAGAGCTTCGTCGCGGTCCTCTCCATCTACTCCGGCGCCTATCTCGCCGAAGTCTTCCGCGCCGGCCTTCTGTCGATCCCCAGGGGTCTGACCGAAGCCGGTCTCGCCATCGGCCTCACGCCGATGCAGATCCGTACCTCGATCATCACACCGCTCATGTTCCGCAACGTACTGCCCTCGCTGTCCTCGACCGTGATCTCGCTGTTCAAGGATACGTCGCTCGCTGCGGCAATCGCCGTGCCGGAACTCACCTTCGAGGCGCGCAAGATCAACGTCGAAACCTTCCGTGTGATCGAAACCTGGATCGTCACCTCGGGCCTCTACGTCGCCACCTGTACCCTGCTCGCGGCCCTCATGCGCGTCGCCGAGCGGCGGCTGGCCGTCCCAAGATAGGTGGAAGTCATGATGGATCTCTCAACCTTCCTCGATCAACTCTGGCTCGCGCGCTACGTGATCCTCAAGGGTCTCGGCGTCACCGTCTCGATCTCGCTCATGTCGATCATCGTCGGCTCGCTGCTCGGCGTGCTCGTCGGCCTGTCGCTGGTCTACGGCAACCGTGTGCTCCGCCTCGTGGTACGCGCCTATACCGACGTCATTCGCGGAACGCCGGTGCTCGTGCTGGTCCTGGCGAGCTACTACGTGCTATCCACCGTCGGCATCGAGCTCGGGCCGTTCCAGGCCGGCGTCCTGGCGCTCGCGATCTTTTGTTCGTCGCATGTCGGCGAGATCGTTCGCGGCGGACTTCAAGCCATTCCCAAGGGACAGACAGAAGCCGCCAAGGCGATCGGCCTGACCTTCGGCCAGACGTTTGCCTATGTGCTCTGGCCTCAAGCCCTTCGGCAATTCCTGCCGGCCTGGGTCAACACCGCCGCCGAGATGGTGAAGGCCTCGACGCTGCTCTCCGTGATAGGCGTGGCAGAGCTCCTGCTGCGCACCCAGGAGATCATCTCTCGCAATTTCATGAGCCTGCAGTTCTATTTCTTCGCCGGGCTTCTCTATTTCGTCATCAATTACGGCATCGAGCGCTTCGGCAAATACGTCGAGCGCAAGACGGCCGTCCCGTCCTGAGGTCGCACATCATGAGCAAGATACTTCTCGAAATCGAGGGTCTTCGCAAACAATACGGGACACTGGAAGTGCTGAAGGGCGTGGACTGCACCATGCACGAAGGCGAGGTGATCTCGATCATTGGCTCCTCCGGGTCCGGCAAGACCACGATGCTTCGCTGCATCAACATGCTGGAGGATTTCCAGGGCGGACATATTCGCCTCGCCGGCGAGGAGATCGGATACGATCACGCCGGTGGCGTCCGCAAACGCAAGAGCGAAAAGGAAATCGCAAGGCAACGGGCGATGACCGGCATGGCCTTCCAGCAGTTCAATCTCTTTCCGCACATGACCGCCCTGCAAAACATCATGCTCGGGCTCGTCAAGGTGAAGAAGATGAGCCGCGACGACGCGCGCGCCATCGCAGAGAAATGGCTGGACCGTGTCGGGTTGGCGAGGCGCGGCGATCACTATCCCGGCCAGCTGTCCGGCGGCCAGCAGCAGCGCGTCGCCATCGCTCGCGCGATCGCCATGGCGCCGCGACTGATGCTGTTCGACGAGGTGACATCGGCGCTCGATCCGGAACTCGTTGGCGAAGTGCTGCAGGTGATCAAGGGTCTGGCCGCCGACGGCATGAGCATGCTGCTCGTCACCCACGAGATGCGCTTCGCATACGAGGTGTCCACCCGCGTGATCTTCATGAACCAGGGCGTCATATGCGAAGAAGGCGACCCGAAGACGATGTTCGTCAACCCGAAGACGGAGCGGCTTGCCGAATTCCTGAAGACATCCAGTTTCAACTGAAAGAAGAAGAGAGATTTCTATGACGATCAAACGTTACGGTGCAGGCGAAACCGGTGCAGGCGGTCAGCCACTTCCCTTTGCCCGCGCCGTCGAGGCGAACGGATGGCTCTATGTCTCGGGCCAGGTGTCGATGGAAAAGGGCGAAATCGTCCGCGGTGGCATCGTAGCGGAGACCCGCAAGGCGATCGAAAACCTCATTGCCATCCTGCATGAAGCTGGTTACGGCGTCGAAGACGTGGTGCGCGTCGGCGTCTGGCTCGACGACCCACGCGACTTCTGGAGTTTCAACGGCGTCTATGCCGAGTACTTCGGTGAGCATCCGCCGGCACGCGCTTGTGTTCAGTCGCGTATGATGGTCGATTGCAAGGTAGAGGTCGATTGCGTGGCTTACCGCGCTGATCGCGCCTGACAGCGATTGGAGAAATGCATGGCCGAGGCCGCAGGCGATATGGTGTCACGACGCACCCGGGGACTGGATCGCGCCTTCGAGATCCTCGAGTTTCTCCGCGTGAAGCGGCAGCCCATGCGGCCGAACGAAATCGCATCCGAAATCGGGGCGCCCCGTTCGTCGGTCTACGAACTCGTCAATCTCCTCCTGAGCCACGGGATGCTCGATTATCAGGGAGGTGACGGCCGCGTCTATCTCGGCCGTCGCCTCTACTTCCTCGGCACCGCCTATGCCGAGCAATTCGACCTGATGCGCGAATGCGACCGCATGCTGGTCAGGCTCGCAGAGGAGACCCGCGAGACGGCACAGATGTGCCTGCTGGAAGGCAGGAAGTATACCGTCGCCATGATGCGCGAGGGAATCCGGCCTTTCCGGATTTCGTCCAATGTCGGCGAACTGGTTTCGATCCCCTGGACCGCCTCGGGCCGCCTGCTCGTGTCGCACCTGACCGATCAGGAGATCATCGATTTCATCCCGCCGGAGGATTTCGTCCTCCCCGACGGACGGCAGATGCAGCCGTCCGAGTTCATCGCCCAGGTCCGGCAGGCGAGCCGTGATGGCTACTTCACCTTCAACAGTGAAGTCGAGAATTTCACCCATTGCTTTGCCGTGCCGATCTATCAGGCCGACGGCACCTGTATCGCAACACTCTGCCTCGTCACGCCGCGTGAAGACGGGCTGCGCAATCGGAGCGCCTATCTCGAGAGCCTGCTGCAGGCGGCAAGCGAAATTTCCGAAAAGCTGGGCTTCCATCCGCAGAGCAGGGCAGTCGCCGCGCGCTGAGGCGCTCTACATTCAACGGGCGACCTAGCGCCGCTTCGCCAGCATAGACCGCGACAGGACGACGACGAGGCCGAAGAGGATTGTCGCCGCAATAAAGAGGAAGGCGGCAGCGGCAATCGCCGGGCTGATATTCTCGCGGATCGATGAGAACATCTGCCTCGCCAGTGTTCGCTGGTTCGGGCCGGCGACGAAGAGCGTCAGCACCACCTCGTCGAGCGAGGTCGCGAAGGCCAGCACGGCGCCCGACAGCACACCCGGCATGGCAAGCGGCAAGGTGATGCGGCGAAAGACCGTCGTCGGCGAGGCGCCGAGGCTCTGGGCGGCACGCTCCACCCGCTCGTCGATGCCCGCAAGCGCTCCCGTGACGCTCACCACCACGAAGGGCACGGCGACGACCGTGTGGGCGATGATGACCCCAAGATAGCTGTTGGTGAGGCCAAATCCCGACAGGAGCACTTGCAAACCGACACCAAGGACGACGGCAGGCACGACCATGGGCAGAAGGAAGAGCGTGCGCATCGAGCCCCGGAAGAAGAGCAGCCGGTTGCGCAGGCCGAGCGAGGCGGCCGTGCCGAGGACCGTCGCCAGCAGTGTCGTTCCCGTTCCTATGATCAGGCTGTTGACGATCGCCCGCCGCCAGGCATCGGCGAAGAACAATTCCTCGAACCAGCGCAGCGACCAGGAGGGGATCGGATAGGTGAGGATGACGCTCGACGTGAAGGCGAGCGGCAGGATGGCGATCAGCGGCGCGACGAGGAAGAGAATCGTCAGCGTAGCGAAGGTAGCCTTGGCGATCTTCGTCGACATCGTCAGCTCCTCCCTGGCTCGTCGCTGGAGAGCCGTGCATAGACGCTGTAGAGCAGGAGCGTCGCGACGAGCAGGACGACGCCGAGCGCGCCGGCCATGCCCCAGTTCGCGGAACCGGTGGCATAGAAGGCGATGATGGACGAGATCATCTGGTCGCCCGGTCCGCCGATCAGCGCCGGTGTGATGTAGTAGCCGATCGCCGAGATGAAGACGAGCAGCCCGCCCGAGGCGACGCCGCGCAGACTGAGCGGCAGCAGCACGCTCACAAAGGCGCGCAACGGAGGTGCCCCGAGTGAGGCGGCGGCGGGCATCAGGTTCTCCGGGATGGTGATCAGCACGGAATAGATGGGCAGCACCATGAAGGGCAGGAGCACATGGGTCATGGCGATCATGACGCCGGTGCGGTTGAAAATCAGCGCGAGCGGTGCGTCGACGATGCCGAGCATCAACAGGAGATCATTGATCAGTCCCTTTTCCTGCAACAGGATGAACCAGGCCGCAGTGCGAACCAGGAGTGAGGTCCAGAGCGGCAGCAGCACGGCGGCAAGCATCAGATCGCGCTTCCAGCCGGACAGCGAGGCAGCGATAATGGCATAGGGATAGCCGATGCAGGCACAGGCGAAGGTGACGAGCGCGGCGATCCAGAAGGTGCGCGCGAGGATCACACTGTTGACCGACTGGTCCGGCGGCAAATGCTCGATCTCGCCGGCGGCATTGCGCCCAAGGTCCACGGCGGCGAGAAGGTTGCGATCGGTATAGGGCGAGAGCGCATCGGCAATCGCCAGCCAGAATTCCGGCTTTTCCCAGCGCTTATCGATGGAAACGAGGTCGCTGTGCGGGTTTTCGGTATCCTTCAGCGCACTCGTGGTCTTGCCCATGAGCGTGCGGAAGCCGGGGCGCGCGCTATTGAGGCGACGCACCATGTCGCCGAGCGCCTGGTCGTTGTCTACCGCCTTCAGGTCCTCCATCATGGCGAGCTGCATCGGCATGGTCGGGGGTGACTTGCGGTCCCAGTCGGCGAGAACCTCCGCACTGCGTGGCAAAAGCCGCAGCACGGCGGGATCGGACACGGCCTGCGACATCATGCTGAAAAGCGGCCACACGAAGAAGCCGATGAGGAAGAGCATCAGCGGCGAGAGCAGGAGAAGCGACCGCCTGGTGCGGGAGGGAGCCATACTCATGGCATGATGACTCGACAGTCGCCCGCCGAAAAGGCCGCAAAGACCCTGGTGCCCGGCGGAAACTCGCGCGACCTCCGGCCAAGCTTGGCGATCAACGGATGGCTGAGGTTTTGCAGCTGCACGCGCAGATGATCACCCTGGTAGACGGAGTCGGTGACCTCAGTTTCCAGCACATTGCGCGCCCCGCCCGGCGTTTCGCTGAGATCGACCCGCTCCGGACGGATGGACAGGAGGACGGGTTGGCCGGAAGCAACGCTGCCGGAGACGGCCGACACGATCTTCGCGCCCGAGGCAAGCCGCACGGTCGCCTCCGCGCCGTGTACGGTTTCCACGACACCTTCGAAGAGGTTGGTCTCCCCGATGAACTCGGCAACGAAGCGCGTCGCCGGTTCATCATAGACCTCGCGGGGCGTGCCGATCTGCTCGATCTTGCCCCGGTTGAAGACGGCGACGCGGTCCGACATGGTGAGGGCTTCGGACTGGTCGTGCGTGACGAAGACGATCGTGAGACCGAGACGGCGATGCAGATCGCGAATATCGAGTTGCATCTGCTCGCGCAGCTGCTTGTCGAGCGCGCCGAGCGGCTCGTCCATCAGCACGACGCGGGGTTCGAAAACCAGGGCGCGAGCGAGCGCCACGCGCTGCTGCTGGCCACCGGAGAGCTGTATCGGGCGCCGGTCGGACAGGGCCGACATCTGAACCATGTCGAGCGCGCGGCTGACGCGCTCGCCGATTTCCGCCTTGCCGACACCGCGCATCTGCAGCGGAAAGGCGATGTTGTCGCCGACGGACATGTGGGGAAAGAGAGCGTAGCTCTGGAAGACGACGCCCATGTCCCGTTTGTGGGTGGGCACGGCGTTGATCGCTGCTCCGTCGAGCAGGATATTACCGGACGTCGGTTGCTCGAAGCCGGCGAGCATCATCAGAAGCGTCGTCTTGCCGGAGCCGGACGGGCCGAGCAGGCTGACGAACTCGCCCTTCCCGATGGCAAGATCAAGGTTCTCGACCACGCAGAGCGGGCCGTAGAATTTCGTGATGCGGTCAAATCGAATGAACTCGGCCACGGAAGACTCCATCGCTAGAGGCGAAGGTACACCTTGCGGAACGCACCCGGCCATGCAGGAAGAGCGCCCGACGGGGCGCCCTTCACCACGGATGTCCTTACTGGGCGAGCCAGGCGTTGAAGCGCTGCGTCAGCGTTTCGGCATTGTCGATCCAGAAATCAACGTTGAGCGGAATGGCGTCCGTCATGTTCGCCGGATCGGTCGGCAGATCCTTGGCGAACTCCGCCGGCACCTTGGCGGCCGCTTCCTTGTTCGGCAGACCGTATGCAACGAACTCCGGCAGCTTCGCCTGGTTTTCCGGCAGGCTCGCAAAGGCGATGAAGTCCTGCGCGACGTCCTTGTTCTCGGCGTCCTTCAGCACGACCCAGCTGTCGACGGCATAGATGCTGCCCGGAAAGACGACCTTGAAGTTCTTGCCCTCCGAACGGTTGATGCCGGTGATGCGGCCGTTATAGGCCGAGGTCATGACGACTTCGCCCGAAGCGAGGAACTGCAGCGGCTGGGCACCGGACTCCCACCAGATGATGTTCGGCTTCAATTCGTCGAGCTTCTTGAAAGCGCGGGCGACACCCTCTTCCGTGCCGAGCACGTCATAGAGTTCGTCCTTGGAGACGCCGTCGGCGAGCAGCGCGAATTCCAGCGTGTATTTCGGGCCCTTGCGCAGCGAGCGCTTGCCGGGGAACTTCTCGACGTTCCAGAAATCCGCCCAGGAGGTTGGGCCTTCGGCCAGCTTGTCGCCGTCATAGGCGATCGCCGTCGACCAGACAATCGCGCCGACACCACAGTCATTGACGGCGCTGTCGAGGTACTTGTCCTTGCCGCCCATCTTGTCCCAGTCGATCTTCTCATAGAGACCGTCGGCACAGCCGAGCGCCAGCTCCTCGGCTTCCACCTGCACGGCATCCCAGTTCGGGGCACCCGCCTTGACCTTCGACTGGATGACGCCGATCCCGCCGTCCCAGGCCTCGTCGAGCACCGGCTTGCCGATCTTTTCCGAGAACGGCTTGAAGTAGATGTTGCGCTGCGCGTCCTGGTAGTTACCGCCCCAGGAGACGACGGTGAGGTCACGCGCGAGAACCGGCGCAGCAAGGCTCGCCGACAGAACGACGGCGGCCGCCGCCAGGACACCCGATTTCAAGATGGTTTTCATGGCATTCCCCTTTTCTTCGTTGTATCGAGCCGTTGCCGGCTCCGTGTCGTATTCACGCCGACCGCCAACCCGATGCTTTGCACCTTCGGCTGCCGCCACTCCGGTCGTCGCGCCCTTTCCCCTGAACGTTTCGGCCGATTGATGCATTCCGGTCATCGCCGGTCAACGGGTAACTTGCCCCGCTTGACCGTTGTCAAACGTGCTGCCCTCCGTTGATGTGGATCTCCGCTCCATTGATGTAGGAGGAGGAATCGGTGCAGAGGAAATAGATGGTTTCCGCGACTTCGCGCGGTTCGCCCAGCCGTCCCATCGGCACTTCCGCCGCCACCAGCGCATCGGTCCCCGGCGAGAGGATCGAGGTTTCGATTTCGCCCGGCGCTATCGCATTGGCGCGCACGCCGCGACGGCCGAATTCATGCGCCATCTCGCGCGTGAGCGCCGCAAGCGCCGCCTTCGACGCGGCATATGCAACGCCCGCGAATGGATGCACGCGCGAACCGGCTATAGAGGTGACGTTGACGATCGAGCCCCTCGCCGCCTCCAGCTCCGGCATCAGCGTGCGCGCGAGCAGCGCCGTCGAGACGAGATTGACGTTGAGCACCTGCGTCCAGACAGTCGCATCCGTGGCCATGACGCCGAGCCGGCTCCTGCCCGGCCCTTTCGGAGAGATGCCCGCATTGTTGACGAGCGCGTGCAGCTTGCCGTTCGGCAGCCGTTCACGCACGGTCGCGGCGAGACGGTCGATCTGCGAGAGATCGGCAAGATCGGCCTGAATGTGACTTTCGCGGGCGGACGGCCAGGCGCATTCCTCGGAAAACGGCTGGCGGGAAACGGTGAGCATGCGCCAGCCTCTCGACTGGAAGAGCTTCACCGTCGCATGACCGATGCCGCGGCTCGCCCCCGTCAGCAACATATAGCGGCATTCTTCGGTCATACAGAACTCCTCTTGATGCTTGATACATCATAATAAGCGGTCGACGAATTGCAAGTCTCTCTTTTCACCACTCCTCAGGCGCGCCGGGCCTCCCGGCCTGCATCCCGTTCGATGCACTCGAGAATCGGCTTTCCACCCAGAAGGATATCGTCGACGATGGCCATCGAGGCCGCCGTCGGATCATGACGCCTGAGCGCCTCGACGACCGGATAGTGATGGTCGATCATCGCCCGGCCGCCGGCGAGATAAGCCCCGGAAATATGCGGACCCATCTGCAGCCAGAGGCGGCGCAAGATGCTGGTGAGCACCGGAAGTCCGGCGATCTGCGGCAGCATGAAGTGGAAGGCCTGATTGAGCTGGGTGCCTTTCAGGCGGTCGCCAGCGGCGATTGCCGCCTCGTTTTCCCGCAAGATCTGCTCCAGCGCCTGGATATCCGCAGTCGTCGCCAGCTGCGCGGCCGTTTCCGCCGCCAGTCCCTCGAGACGCACGCGGATGGCGCGAATCTCGCGGTAGCGCTCTTCGCTGAGCCCGGCGATGCGGATGTCACGCGGAGAGCGAAAGGTGACCGCCTCGTCGTTGGCAAGGCGCAGGATAGCATCGCGGATCGGCGTGACGCTGGTGCCGAACTGTTCGGCAAGATCACGGATCTTCAAGCGATCGCCCGGCTGGAACCGCCCCTGCATCAACGCATCGCAAAGGGCGCCGTAGACGACGCTGTTAAGGTTCGCATATTCCAGTGTCGAAAACTCGGCCATCGAACTCATCCGGGAAATAAAAGTAACAAGATACTTGATGCATCTTTTTATGCATGTTTCAAGTATGCACAAATGGCATTGTGGCGATCTACGGGGAACGCCCCGTCGGCCGGCACAAGCGCCCGCCGTCGCAGAACCGTCCAGGGACGGGGAAAGCCGTATGCAATGGGAGCAAGTATGACCGATCCATCGGCCGACAAAAAGACCGATTCGATGTCGGCGACATGGGAACCGACATCGCTCGACGATGCGCAGCAGGCCGTCGCGACCGTCTATGGCCTTGTGGGTGCGGCCAAGCGTCTGTCCAGCGAGCGCGACGAGACCTTTCTCTTTACCCGCACGGACGGTACACCCTTCATCCTGAAGATCGCCAATCCTGCCGAAGATCCCGCCGCCCTCGTTTTCCAGGACGGCGCACTGCTGCACCTCGAAGCCGCAGCGCCCGCCGTGCCCGTCCCCCGGCTGGTGCCGACCCTTGAGGGCAAGCCCAGCGAGACGCTGTCCACGGCGGAAGGACCGCGTATCATGCGCCTCCTCACCTTCCTCGACGGGGAACTACAATACCGCACGCCGGCCTCGGAGACGCAGAGCCACAATGTCGGCCGGGCACTGGCCGAACTCGGGCTCGGTCTGGAAGGCTATGCCGGGCGGGCACCCGAGGGAAAGCTGATGTGGGACATCTCGCATACGCTCGATCTCGCCGCCGTCATCGACCATGTCGCACCGGAGCGCCGGGGCAAGGTCGAAGCCGTGCTCGCCGAATTCGAACGGTCGCTACCGGCGATTGCGGCGCTCAGGCGCCGGCAGATTATTCACAACGACTTCAACCCGCACAACATTCTCCTCGATCCGGCCGAGCCGACACGAGTGGTCGGCATCATCGATTTCGGCGACATGGTGCATGCACCGGTCGTCAACGATCTCGCGGTCGCGCTCTCCTATCATCTCGCCACCGACAACTGGGCCGCCCGCATCGGCGCTTTCCTTGAAGGCCACCAGTCGGCGCGCGCGCTCGAAGAGGCGGAGATGGCGCTTCTGCCACTTCTCACGCGGGCGCGCCTCGCCATGTCGATCATCATCGCTGAGTGGCGCTCGGCCCGATTCCCGGAAAACAGCGCCTACATCATGCGCAACCACGCCACCGCCTTGCGTGGTCTGCAAAACACTGCCGAACTCACTGCGGCCGGGCTGAAACGGCTTGTGCCCAACCTATCCGAGGGCTGATCATGTCGATGGTGAATGCTTTTTCGCGCGAGGATTTCGAACGGCTGAGCGAAAGCGAACGGGCGCTGATCGCCCGCCGCGAAAAGGTGCTCGGTCCCGCCTACCGCCTGTTTTACGAAAAGCCGCTGCATCTCGTGCGCGGCGAAGGCGTCTTCCTTTATGACGCCGCAGGCGAACGCTATCTCGACGCCTACAACAACGTCGCCTCGCTTGGCCATTGCCACCCGCGCGTCGTGGAAGCGATCACGAAACAGACCGCCGTGCTCAACACCCATACGCGCTATCTGCACGAGGGCATCGTAGACTATGCCGAAACGCTGACGGCGACCTTTCCCGAGGGCCTGAGCCAGGCCATGTTCACCTGCACGGGCAGCGAGGCCAACGACCTCGCCGTGCGCATCACGCGTTTCGTCACCGGCGGCACCGGCATCATCGCCACCGATCTCGCCTATCATGGCCTGACCAGCGCGGTTGCCGAGTTTTCGCCCTCGCTCGGCGAATCCGTGACCCTCGGCCCGCACGTGCGCACGGTGCCCGCACCGGACAGCTACCGCCATTCGCCCGAGGAGATGATGGAAAAGTTCGGCCGCGACGTCCGCGCCGCCATCGCCGACCTGAAGCGCCATGGCATCAAGCCGGCCATGCTGATCACCGACACGATCTTTTCCAGCGACGGTATCTTTGCCGGCCCGAAGGGTTTCCTCAAGCCGGCAGTGGATGCCATCCACGAAGCAGGCGGCCTCTTCGTCGCCGACGAGGTCCAGCCGGGCTTCGGCCGCACCGGCGAGGCCATGTGGGGCTTCGAGCGTCACGGCATTGCGCCCGACATGGTGACCCTCGGCAAGCCGATGGGCAACGGCTACCCGATGGCAGGCATCGTGCTGCGCCCCGAGGTCATCGCCGATTTCGGCCCGAGGGCACGCTATTTCAACACCTTCGGCGGCAATCCGGTCGCCGCCGCCGCCGGCAAGGCGGTGCTCGACACCATCCGTATCGAGGGACTGCAGCAGAATGCGTTGGAGGTCGGCCGCTACCTGATGGACGGCCTGAAGGGTCTTGCCGGCCGCCATTCGGCCATCGGCGACGTGCGCGGCTCCGGCCTCTTCATCGGCGTCGAGATCGTCGCCGACCGGGCGACGAAGAGCCCGGATGCGGCGCTGACCACCCGCATCGTCAACGGCCTTCGCGAGCGTCGCGTCCTCATCAGTGCGTCGGGCCCGCGGGCCAACGTGCTGAAGATCCGCCCGCCGCTGGTGTTCTCGCGCGAGAACGCCGACATGCTGGTGGAGGCGCTCGGAGACGTCATGAAGGCCCAGTGACCGACGCCAAGAGAACGCTCGAACGAGGAGCAGATGTCAGGCGGCATGACGGCGCGAGCGGCCGCCGCAGTCACGCCCTGATGCCGGTTGTTCTGGCGAGCTCGAGCGCTTCGCTGATCACCCCGTGATCACCGATCTGGTTCATCAGGATCAGGATCAGGCGCGCATTCATGGCATGACTTTCTTCTTCCGAGAGCCCCTCATGCGCCTTGATCAGAAGCGCATAACTCTCATCCGGCCGGGAAAGATTGGACTTGGTCTGCAGCATGGGTCAATCCTTTGCGATGGCTCGGGCAAGTGCCGCGCCGACGGCGACGGCATCAAAGCGATCCCATCGGGCGGCCACATGTTGATCCGGGCGGATCAGATAGACGGCACTTCCGGCGGTCCCAAGATAGCGCTCCTGGAGCCCGCTGTCGGGAGAAGCTTCGACCGACAGGACCTTGAGCGCGACGCCATGCGCTATGAATGTCGCGGGAACGTCCGTGTTGATCGCAAGAAGCGTGAAGACACCGCCGATCAGGCGCAGCAGCCAGTCCGTGCCGACCGGTGCGTCAGGGCATGGGCTTCCAGGACGCGTCCGGGCAGGCAGACCCGGTAGATCCGGTCCATTCAACCGCGAGCCGTCGTAAGTGCAGGGTATCGAAAGCCGGCCGGAATTGACCACGGTGCGGGCAAAGGGAAGTGTTTCCGCGAGATCGAGAACCGCATTGCGGAAGAGCTTCGAAATCGCCGATTTGGGGGTGATGAAATCTGTCGACCGCGTCGAGTTGGCGATGTTCTCGTCGGCTCCGAATACGCGTTCTTCGTCATATGTATCGAGCAGAGCCGCGGGCGCTAGACCGTTGACGACGAGAGCCAGCTTCCATCCGAGATTGTCAGCATCCTGAATGCCCGAATTGGCGCCGCGTGCACCGAAGGGCGAGACCTGATGGGCAGAGTCGCCGGCAAACAGAACCGGCCCATGGCGGAATTTTGCCATGCGGCGGCACTGGAACGTGTAGATAGAGCACCAGTCGAGCTCGTATTCGACGTCGGGGCCCAGCATCGCACTGACGCGGGCCTTGATGTTCTCCGGCTCCAGTTCCTTCGCCCGGTCGATGTTCCAGCCGAGCTGGAAATCGATGCGCCAGATATCGTCCGGTTGCTTGTGCAGAAGCGCGCTGTCGCCAGACTTGAAATGCGGCTCGAACCAGAACCAGCGCTCGGTGGGGAAATCGGCCTTCATCTTCACATCGGCGATCAGGAAGTTGTCCTCGAAGACACGCCCCTCGAAGCCGAGACCAAGCATGTTCCGGATCGGGGAGCGCGCACCATCACAGGCGACCAGCCAGTCGGCCTCGATCCGGTACGGCCCGTCCGGCGTCATGATGTCGAGGGACACGTGATCCTGGTGGCGGGTGACGGTATCGACGCGATTGCGGCCACGGATTTCGATCGGGGCTCCCTCTTCCTGCGCCGTGACCAGGCCGTCATGAAGAAACTTTTCGAACCATGGCTGCTGCAGATTGATGAAGGCGGGGAAAGCGTGGCCGTCTTCCGGCAGGAGGTTGAACTCGTAAAGCAGCCGGTCGTCATGAAAGACCTTGCCGATGTTCCACTGTATCCCCTTCGCCAGCATGGCCTCGCCCGCGCCCAGCCGGTCGCAGATTTCGAGCGTCCTCTTGGCAAAGCAGATCGCGCGGCTGCCGAGCCCCGGCCCCTCGTGGTCGTCGAGCAGAAGGACGGGAATGCCTCGCCGGCCGAGGTCGAGTGCGGTTGCAAGCCCCACCGGACCCGCACCGACGACGATCACCTTGTGCCGGACCGGCGTCGCCGCATCCTGGTCCGGCGATCTGACATAAGGATACAGGCGGAACGCTACCGGATAGCGCTCCGTAATAGGGTTTTCCATGATTCCCTCCTCCCTCCGGGAAACGCCTCAGCCCTGCAGGTCCGCCCACATCTGCAGGTCGCGCTCCGCCGTCCAGATGCGCGGGTGGTCGATCCCGCGCGCTTCGTCGTAGGCGCGCGCCACATTGAACGGCAGGCAGTGCTCGTAGATCGCGTAATCCTTGAACTTCGGATCGCATTCAACGCGAACCGCATCCCAGGCTTCCTTTAGCGAACCGCCCCGCGCTGCAATCCGCACCACCGGCCGGTAGGTCGAGTCCACGAAATCCTTCGTCCGGTCGAGCGCCCCGTTTACTGCGTCGCGACCGACCACGGCGTCGCCGCGACCGGGGGCGATCGCCGCCAGATCATAGGCGCGGATCGCCTCAAGCGTGCCGCCCCAGTCGGCAAAGTGTCCGTCGCCGCAGTAGCAGGCTGAATGCGCTTCGACGATGTCACCCGTGAACATCACGTTCTGGTCCGGCACGTGGATCACAGCGTCGCCCGCCGTATGGGCGCGGCCGAGCTGGAGAATGTCGACCCGGCGTTTGCCGAGAAAGACCGTCATCTTTCCATTGAAAGTCGTGGTCGGCCAAGTTAGGCCCGGAATCGATTCATGGCCCTCGAACAGGCGGGGAAACCGCTGGAACTCGCTGTCCCAGTCCTCCTGTCCGCGCTCGACGACCATCTTGCGCGCTGCCTCCGACATGATCACCTGGCCGGCATTGAAGGCACTGGCGCCGAGCACGCGAACGGCATGGTAGTGGGTCAGCACAACATGGCTGATCGGCTTGTCGGTGACGGTGCGGATGCAGTCGATCACCTTCCGGGCGAGACGCGGCGTCGCCTGCGCCTCGACGACCATGACGCTGTCATCGCCGATGATGACGCCGGAATTCGGGTCGCCCTCGGCCGTGAAGGCATAGAGCCCGTCGCCGATCTCGGTAAAGCTGATCTTCTTTTCAGTGAGGTCGCCCTGGGAAGCGAATGCCTTTGCCATGGATGTCTATCCTTGCTGATGTTCAAGCTTTGTGACGGTTTGCTCGATGGCGCCGAAGATGGAATTTCCGCTCTTGTCCTTCATTTCGATGCGCACAGTGTCGCCGAACCTCATGAAGGGGGTCTTGGGCCTGCCGCTCTCGATCGTCTCGATCATGCGGATTTCGGCAATGCAGGAATAGCCGGCACCGCCTTGCGAAACCGGCTTTCCGGGACCGCCGCCCAGCTTGTTGGAGACGGTGCCGGAACCGATGATGGTGCCGGCGACAAGCGATCGAGTCCCCGCCGCATGGGCGATCAGTTGACCAAAATCAAAGGTCATGTCGATGCCGGCATTGGCGCGACCGAAGGGCTTGCCGTTGTAGTCCACTGAAAGAGGCAGATGGAGCTTGCCGCCGTCCCACGCTTCGCCGAGTTCATCCGGTGTCACGGCGACCGGCGAGAATGCCGAGGAAGGCTTGGACTGGAAGAAGCCGAACCCCTTGGCCAGTTCGGCCGGGATAAGGCCCCGCAGCGACACATCGTTGGCCAGCATCACCAAACGGATCGCACGTCTCGCCTCTTCTGTCGAAACACCCATGGGGACGTCATCGACGATAACCGCGACTTCGCCCTCCAAGTCGATGCCGAGGCCTTCGTCTTCGGGCATGAAGATGGGTGCGCGTGGGGCGAGGAAACTGTCGGATCCGCCCTGATACATCAGGGGATCGGTCCAGAATGTCTCCGGCATTTCCGCGTTGCGCGCTTTCCTCACCAGTTCGACATGGTTCACATAGGCCGAACCATCCGCCCATTGGTAGGCGCGCGGCAGCGGTGAGGCCGCATCATGCTCGTGGAAGCGTGTGAAGGGTTGCGAGCCGGTCTCCAGGCCTTCCGCGACGCGCTCAAGGCGCGGCCCGACATGGGCCCAGTCGTCGAGAGCCGCCTGCAGGGTGCGAGCGATATGACCGACTTCCGAACAGCGCGTGAGATCCCTGGAGACGACGACAAGTTTGCCGTCGCGCGTGGAGTCCTTCAAGGTGGCAAGCTTCATTGTCCCTCCAACCCGGCTCGTGACCGTCTAATTCTTGATGCCCGGCGTGCCGTCGAACTTCTTCTCGAGGCTCTCCCAGCAGTCGATGTAGTCATCCTGCAGCGGCGCATGCTTCGCAGCCCACTCCGTGAGATGCTGCGGGAAACGCGTCTCGAACATGAAGCTCATGGTTTCCGCCTGGAACTGCGGCACCATCGGCTCGTTCGAGCCGTGCTCGAACGCATTGCGATCCGGCCCATGCGGCAGCATGCAATTGTGCAGACTCATGCCGCCCGGCGCAAACCCCTTGGGCTTGGCGTCATAGACACCGTAGATATTGCCCATCAACTCCGACATAATGTTCTTGTGATACCAGGGGGGGCGGAACGAGTGCTCCGCCACCATCCAGCGCTCACGAAACAGCACGAAATCAATGTTGGCTGTGCCCTCCTGCCCGAAGGAGCCGTCAGAACGGTGAAGATCGACGGATCAGGATGATCGAAGAGGATCGCGCCGACCGGCGAATAGGTCCGCAGGTCATATTTGTAGGCACAGTAATTGCCGTGCCAGGCGACGATATCCAGCGGCGAGTGGTCGATATGCGTCTCATGGAACTGGCCGCACCATTTCAGAACGACGCGTGACGGCACTTCCCGGTCTTCGAAAGCGGCCACAGGGCACTTGAAATCGCGCGGATTGGCAAGGCAGTTCGCGCCGATCGGTCCGCGATTGGGGAGATCGAATTTCTGGCCGTAGTTCTCGCAAACGAAGCCGCGGCAAGGACCTTCGAGGACTTCGACACGATAGACCAGCCCGCGCGGCAGGAGCGCGATTTCCTTCGGCTCGACGTCGATCACACCGAGCTCGGTGCAGAAGCGCAGCTTGCCTTCCTGCGGCACGACCAGCAGTTCGCCATCGGCCGAGTAGAAATACTCGTCCACCATGGATTGGGTGACGAGATAAACATGGCTCGCCATGCCGGTCTGGGTGTTGACGTCACCTGCCGTCGTCACCGTGCGCATGCCGGTGACCCATGTCAGCTTTTCGTCCGCATGCGGGATCGGGTCCCAGCGATATTGCCCCAGGGAAGTCACGTCCGGCAGGATGTGCGGGGCGGACTTCCAAAATGGCACATCGATTTTCGCAAACCGTGACGTGTGCTTGACGCTCGGGCGGATGCGGTAGCACCAGGTGCGCTCGTTCTGTCCGCGCGGCGCCGTGAAGGCCGTGCCGGAAAGCTGTTCGGCATAGAGACCATAATTGCATTTCTGCGGTGAGTTCTGACCCTGCGGCAACGCCCCGGGCAGCGCCTCGGTTTCGAAGTCGTTGCCGAAACCCGGCATGTAGCCTTCGTGCGCGCCGGAAGTGCCGAGCGCACGGGTCATGTCGGCGGCGAGCGGATGCTGGTTCATCGTCTGCTCCGATCGGATCTGTATCTGGAGCCAGAGTAAATAGTTGCATTCGCAACTTTGTCAAGGTAAAGATTGACGGAACGCAAGAAGGGGTTTCGTGGATGGCCGAACACGACGTCATGCTGTTTGATTACTGGCGGTCCTCCGCCGCGTACCGCGTGCGGATCGGGCTCAACCTGCTGGGCATTTCCTACGCCGGCGAGGCGGTCGACCTTCTCTCCGGCGCGCAGCGCGGCGAAGAGAACCTGGCGCGCAATCCGCAAGGCCTGGTACCGACCCTTTCAATCGACGGTGTCGAACTCACGCAGTCCCTGGCAATCCTCGAATATCTGAACGAGACGCGCTCCGCCGGATGGCTCCCGACCGATGCCGTCGGGAAGGCCAGAGTGCGAGCGCTGAGCTACGCCATCGCCATGGAAATCCATCCGGTCTGCAATCTGCGCGTCGCCCGCCACGCGGCCGCACTTGGCAGCACGACCATCGAGGAGTGGATGAAGCATTTCATCGCGGAAGGACTGGCGGATTTCGAGGCCATGCTGCAGCGCCAGTCGGAAAGCCGCTTCTGCTACGGCGATCAGGTGACACTCGCCGATATCTGCCTCGTACCGCAGATCTACAACGCGCGGCGGTGGGGCGTGAACCTGGAAAATCTTACACGCACCAACACTGTTTCGGCTCGCTTGGAAGAGATCCCGGCCTTTGCGGCGGCCCATCCGGATCGCGTCCGGCCGCTGTCGTGACTTCAGCGGCGGGCTATGGCAGGTTCGCGCCCCAGACTCATGGACAACCGGAATGGCCGACCAAGAACACGACGTGGATTTCGATCTCGAACAATTCCTGCCCTACCTGTTGAACCAGGCGGCAGAGGTGACATCCCGTTCGTTTCAGGCAATCTACCGCGAATACTACGGCATGACACGCACGCAATGGCGGGTGATGGCCAACCTCGGCAAGTTCGGCGCGATGACGGCAAAAGACATCTGCGTCATTTCCCATGTCGAGAAGACGAAGGTCAGCCGCGCGGTCTCCGCACTGGAAGCGGACGGCTTTCTCCTGCGCACGCCGAGTGAAGAGGACAGGCGGGCCGAAATCCTGAGCCTTACCGACAAGGGTCGCATCGCCTTTGCGGATCTCGGTCAGCGCGCCATCGCTTATGATCGCGATCTGCGCCACAGGCTCGGTCCGGAACTGACGATCCAGCTCGACGCGCTGCTGAAAAGGCTGATTGCCGAAGTACCGCCCGGGCGCGACGACGAGTGATCGGACGGCACCTCCGGCCTGCTCGCTCGCGCAATCAGTCTCCGAGTTCGAGGACTTCACTGTCCTTCAGCGTCCTCAGCACGAAATCAGATCGCACCTGTGCGACCTGTGGCTGGATCAGCAGGCGATCATGGACGAAGTCCGAAAAGCGTTCGAGGTCGCGCACGCGCACGTCGAGGACGTAATCTGCGTCGCCGGACACGGAAAATGCCGACTGCACTTCCGGCTGCCGTTCCAGCCATGCCGAGAAATTCTTGTCGGTGTCCCTGTCATGCATTCGCAGGTTGACACGCACGATCGCACGTACCTTGACCCCGAGTTTCGCTGCATCCAGCCTCGCGTGATAGCCCGCGACCAGACCCGCCTCTTCGAGCGCCATCCG
This sequence comes from Ciceribacter thiooxidans, assembly GCF_014126615.1. Classification (NCBI taxonomy): domain Bacteria; kingdom Pseudomonadati; phylum Pseudomonadota; class Alphaproteobacteria; order Hyphomicrobiales; family Rhizobiaceae; genus Ciceribacter; species Ciceribacter thiooxidans. Next base: position 387,149 of record NZ_CP059897.1, read on the forward strand.
CCGCCTCGAACATTGCGACGGCGACAGGTTGATCAGTTCGGACAGCTGCCCGTTGGTCAGCGAGCCGTCTTTCTGCAGGGCGTGCAGAATCTGGCGGTCATGGCGGTCGATAAGCATGGCGGCTCTCCTGTGTCGCGCATCATTCACGATATGATTACACATACCATGCAGATTTGTCGTCGTATTCACACATATTGTGCGAACTTTCCGCCGATCGTCGTGCAAGTCGCACACCTCGTGCACAGCGCCGCGGCTATTCTCGCTTTCACGCCAAGGAGAACGGCGACGGGAGGATATCGGCCATGACGCCAAAGACGGACTATGTCTATCAATCCATCGCGCGGGCGGTGCGCGACCACGACGTCGGCACGATGTTCGGGCTCATGGGCGATGCAAACCTCTTCATGGTCGACCACTTCGCGCGGGGCTGCGACGGTCGCTTCGTGCCGGCGGCCCATGAGGGGAGTTCCGTTCTCATGGCACTCGCCTTCGCCCATGTGTCGGGCGGCGTCGGCGTGGCGTCCGTGACGCATGGCCCCGCCCTCACGAATTGCGTGACGGCACTCACCGAAGGCGCGCGCGGCAATATTCCGATGGTGCTTCTGGCGGGCGATACCCCCGTCATGAATCCGCGCCACGTCCAGAGTATCGACCAGCGCGAAGTGGTGAAGGCGACCGGTGCCGGGTTCGAGCAGATGCGCGCACCCGAAACTGCGACATACGACGTGGCGCGGGCCTTCTATCGCGCCCGCGTCGAGCGGCGCCCGATCATCCTAAACATGCCGGTCGATTTCATGTGGCACGAACACCCCTATCAACCCCATCGCTTCGAGGTGTTCGAAACGCCGGCCTATGTTCCGGAGGGTGATGCGCTGAACAAGGCGATCGGCGTTATCGCCGCTGCCCGCCGGCCTCTGATCCTCGCCGGAGGTGGCGCTTGCGGCGCACGCGAACAATTGATCCGGCTTGCCGACCGGCTCGAAGCACCGCTCGCCACGACATTGAAGGCAAAGGGTCTCTTCTCCGGCCATCCTTACAACATGGACATCTTCGGCACGCTCAGCACGCCAGCGGCCTATGATGTGATCGCCAAGTCCGACTGCATTCTCTGCTTCGGTTCCGGCCTGCATGATTTCACCACCGAGAAGGGCGGCCTGATGAAGGGCAAGCGGGTCGTTCAGGTCGATGTCGAACAACGCTTCATCGGCCGCAGCCTCCATCCGGATGTGGCCCTAGTGGCCGACAGTGCGCTGACCGCGGACAATATTCTCTATTGGCTCAACGAGGCGGAAATTCCGCCGAGCGGCTTCACCGGCGAACTGACACCCGAAACGCTGACGACCCATGTGCCCGGGCAGCGCGACAAAGCCGGACCGGGTTTCGTCAACTATGTCTGGGCGATGGAAGAACTCGACAAGGCGCTCCCTGATGACCGGATTCTGGTGACCGACGGCGGACGTTTCATGACCGAAGTCTGGTGCCGTATATCGGTGACCGACCCGAAGAGCTTCATGGTAACCGCCAATTTCGGTTCGATCGGGCTCGGCCTCGCAGAAGCAATCGGCGCAGGGCTCGCCGCACCCGAGAGGCCGGTCGTCCTCTTTACCGGCGACGGTGGTTTCATGATGGGCGGGATCAACGAGTTCAACACCGCTGTGCGACTGCGCCAGAACCTGATCGTCATCGTCTGTAACGATTCCGCCTACGGGGCGGAACACATCCAGTTTCTCGACCGCAAGATGGACCCCGGACTCACCGAATTCGACTGGCCATCCTTTGCCGAGATCGCGAAGGCCCTCGGGGGCCATGGCATCGCCGTCCGCTCCGCTGACGAGCTCGGCGCCGCCATCGCCGCAATCGAAGATCGCACCCGACCCCTGCTGATCGAATTGCGGCTCGATCCGAACGACGTTCCGCGGATGCGCGTTTGACGCAGCACCCGTCATTTCCACGAGACCAACTTTGAGGCAAACCCTATGTTCGAAACCCTTAGCCGCGAAGCCGATGATCCGCTGCTGGCGCTGACTCCCCTGTTCAGGGCGGACCCGAACCCCGCGAAGGTCGACCTCGGCGTCGGGGTCTATCGTGATGAGCTCGGCAGAACCCCCGTCTTCCGCGCGGTCAAACGGGCGGAAGCCCACCTTCTGGAAACGCAGGAGACGAAGGCTTATGTCGGGCCGGAAGGCGACCGCACCTTCATCGAGGCATTCTGGACGTTCGTCGCTGGTGAAGGACGACACGCTGCCGGTGTCCAGACCGTCGGCGGGACCGGCGCCCTGCGGCTGGCCGCGGAACTGCTCCGACGCTCCGGCTCCTCGCGGATCTTTCTCGGCACGCCCACTTGGTCGAACCATTCGGCGATCTTCGCGGCGGCAGGGCTATCGGTGGTGACCTATCCGTCGTTTGACGTTGCAGGCCAGAGATTGCTCGCCGGAGAGATGATCTCTGTAGTTGCAGACAAGGCGCAGCCGGGCGACGCCATTCTCCTCCACGCGAGCTGCCATAATCCGACCGGAGCCGTCATGGACGACGCCACCTGGGCGGCGGTCGCCGAAGTGGCCCTCGAGAAGGGTCTCGTGCCGGTGATCGATAGCGCCTATCAGGGTTTCGGCACCGGCATCGAAAGTGATGCCGCTCCGTTGCGCCGCTTGCTCGACCGAGTTCCCGAAGCGATCGTTGCGGCTTCGGCTTCCAAGTCCTTCGGGCTATACCGGGAACGGACGGGTGCGGTCTATGCAACGTCTGCGTCGCCGGAGACGCGCGACAAGCTGAAGTCCCACCTCGTGACCATCGGACGAGGCGCCTATTCCATGCCGCCGGACCACGGCGCGGCCGTCGTCCGCACCATTCTGACAGATCCCGAACTGCGGACGGACTGGCGGACCGAACTCGATGACGCACGCAAACGGATTACCTCGATGCGGACGATCCTCGCGAAGGGCCTTTCCCGCCTCTCTCCTGCGCTCGCTGCCATTGCCACCCAGCAGGGCATGTTCTCGCTTCTGCCGATTGATGAGACCCGCATCGTCGAACTACGCCATCGACGTGGAATCTACATGCCGCTCTCCGGCCGAATCAACATCGCCGGGCTGAACAGCAGCCAGGCTCCGGGCGTGATCGAGGCACTCTGCGCCCATGCCGCGCTTGGCTGAAGGAAACGAACGGCCGCCGCTCAATCCACTTGCCGCCGGGAATAGTCACGTATTCGGGCGAGTAATGTCTGTCCCATAGATCGGAGCTTCGACTGCGACGACCTGAGGTCAGCTCAGTCGGAGGACGAGCTTTCACTTCGGCTGACCGGTCTTCTCCGCGATATAGGCGACGATGGCCGAGATGGTCGCAAGACGAGGGTAGTCCTCCTCGGGCATCGGCAGGTCGAACCGCTTGCCGACCGCCGCCATCAGGTTGAGGAAGTCGATCGAGTCGAGGTCATACTGTTCCCGTAACGAACGGTCGGGGACGACCTCGGCCGGATCGATGTCGGGAGCGATCCGCCGCAGCTCCGCCTTGACGGCATTTTCGATGTCCTGTGCGGTCATAACGCCTCCGGTCGCTGAAGCAGATCTGTGATGGTGCCGAGGAAAAGCGCGCCGCGATGACCGTCGCTGACCCTGTGATCGCCGGCGAGCGAAAGGCTGACGACGCGTCGCGGCACGATGTTGTCGTCTTCGACGACAGCTTTCGTCGCGGGAGTGCCGAAACCAACGATCGCCACCTGCGGCGGATAGATGACGCCATAGAGCGTCTCCACGCCCCGGTCCCCGAGGCTTGAGATCGTAATTGTGGGGTCGGCCAGTTCCGAGCCCCGGAAGCGTCCGGCGCGCACGCGGGCAACGAGATCCTTCAACTTCTCCATGAGCTCCGGAAGGGGCAGCCGGTCGGCATCATGGATCGCCGGGGCGACGAGCCCGCCGCCGCGGAGGTTGATCGCTACGCCGGCATGCACTGCGCTCGCCGGCGCGAATGCGCCATTCTGATATTGGCCATTGAACTCCGGGTAACTCTTTGCCGCGACGGCCACGGCCCTGACGAAGAGAGCGCCGAGCAACAATCGGCTTGCGGGGTCCCGGCCGGCATTGTAGGCGGCAAGCCATGTCTCGGCCTTCGTGAGCTCTGCCGTGTGGGCGAGGTAATAGTGAGGGATTTCGCGTTTCGATCGCGCCATCGCCGCAGCGATCGCGGCGCGCATGCCCGTCATCGCCTGGCCCGTCGAGGCCGCCTCGCCTTGCCGCAGCGTGTCCTCCCGGCCCTTCCGGGCCTCGACATCGGCAAGCACGATCTCGCCCCGGGGACCGCTGCCATGCAGTTCCGCCAGCGCAATTCCCAACTGTTCCGCGCGCTGTCGCGCCGCCGGCGTAACAAGAATGCGTGCGGTTATCCCCGGCGGCGCCGGAACCACGGACACTGCCTGTGGAACGGGCGGCGGGGCGACGGCTGTCACGATCGTCTCCGCCGCCTTCACAGAAACCGGCGGCGCCGGAGCTTCGACGGCAACCTCACCGGGATGGGCGATCACCGCCATCGGCGCACCGACCGGCAGCCGGTCGCCGATCGCTGCGAGGCTCTTTTCGAAGATCCCGTCTTCGAAGACCTCGATCTCAATCGCTCCCTTCTGGGTCTCGACGACGGCAATGACATCGCCGTGGCGGACGGTCGCGCCCGGCTTGACGAGCCATTCGACCAGTGTCCCCGCCTCCATGTCGGCGCCGAGCGAAGGCATGTGGAAGGTGCCCATGCTCAGCCCTTTCCGAACATTGCCTTGACGGCCGCGACGATCGTCGCAGTCTGCGGGATCGACGCCTGCTCGAGATGGGCGGGATAGGGGATCGGCACCTCCGCGCTGCAGACGCGCGCAAGCGGCGCATCGAGGTCGAAGAAGCCGCGCTCGGCGATCTGCATGCCGATCTCGGCGGCAAGGCTGCCCGTCCTCCAGCCTTCGTCGACGACCAGCACCCGATGGGTCTTGCCGACCGAGGCAAGGATCGCGTCCGTGTCGAGCGGCCGAAGCGATCTGAGGTCGATCACCTCTGCCTCGATGCCCTCTTTCGCCAGTTGTTCGGCGGCCCCCAGCGCCTTGAACAGCGACCCGCCATAGGTGACGAGCGTCACGTCGCGGCCCGCACGCCGGACAGCGGCACGGTCGATGTCGACCGGACCGGCATTTGCCGCAAGCTTCCCGGTGCGATTGTAAAGCATGACGTTTTCGAAGATCAGCACCGGATCCGGCTCCTGAAGCGCCGTCCAGAGCATGCCGCGGGCGTCCTCGAGCGTCGCCGGCGCGAGCACGCGGATGCCGGGAATGTGGGCATACCAGCCCTCGAGACTGTGGGAGTGCTGGGCGGCGAGCTGCCGGCCGGCGCCCGTCGCCATGCGGATGACGACGGGGACGGGAAATTGCCCGTTCGACATATGGCGGAGCGTCGCGGCTGTGTTGACGATCTGATCGAGCGCGAGCAGCGAGAAGTTCACCGTCATCACCTCGACGATCGGCCGCATGCCGGCGATCGCCGCGCCAATCCCCGCACCGGTGAAGCCCGATTCCGAAAGCGGCGTGTCACGGATGCGTTCGGGCCCGAACTGGTCAAGGAGGCCCTTGCTGACGGCATAGCAGCCGCCATAGCGCCCGACGTCTTCCCCCATCAGGAAGGTTCTCTCGTCCCGCTCCAGCGCCTCGACGATCGCCGCCTTGATGGCCTCACGGTAGCTGATCTCGACGGCTTCTGCCGACGGCGCGACAATAGCCGGCGCGGGCGGCCGCGCATCCGCATAGACATCGCGCGTCAACGTTTCGAGCGGCTCCCAGGTGCCGGCTTCGGCAAAGGCGACCGCCTCGGCGATCTCGCCGGCAACCTCCGCCTCGATCGCAGCAATGTCGGCCTCGTGGACGATACCGTTCTGCATGAGCCACGACTGGAAGCGGACGATCGGGCCTTTGGCCCGCCATGCCTCGACCTCGGCCTTGTCGCGATAGAGCTGCGCATCGAACATCGAATGGGCACGGAAGCGGTAAGTCCTGAACTCCAGGAAATAAGGCTTTCCGGTCTCGCGGATTGCATGGACGGCGCGCCTTGCCGCCGCCTCCGCGGCAACCACATCCATGCCGTCGACCGCCTCGCTCGTGATCCTGTAGCTTTCCGCCTTCCGATGAATGTCGGTCTCGGCCTCGGACCGTTCGAGCGCCGTGCCCATCGCATAGCGATTGTTTTCGCAGACGAAGAGGAGCGGCAGGCCCCAGAGCGCGGCGAGGTTGAGGCTCTCGTGGAACTCGCCTTCGGCGACTGCGCCCTCTCCGAAGATGCAGGCCGTGACGTGGTCCTCGCCGCGCATCCGGTCCGCGAGCGCGAGCCCCACGGCAAGCGGCAACCCGCCGCCGACGATGGCATTTCCGCCATAGAAGTTGCGGGTGCTCGAAAAGAGATGCATCGAGCCCCCGCGGCCGCCGGAACATCCCTCCGCCTTGCCGTACATTTCGGCCATCACCGCGCCCATCGGCACGCCGCGCACCAGTGCGTGCCCGTGCTCGCGATAGGTGGCGACCAGACGATCCCTCTCCTCCAGCAGCGGAATGACACCGGCGGCGACCGCCTCCTCGCCGTCGTAGAGGTGCAGGAATCCCCGGATTTTCTCTTGGGTGTAGAGTTCGGCACACTTGTCCTCGAAGCGTCGGATGCGAATCATCTGCTTCAGGAGGTTCAGCGAATGCTCGCGGGTGAGATGCGGTTTGAGGCTGCTGTCGCTGGTCATCTTTCGTCACTCTCGAGCGTGGAGATATCGCCCTCGGGAAGGCCGAGTTCGCGGGCCTTCAGGAGCCGCCGCATGATCTTGCCGCTTCGGGTCTTCGGAAGATTCGTCCGGAAGGCGATCTGTTTCGGCGCGACGGCCGGACCGAGACGACGCCGGGCATGGCCAAGCAGGTCGAGTTCGAGCTCCTCGCCGGGCGCGTATCCGTGCTTCAGCGCAACGAAGGCCTTGACCACCTCCCCCGCCGTCTCGTCGGGAATGCCGATGACCGCAGCTTCGGCGACGGCCGGATGCTCCATCAACGCGCTTTCGACCTCGAAGGGGCCGATCAGATGGCCGGAACTCTTGATCACGTCGTCATCTCGCCCGACGAACCAGTAATAGCCGTCGCTATCCCGCATCGCGAGATCGCCGGAGAGATACCAGCCGTCGAGGAAACACTTGCGATAACGCTCCTCCTCATGGAGATAGGCACGCATCATCGATGGCCAGCCGGGTCGAAGGGCCAGATGTCCGATCGTCATCGGAGTCGTCACCTCGCGCACGCCGGTTGCAGTTTTTTCGAGAATGCCGGCCGTTACCCCGGGAAGCGGCTTGCCCATGGAGCCGGGCTTTACGTCCATCGCGGCATAGTTGGCGATCATGATGCCGCCGGTCTCCGTCTGCCACCAGTTGTCATGGAACGGCTTGCCGAAGGTCTCGTTGCCCCAGACGACCGCCTCGGGATTGAGCGGCTCGCCAACGCTGGCCATGAAGCGAAGACGCGAAAGATCACGGCGTTTCGCCGGCCCGGCGCCGACCTTCATCAGCATGCGGATCGCCGTCGGTGCCGTGTACCAGACATTGACCCGTTCGGCCTCGAGAATGCCGTACCAGCGATCGGCGTCGAACTCCGCCTCGTCGACGATCATCGTCACGCCGTTAGTCAGCGGGGAGATGATGCCGTAGGAGGTACCCGTCACCCAGCCCGGATCGGCCGTGCACCAGAAAACGTCGTCGGGATGCAGGTCGAGCGCGATCCGGCCGGTGACATGATGGGCGACGACCGCCTCGTGCACGTGCACCGCGCCCTTCGGCCGGCCCGTGGTGCCGCTCGTGAAATGCAGGAGCGCCATGTCTTCCGGCATGGTCCGCGCCACCTCGAAGTGCGGCGACGCCTCGGCCATCAGCTTGCGAAGGTCCGACATCCCCTGCGGCGCCTCGCCGTCACCGTCGATGATGAGGACATGGGCAAGACCCGGAAGCTCACGCCACCAGCCGGCCACCTTGCGCTTGAAGAGCGCGGCCGATGTGACCAGCACCCGCGCGTCGCCGATTTCCATGCGCGCCCTGACCGGCTCGGGGCCGAATTGCGAGAACATCGGACAGAAGACCGCGCCGGCCTTCAGCGTCCCGAGCGCTGCGATGTGGAGCTCGGGTACCCGCCCGAGAAGCGCGTAGACACGCTCTCCCCTCCCGATACCGAGCGACGAAAGCACATTCGCAAAGCGGTTCGTCCGGTCCTTCAGGTCGGCATAGGTGAAGTCGTGACGGCTCTCGTCCTTGGCGATCCAACGAATGGCGACCTTGTCAGCAAGACCGCCAGCGACATGGCGGTCGACCGCCTCGTGGGCGATGTTGAGGCCGCCACCCGGCAGCCCGTCGAGAAGGGAGCGGGCCTTGTCCCAGGCGAAGTCTTCGAGCAAAGCCTCGTAGCTCGAGAAATTCGCGCCCTCCACGGTGCTCCGGTCTTTGGCAATGACCTCCATCCCTGCCTCCCATCCGGTTCGATCCGGCATCAACCGGCGATCGCTGCCTGCCACCGGTTCATCGAACTTCGTTCGCAGTCGGCCCGTTACTGGACCGATCCTCGACGACGCTTTTATTCTTCTATTCGGATATAATTACATTGTTGTTGGCCTATATCAATCAACCGCAATTGTGGGAAAAGGCCTGGAACAGCGGGGCGGTTGTCGAGGGGTCATTCGATCTCCTCAGACGGCCGCGGCGCATTATCACTTTCTTGCAGCGCCCTACCACCTTCCCAATCGAACCTGACGCGTCGTTGCCGTAGCGTTCGCCCATTCCAGCAGGCAAACGCTGACATGTCCGAAACTGTCTTTCTGATATTGGGCTGCAGCACGCTATTGACGCTTGTGCTCTACCCCCCGGCGCGCTGCTCCGGAGCGTGCCTCGCGGCCATTCCCGGCGCTGGCAAACACATCGAACATAAGCAGCTAAGGCAATGACAGAGGTCTGCACGGCCAATGCAGACGCGTCGACTGTGGGCGCTGCGGCGGCGAATTAATCGGACGCTGCTGCCCTCGCACGTGTCGTTATGCGATTCGACTTGTCAGGTGTCGCTCGCTGCCGGACTGGTCTGAGATTACATTGGCTCGTCCTGGAGCCTGACGACGTGGATGTCTGTCCAAGGATCCGGGCCATCCCGTGGATGCCATTGTAGCCGGCCCAATTTCGATCCTCATCGACGTCTATCTGGGATATCGTCCGTGGCGAGAGGCTGTGTGCGGCTCGCTTACACTCGACGGAAGCCGTACAATCACAGGACAGCTCGAAAAGTGGCTGCGCCTGGACCACCTAGTCGGTCGTGACCTGCCGATCGTACCACCGCGGCCGGCGTAACGACCCGTCCACGCGATCAGGGCCTCCGCCGGCAGGTGGAGTCGACGTGCGCTCCCGTAGAGGCCATGGTCGGTAGCCGTCAAGATCGGCAGCCGGCGGGCTCGATCAGCCGTACTCACGAACTGCGAGATCGAGATGGCTTCGGATCCAATTCGAAAGAGAGTCCCTGGCAGCGCGCTAAATCGCTCCGGCCATCAACCGAAACATCGATCATTTGGCCGCGATGATCTTGAATGGGACGCGTTCCGGCATCGCCTTGCTGTTGTTCATCAGGTAAATCAGACAACTAGTGCGCAGAAGCGAGCTGAAATTGGAAATCGAGCCATTGATCTCGAGTGCCTCGTCATGAAGGGCCGACAGGAATCGGGCAGTAGAACAGCCCTGCGTCTCCGCGATTTCGTCGATCAGAACCCAAAATGCCGCTTCCAATTGAATGCTGGTGGAATGGCCGGCAATACGGACAGAACGGTTGATCGGGCGATACCGTCCAGGGTCCTGGCCCGCATAGATCTCGCACATGGTTCCCTCCTGCTTTTTGTTGTCACTATGGCCCTCGGCACTGCGGCCGTCAAACGTCTTCGACCGGGGGATAGCCCAGAATCGTTCCTACATTTTTTCCGCTGCGGTAATCCGCTGCTACCGCCCCCGCCGGGTTCTTCGTATTCTTTGCGAAACGAAGGAGCACACATTTGGCGAAAACCATCCACTCAATGATCCGCGTCCTGGACGAAGCGCGTTCGACGGCATTCTACGCAAAAACCCTCGGTCTCGACGTTGCCGAACGGCTGGACTTCGACACCTTCACGCTGATCTATCTCAGCAATGCCGAGAGCGAGTTCGAGCTTGAGCTGACCGTCAACAAGGGGCGGGAAGAGCCCTATGACCTCGGCACCGGCTACGGTCATCTCGCCGTCAGCGTCGCTGACCTCGATGCCGAGCACAGTCGCATCACCGCGCTCGGCCTCAACCCCGGCAAGATCGTCGAATTCAACCGCGACGGCGCCCTGCTGGCTCGCTTCTTCTTCATCACCGACCCCGACGGCTACAAGATCGAGGTTCTGCAGCGCCACGGGCGCTTCAAGTAGGCGCATCGCCCGGCGGGTTAGAGGACCCTGATGGGCGTTGCCGACAAGAGGGGAAGGCGCGGGGAGCCGCGCCGCCCATCGACGGGGCCCTGAGAGGAGGGCATCGCCGACATTGCCACACGATCCTGGGAGGAGAATGACGTGGTCACGCTTTACGAAAAATCGAATGGGATTTCCCGCCGCGAGCTGTTGAAGCGCAGCGGTACCGCCGGCGCGCTGCTGGTGATCAGTGGCTCGGCAGTGATCTGTCCGCAGGCCGCCTGGGCGCTGGAGACCAAGGCGCTGAAGCCCGAGACCATGGCGACGCTGATCAAGCTCGCCCGCGACATCTATCCGCACGACCAACTGGCCGACCGCTTCTATGCTATCGCCGTCAAGGGACACGACGATCGCGCCGGCAAGGATGAAGCCCACAAGCGGCTGATCGAGGACGGCATCGCCGATCTCGACAAGCGGGCGGGCGCTGGCGGCTATCGCGGCCTCGGCTGGGAGGACGACCGCGTCGCCATCCTGCGCGACATCGAGACCACCCCCTTCTTCCAGGCGGTGCGCGGCGACCTCGTCGTCAGCCTCTATAACCAGAAGGAGCTGTGGCCGATCTTCGGCTACGAGGGCGAGTCCTATTCCAAGGGCGGCTATATCGAGCGTGGCTTCGACGACCTCGAGTGGCTCTGACGCCGGCCCAAGAGACAGCATCGTCGCCCGAGGAGGCCCATCGCGGATGGGAGCGGCGGCGCATTCCACACATGCCGATCTGACATTCCTGGGAGGAAATCATGGCAGCGCCTTACGATCTCAACGACGACAGCGTGGTCGTCATCATCGGTTCGGGTGCGGGCGGCGGAACGCTCGGCAACGAACTCGCCCAAAAGGGTATAGACGTCGTCATTCTCGAAGCCGGCAGCCGGCATGAGTACGAGGATTTCATCAACGACGAATGGGACAGCTTCGCCCAGCTCGCCTGGCTGGACAACCGCACCACCGGCGGCGGCTGGCGCGTGTCGAAGGACTTCCCCAATCTGCCGGCCTGGATCGTCAAGGCGGTCGGCGGCACCACCACCCACTGGGCGGGTGCCTCGCTGCGCTTCCAGGAGCACGAGTTCAAGGATCTGACGACTTACGGAAAGGTCGAAGGCGCCAATCTGCTCGACTGGCCGATCACGCTTTCCGACCTCGAACCCTACTATGCCAAGGCCGAGGACAAGATGGGCGTGACCCGCACGAACGGCATCGAGGGCCTGCCGGGCAACAACAATTTCAAGATCCTGAAAGCCGCCGCCGACAAGCTCGGCTACAAGGAATGTCACACCGGCAACATGGCGATCAATTCGGCGCCGCGCGACGACCGCAACAGCTGTCAGCAGACCGGCTTCTGCTTCCAGGGCTGCAAATGGGGCGCCAAGTGGTCGACCCTCTACACCGAAATCCCCAAGGGCGAAGCGACCGGCAAGCTGGAAGTGCGGCCGAATTCCCATGTCGTCAAGATCGAGCACGACAAGTCGGGCAAGGTGACGGCGGTCGTCTATGCCGACAAGGATGGCAATCTGAAGAGCCAGAAGGCGCGCATCGTCTGCGTCGCCGGCAACTCGATCGAGAGCCCGCGCCTGCTGCTCAATTCACATTCCTCGATGTTCCCGGACGGCCTTGCCAACTCGTCGGGCCAGGTCGGCAAGAACTACATGCGCCATACGACCGGTTCGGTCTATGCCGTGTTCGAAAAGCCGGTGCACATGTACCGCGGGACGACCATGGCCGGCATCATCCGCGATGAGGCGAGGCATGATCCCTCACGCGGCTTCGTCGGCGGCTACGAACTGGAGACGCTGTCGCTCGGCATTCCGTTCATGGCGGCCTTCCTCGATCCGGGCGGCTGGGGCCGCTCCTTCACCTCGGCCATGGATCAATATGCCAACATGGCGGGGCTATGGATCGTCGGCGAGGACATGCCGCAGGAGAGCAACCGAGTGACCCTGCACAAGGAACTCAAGGACAAGTACGGCATGCCGATCCCGGATGTTTCGTTCACCGACCATCCGAACGACGAGGCCATGCGCAATCACGCCTACAAACAGGGCATGGCGCTATATGAAGCCGTCGGGGCGACCCGCTCCTTCCCGACGCCGCCCTATCCGTCCACCCACAATCTCGGCACCAACCGCATGAGCGAGAAGGCTAAGGACGGCGTGGTCAACAAGCATGGCCAGACGCACGACATCAAGAACCTGTTCGTGTCCGACGGCAGCCAATTCACCACCGGTGCGGCTGAGAACCCCACGCTCACCATCGTGACGCTGGCGATCCGCCAGGCCGACTACATCGCGCAACAGATGGGTTCCGGCGACATCTGAAGCGACACTCGCCTGGCCGGAATACACCGGCCAGGCTCTCTCCCGAATCTGATCTGACTCTATGGATGGCGGCCAATCGCAGCGACACGAGCCGTCCGATGTCAATGCTTCGGCCGCTCTGTCGCCCGCGCGGATCAACGCCGGGAATTCCTCGTTACGCCGGCTGCGGGACGCTCAACAAAACCGCCGGATCGGAAACCTTCAGTATTCACGTCCGACCCAGAACTGCCATGGAGGGACCGGAACGGGAACGGTCTCGCTGACAGGCTTCAGTTGCTTGGTCTTGGTGCGCTTGTTGAACTCATGCTCGCCCATGTAGGCCCGCCGGGTGAGAATACCGTGAACTTGTCCGATGCCCATCGCCCGCCGTCGCAGGTGAAGATCTCGATCTCGGCCTGAGCGACGGAACGGGGCCACACCAGTCGTCGGCTACGGTCCATGTGCCGAGGTCGTGTTTGGGCGGCCTGCCGGGAAAGAGACAAGATGGCCCAGAAGTTCCTCAAGCTGCTCCGACGCCGTGGGAAGTCTCATAGTGCAGCGAGAGGCGGATACCGTCTCCTGTTTGTCGCTGTCTTCGCGATCAATATTCATGGAAGGAATCGAACACGTTGCGAGGGCGCCATGCGACCGGGTCTGCAATCCACCGATTGATCTCTGATTCGTGCCATCCCGCGCGTTGACGCTGATCTGGGCGGGAAATGTGCCCCACGATGGAACACATGAGCAGCCGCGGACTCATCATCATGCCAACATTGCTCTTCTCCTCCCAAGGAGAAGGTCGATCAGAACAGGTCGGCGTCGAGCGCCATGATATCGGCAGCGCCGGCGCGAATGGCCGCGTCGAGGCTCGCAGTCTGTGGCAGCAGGCGGGCCGCGAAGAAGCGGGCAAGCACAAGCTTGCGCTGCTTCAGCGGCGTCGTTGCATCGGCAGCGGCCTTGCCCGCCATTCGCACCCAGAGCCAGCCGAAGCTCACCAGCGCGAAGAAGCGCAGGTAGTCGGTGGCGCTCGCTCCGGCCTCCACCGGATCTGCGCCCCTGGCCAGCAAGTCTTCCGTCAGTTTCTCCAGCCGGGCAAGGGCTTCGGTGACGGAAGTCTTCACCGTTTCCAGTTCGGCCCGCCCCTTCGTCGCCGAAAGCTCGCTGCGCACCAGCGCGAAGAAGCCGCGCACCACATTGCCGTTGTCCATCGGCAGCTTGCGGCCGACGAGGTCCATGGCCTGCACGCCATTGGTGCCCTCGTAGATCTGGGCAATGCGGGCGTCGCGTACATACTGCTCCATGCCCCATTCACGGATATAGCCGTGGCCGCCGAACACCTGCTGCGACTGGACGGCGATCTCGAAGCCGAAATCGGTAAACGCCGCCTTCACCACCGGCGTCAGGAGCGCGACGAAACCGTCGGCCTTGCGGCGCGCTTCCGGATCGGGATGGCGGGCGGCGATATCCATCTGCAGCGCGGTCCAGACGGCAAGCGCGCGGCCGGCCTCGGTCAGCGAGCGGCCGGTCAAGAGCATCTTGCGCACGTCGGCATGCTCGATGATCGGCACGGGACCGCGTGTTCCGTCGGCGGAACGGCCCTGCAGGCGCTCGCGGGCGTAAGTGACGGCCTTCTGGTTTGCGGCCTCGCCGATGCCCAGCCCCTGGATGCCGACGAACAGGCGCTCGGCATTCATCATCGTGAACATGGCGTTGAGGCCGCGGCCGGGTTCGCCCACCAGCCAGCCGATGGCGCCGTCATAATTCATCACGCAGGTCGGCTGGGCGTGGATGCCCATCTTGTGCTCCAGCGAGCCGACCGACATGCGATTTCGGTCACCGAGCGAGCCGTCTTCCTTGACGAGGAACTTGGACGACAGGAAAAGGCTGATGCCCTTCACGCCCTTCGGCGCGTCGGGCAGGCGGGCAAGCACCAGATGCACGATATTGCCGCCGAAATCCTGGTCGCCGGAGGAGATGAAGATCTTCGTGCCCTTGATCGCGTAGGATCCGTCACCCACCGGCTCGGCGCGGGTGGTGAGCAGGCCGAGGTCGGTGCCGGCGGAGGATTCGGTGAGCGCCATGGCGCCCGTCCATTCGCCGGAGATCATTTTCGGCAGATATTTCTGCTTCAGTTCGTCGCTCGCATGATGTGCGATCGCCTCGACCGCGCCGCGGGTCAGCCCCGGAAACAGGCCGAAGGAGAGGTTGGCGGAAGACAGCATCTCGTCGAGCAGGATCTGCAGCACGCGCGGCAGGCCTTGTCCGCCGAATTCCGGATCCCCGGAAAGTCCGCCCCAGCCGGCCTCGACGAAGGCCCTGTAGGCATCGGCCACGCCCTTCGGCGTCGTCACTAGCCCGTTTTCCAGCCTGCAGCCTTCCTCGTCGCCGGGACGGTTGAGCGGTTCGAGGATTTCGGCGCAGAACTTGCCGCCCTCTTCGAGAACGCTCGCTGCGAGTTCCGTATTGACCTCTTCAAAGCCGGGAAGGGCGGCCACCTGCGCGTCGAAGTCGAAGACCTCGCCGAGCAGGAAGGAGATGTCGTCGACGGGAGGGATATAGCCAGCCATGGGGCGTCCTTGCCTCTTCTTGTTCAGTTGCGCAGCGGCTTGCCGGTCGCCAGCATGTGCTTGACGCGGTCCACGGTTGCGGGTGTTGCGAGCAGGTCGATGAAGGCCTCGCGCTCCAGCGCGATCACATCGTCTTCCGTCAGCGGTTTCAGCGGATCGGAAGGGCCGCCGGTCAGAACATTGGCAAGCGCGCGCCCAACCACCTCGTCATGCACGGTGGCCCGGCCGGCGAGCGCTTCGCTTTCGATGATGTTGTGGATCGCCGAAGCGCCCGACGGGCCAGACATGGCGATCACGGGCGGTTCCGGCGGCACATAGCCTTCCGCGAGTGCGAGCGCCTTTGCCTTGGCATCGCTGATCAGCCGGCTGCGGTTCATGGTGATGCCGTCGGTGGCCTTCAGGAAGCCAAGGTTGCGGGCGTCGAAGGCGCTGGCCGAAACCTTGGCCGGCGCAATCAGGTTGAAGGCGGCAATCGCCGGAGCGACCGGCCCGCGCACGGCGGCGGTGGAAGCCGAGAAGCGCAGCATCATTTCCTTGCAACCACCCCAGCCCGGCACGACGCCGATGCGGGTCTCGACGAGGCCGATGGAAAGCTCCGCATGGGCCTGGATCGCGTCGCAATGCAAAAGGATCTCGCAGCCGCCGCCGAGCGCCAGACCGGCTGCCGCACCGACCACCGGGAAGGGGGCGTATTTCACGGACTTGAAGGTACGGTGGCCATGGTCGATGAAGGCACCCAGCGCCTCGCGACCGCCCTTCTCCACCGTGTCGAGGAAGACGCGCAGATCCGCGCCCGCGCTGAACACGGCAGCATCGCTGCCGATGACCAGCGCCTTGAAATCCTTCGCCGCCCGTTCGAGAGCCTTGTTGATGACGTCGAGCAGGGCCGGATTGAAGGTGTTCATCTTGGTGCGGAATTCGAGGCAGGCCACACCGTCGCCAAGATCCCAGAGGCTCGCCGCGCCCCAGTCCTCGACCGGCTTGCCGGCGAGCTTGAGGTCGGAAAGGAGCAGCACGCCGTCACCCTTGGCGACCGGCTCGATCTTGCCGTCAGGCAGAAGGTTGGCGCGCTCTCCGCCGACGACCGAATAAAAGCCGCCCTTTTCTGCTGCAAGCGCGAGATAGGCGGGCACGGCAACGCCGCGCGCTTCGAGCCGCGCCTTCAGCCAGCCGGCGCCGAGCCGGTCGATCAGTTCGAACGGACCCTGCTTCCAGCCGTAGCCGGTGCGCATGGCCTCATCCACGGCATCGGGCGCGTCGGCGATTTCGGGTACCAGCGATGCGGCATAGGCGAGCGCCTTTTCCATAACCACCGAGGCATAGCGACCGCCGAGGCCGGGATGTTCCATCAGCGCGCGCGGATCGCCGCCCGCGGCCTCGAGGCTTTCGGAGGAAACCGCCTTCTGCGGCCGGTAGTCGCCGGTCTTGAGGTCGGTCACGTCGCGCGACTTGCGGTCGGGCGAAAGGCGCACGAAACCCGCGCCGCTTTTGCGGCCGAGACGGTTTTCCGCGATCATGCGGGCGATCAGCGCCGGTTCGGCGTCATAGTCCTTCATCGCGTCGCCGGCGGGCGTCGCGTTCTGCAGGCTGCGCAGGATGGTCGGCATGAGGTCGATGCCAACGAGATCCAGCAGTCCGAAGACGCCGGTGGAGGGGATGCCGAACGGCTTGCCGATGATGGCGTCGGCTTCCTCGACATCGAGGCCGAGTTCGATCGCCTCGTTCTGCGCCACCACCATCCAGTAGTTGCCGATGCGGTTGCCGATGAAACCCGGCGTGTCCTTGCAGATGACGACGCTCTTGCCGAGGCCGCGATCCGCGAAGTCACGGATCGTTGCGGTGACTTCGGGTTTCGTCGCCATGCCCGATACCAGTTCCAGCAGCCGCATGATGCGCGGCGGATTGAAGAAATGGGTGATGAGGAAGTCGGCAGCAAAATCTTCTGGGAGACCCTCGACCAGCAAATGCAGCGGAATGGTCGAGGTGTTGGAGGAGACGATCGAGCCCTTCTTCCTGACGCCGTCGATGGCGCGGTAGAGCGTCTGCTTGATCTCCAGCTTTTCCGCGACAGCCTCGACGATCCAGTCGGCATCGGCGATCAGCGCGAGGTCGTCCTTCGTCGAACCAGTAGTGACGCGCGTGGCGAATGCCGGGTCCATGAAGCCGCCCGCCCTGAGCTGGCGGGCGACGCCGCCATCGGCGAATTTCTTCTCCATGTCGAGCAGCACCACGTCGAGCCCCGCATTGGCGAGATGGGCGGCGATGCCCGAACCCATGACGCCCGCGCCGATGACGGCGGCTTTCCTGATCTCGGCCATGATTACGCGGCCTCCAGAACCATGGCGATGCCCTGACCGCCGCCGATGCACTGGGTGGCGAGGCCGCGGCGTCCGCCGTCGCGCTTCAGGAGCAGGGACGCCTTGCCGACGAGGCGGGCGCCGGTCGCACCCAGCGGATGGCCGAGCGCAATTGCGCCGCCATCGCGGTTGACGCGGCTGGGATCGATGTCGAGATCGCGGCAGCAGGAAAGCACCTGCACGGCGAAGGCCTCGTTCATCTCGATCACGTCGAGGTCGGCGGCGGAAATGCCGGCGCGCTTCAGCGCCTTGCGGCTCGCCTCGACCGGGCCGATGCCCATGATTTCCGGCGCGCAACCGGAGACCGCATAGCCCGAGATGCGGGCGAGCGGTGTCAGGCTATGGCGCTTCACGAAGTCCTCCGAGCAGACCAGCGTCGCGGATGCACCGTCAGTGAGCGGCGAGGAATTGCCGGCCGTCACCGAGCCGCCGGCCTTGAAGGCGGTCTTGAGGCCGGCGAGCTTTTGCGTATCCGTCTCGCGCGGGCAGCCGTCCTGGGTGACGTCACCAACCGGCGCGATCTCGGCGGCCAGCCGGCCATCGGCACGGGCGGCGAGCGCCTTCTTTTGGCTCTCCAGCGAATAGGCGTCCTGTTCCTCGCGCGAGATGCCATAGCGGTCGGCAAGGTTTTCCGCCGTCAGTCCCATGTTTAGGAAGGCGATGCGCTGGGCGTCGCTCCAGGCCGGATTCGGCATGGGGTTGAAGCCCATCATCGGCACACGGCTCATGCTTTCCACGCCGCCCGCGACGAAAGCGTCACCGGCACCTATCGCGATCGCGCCGGCCGCCATCTGGATCGCCTGCATGGAGGAGCCGCACCAGCGGTTGACGGTCGAGGCGCCGACCGATTGTGGCAGGCCGGCGATCAGCGCAGCACAGCGGGCGATGTTGAGGCCCTGTTCTCCCTCGGCGAAGGCGCAGCCGAGGTTCACGTCCTCAATCTCGACCGGATCGATGCCGGAGCGGTCGACCAGCGCCTCGATGACGCCGGCGGCGAGATCGTCCGGACGTACGCCGGCAAGGGCGCCGCGATAGGCGGGTGCAAAGGGGCTGCGCAGGTAGTCGACGATGTAGATTGCGGTCATGTTTCTCTTCCTGTTGGCGATTGGGCGTCACATGTTGGGATAGTTCGGGCCGCCGCCGCCTTCGGGCGGAACCCAGGTGATGTTCTGCGACGGGTCCTTGATGTCGCAGGTCTTGCAGTGCACGCAGTTCTGCGCGTTGACGACGAAACGGGGGTCGGTCTTCGCCGGTTCGTCGTCATAGACGACCTCGTAGACCCCGGCGGGACAGTAGAGCCGCGCCGGCTCGCCATAGAGCGGCAGGTTGTGGGTCAGCGGGATGGCGGGATCGGCAAGTCTCAGATGAACCGGCTGGTCCTCGATATGGTTGGTGTTCGACAGGAAGACCGAAGACGGCTTGTCGAAGGTAAGCTTCCCGTCCGGCTTCGGATAGCGGATCGGGGGGACCTCCGAGAGCGGCTTCAGGCTCTCGAAATCGGCCTTCCTGTGCATGAGCGTGCCGAAGGGCGAAAGGCCGAACAGCGTCTGCAGCCACATGTCGATGCCGCCGAGACCGACACCGAGCACCGTGCCGAACCGCGACCACAGCGGCTTGACGTTGCGAACGGGCTTCAGGTCCCGCCCGATCGCCGACGTGCGCCAACCGGCCTCATAGGCTTCGAGCGTATCGTTGGCGCGGCCGCCGGCGAGCGCCTCGAACATGGCATCCGCGGCTTGCATGCCGGAATGGATGGCGTTGTGCGAGCCCTTGATGCGCGGCACGTTCATGAAGCCCGCCGCGCAGCCGGCGAGCACCCCACCGGGAAAGGCAAGCTGTGGCACCGACTGGTAGCCGCCTTCGGTCAGCGCGCGAGCGCCATAGGCGATGCGCTTCGCCCCATCGAAGGTGTCGCGGATCAGGGGATGGGTCTTGAAACGCTGGAACTCGTCGAAGGGCGAGAGCGTCGGATTCCTGTAGTCGAGATGCAGCACGAAGCCGACGGTCACGAGATGATCGTCGAAATGATAGAGGAACGAGCCGCCGCCGGTCTTCATGTCGAGCGGCCAGCCGAACGAGTGCTGCACCAGTCCCTTGCGGAACGTCTCCGGCTTGACCTGCCAGAGTTCCTTGATGCCGATGCCGAATTTCTGCACCGAGCGTCCCTCGGTCAGGTTGAAGCGGGCGAGAAGCTGCTTGGTCAGGCTGCCACGCGCGCCCTCGGCGAACACGGTATATTTCGCCCGAAGCTCCATGCCGGGGGTGAAATCGTCCTTCGGCTCGCCGTCACGACCGATCCCCATGTCGCCGGTGGCGATGCCGGCAACCGCGCCATTGTCGTCGTAAAGCACTTCCGTCGCCGCAAAGCCCGGATAGATCTCGACGCCGAGCGCTTCGGCCTGGGCGCCGAGATAGCGGGCGACATTGCCGAGCGAGCCAATGAAGTTGCCGTGGTTGTTCATCAACGGCGGCATCAGCGCATTGGGCAGACGGACAGAGCCGGCTGGGCCGAGCACATGGAAACGGTCGACGGTGACTTCGGTCGTGAGTGGCCGGTCCGGGTCGGTCCGCCACTCGGGCAACAGCGCATCGAGGCCGGAAGGGTCAATCACCGCACCCGACAGGATATGCGCGCCGACTTCCGAACCCTTTTCCACGACGACGACGGAGATTTCCTGGCCCGCCTCCAGAGCGCGCTGTTTGAGGCGGATCGCCGTCGCAAGGCCGGCCGGTCCAGCGCCCACAATCACCACGTCGAAGTCCATGGCCTCCCTGATTGCCTCGCTCAACCTCTCCTCCTTCAGCTGATGGTGATACATGTACCAAACGATTGTTACAGTTCGCAAGTGCAAAATTCTTCTCGCGCTTGCGAAGCCAGTGGAGAGTGTTGCAAGGGCATTTGGGAAAAGCGCCGGTCTGGGCTATGAGCATTGAAGAGCTGCAGTCGGACGATGAACGAATGCCGGGAGATGCAATGACGGACGGAGATCGCCGGGAGGAGCTGCGCGTGCCGCGGCGCGCGCTGGTGGGCGCATCGCAGCTGAGCGGCCTGAGCGACCGTCATCGCGATATCCTTGAAGCCGCCGCCACCCTCTTTGCCGAACGCGGCTATGCGGCGACGTCGGTGCGCGATATCGGCGAGCGGGTCGGGCTGCTCGGCGGTTCGCTCTATCATTACATCAAGTCAAAGGAAGCGCTGTTCGTCCGCATCCACGACATCGCCCTGCAGGTGGCGGAGGATCGTATCCGCGCGGCCATCGCGCCGCTTTCCGATCCGTGGGAACGACTGGAAGCGGCCTGCGTCACCATGATGGAAATCCAACTCGACCCCAATTCGCTGACCATGCCACTGATGAATGACTTCGCCTCGGCCCCGCCGGAGATCCGTGAACGGCTGGTGGAAAAGCGCGACACTTTCGAATTGGTGTTTCGCGGTCTGATCGCCGCTCTGCCACTCGACCCGACCCTTGACCGCGGAGTCTACCGCCTGCTGCTGCTGACGCTGCTCAACAATGTCTCCAGCTGGTATCGCCCCGGCCGCCTGACCCCCGACGAGATCGGCCGCCAGATCGTGAAGATCTTCCGGCACGACAAGTGACGGAGGCATCGAGTTTCGCTCGGGCCTGGAAACACGAACCTCAACAACGTTATCCGTCTTGCTGCTGCTGGAATCCGCGATGGTATTGCGCCTTCTGTCTCCGCTGGCGGCCGACGCAAGCAGCGTACGACTCTAGACGTGTACGAGGATGTTCACCAGCTGGCCGAACGGGTCGCGGACGAAAAACCGGCGCACGCCCCACGGCTCCACCGCCGGCCCGTATTCTACGGGAAGGCCCGCCGTCGAAAGGCGATCCAGCACATCGTCCAGATCGTCGACTTCTATCGAGAGGTCGGGGACTGGTGTGCCGGAACCGCCTTCGGATGCGAAGCTCACCTGCACTCTCGCCTGGGCATCACTTGCAAATGTCCGGATCCAGCCGTGATCCATGACGACCTCAAGTCCGAGGATGTCGCCGTAGAAGGTTTTTGCATCTTCGGGTCGGACACAGGCAATATTGGCAACGATGCGTCTGACGGTCACGAAAGGTCCTCCTTGCGTCATCGTCTGCAGACATAGCCTGAATTCGCCTGCCGGACAGGTGTGTCGATGACAAAAGACGAAGGCGACCGGTCCGACGATCCTCTCTTTGGGGCGGAACGCCCCGTCGTCACTCCCTGCCGGTGATCTCTTCGGCAATGACGCGATAGAGGGCCATCTGGCTCGCTGCCCATCCTTCGAATTCCCGCACCAGGTCGACGGATACGGCAACGGATTGTCCGCCCTGGGTAACCGAGAACCAACCTTGCTGTCTGGCTTCGATCAGGAGATTGCCCACGTGCTGCCTTGAAACCCGAAACCGTTCCGCCAGTGCCGCGTAGGTCAGCGGAAGCGTGAACGTCGTGCTCCCCGACCGTGCCGCATAATTCGCGCCCATGACGGCGGCAAGCAGAGGATAGCCGCTGTCGCGTTCGGCGAACTGAACAATCGTCGAGAACGGCGAGAAATAGATATCCTCGTCATGGAACCGCTCCGCCGCGCGACCGAGCCAGTCGGCGAGCAGGATCTCGTCGTCGCGGATACGGTCGGTGAGCGATGCCGGAAGAATGTGCTCGCAGGCCCGAAGGAAAGCGAGCGGAGAGCGCGCGATTTCCGTGAGAAGCGCCGGGGATGGACGCAGATGAAGGCTACGGCGGTCTCCGCCGGGTTCCGCAATCACGTAACCTCGATGCCGAAGTGCGTCGACGAAACTCGCAACCTGCCGCGCGCTCGCCGGCACCTTCCGCTGTAAGGCCGTCAAGGTCGGCGGAGCTGTCCCATCGCGGCGCCACCGCGCATAGTTCCCGATGAGATCAAAGCAGACAATGTAGCGCATGCTCTGCCCGAACAGCTTGTTGATCGGCCACAGCACGTCCGGTGGACGGATCATCTCCGCGCAATAGGACACCAGCGCTTCGCCGAAGAGTGGCCGCCCAATCAGCGACGCCGCAAGCGACGGAACATCCGTTTGCACCGCAACGCCAACGGCGCTGCGCGAAAATCCCGCCTCCCGACCATCCGGCAATGACCTGCTCATCGGCGATACCTGCAAAGTTTGGACTTTGCAGTTGCATGCCACGAATGACAATAATCAACCAGAGGTTATGGCGTCATCCCCGCCAAACGGTTAACAATTGGTTGTCGTGGTTGACGAGGCAGACTTCCTTTCAGTTTCGATGGACCAACATTGTGAGGTGTCGTCATGTGTGACCTGTGTTCCGTGAATGCGACGAAACTGTCCCGGCGCGGGCTGCTCCTCGGCGGTGCGGCGCTTGCCGGTATGTCGATGACTGCGCCGACAGTGGCGTGGTCGCAGACGGCCACACCGCAGAACGCGATCTCACCGGATGCCGCGCTTGAGCGATTGATGGAGGGTAACGCCCGTTATGCCGCAAATACCTCGGCTAACAACGACTATTCGGCCGGCCGGGCAGCGCGTGTGAACGCGCAATATCCAATCGCCGCGATCCTGAGCTGCGCCGACGCACGCGTCGCTCCGGAGCTTGCCTTCGACCAGGGGCCGGGCGATCTTTTTGTGGTCCGCGTTGCCGGCAACTTCCTTAACGATGACGGGCTTGCGAGCTTCGAATACGCGGTGAAATACCTCAACACACCACTTCTGATGGTGCTCGGTCACTCCAATTGCGGCGCTGTCGGCGCGACGATCAAGGTGATCCAGGACGGCGTCACGCTGCCCGGTCACCTGCAGGACATGATCCGCGACATCAAGCCCGCGGTGGAGACGGCGGAAAAGGCGAAGCCCGCCGACTTGCTGTCCGCGTCGATCGCGGAGAACGTGCGTCTGGCGGCACATCGGCTCGAGACTGCCTCGCCGATCCTCTCGGAATATGTGAGCTCCGGAAAAGTGAAGGTCGTCGGCGCACAGTACGACCTCGCGACCGGCAAGATCGCGCTACTCTGATCCTCCGGCGCCGGTCGAAGTCCCGCGCGGCGGCGTCTACAACTCAGGACGTCGCCGCAGTCGCCTTCAGCAGAGAGCGTGCCGTCTCCTCGTCCGTAATGAGGCCGTTCACGTGGCCGCCACGCACGGCCGCCAGGATTGCCGCGTGCTTTCGCCGCCCACGCGCGAGACCGATGACCGTCGAGGTCTCCCGCGGAGGGATGGAAATACTGGCGACACGTTCGTTGACCGGATCGTCGAGAAGCCGGCCATCGGCGCCGAAGACCCAGCCGCAGATCTCGCCGGTCGCGCCGGTTTCGAGGAGCGCCTCCATTTCCGGGCGTTTCAGGAAGCCGTCGAGCAGCAGCGGTGCATCGAGCCCCATATGGCCGATGCCGACGAAGGTGACATTGGCCTTCGATCCGAGTTCGATCGTCGGGGCGACGAGCGGCTGGCTGCGCAGGAGATCGCGTTCGGCGCGCGAGGAAACGAGAACCGGCAGCGGCATCGGGAAATGCGGCGCCTTCACCGCATCGGCCATCGAGAAGATGACGTTGAAATAGGCCGCCGATCCGTCCGGACTGATATTGCCGGTGAGTGACACGATCTTGTGCTGTGGGCACTCCATCGGCGACAGCTGGTCGATCACCGCCCGTAGCGTGCGACCGGTTCCCATGCCGAGGATTAGCGGATCGGTGTGTTTCAGCCAGCGCTCGAGTTCGGCGGCGCCTGCCTCCGCCACCCCGACGGTCGCGGAATCCCCTCCGCCGTCGAATGACGGCACGACTTCGACCTGCTTCAGGCCGAACTTGTCTTTCAGCCCCTCCGCAAGCTCCATGCAGGCCGCTATCGGATGATCGAGCCGGACCTTGATCAGCTTCTCCGCAACGGAAAGCGAGACGAGCCTTTGCGCACTCTGGCGCGAAATCCCCATGGCCGCGGCAATCTCGTCCTGCGTGCGGCCGGCGACGTAGTAGAGCCAGCCAGCCCGCGCCGCGTCGTCAAGCCGTGTCTGCCCTTCCGATCGTCTCGCCATCCGCTCTTCCGCCCCTCTTCTCCGTCAGTGCTGCCAAGTTTTGCGTGCCCTGTCAAACCGTCGCCTCGCTCGCTGGCATCGAGTTTGCTCTTGCAGGGTTTACTCATATGTGAAAGAAGAATTCAAATAAGAATTTTGACACAGAGCCGCAGGACCCGCCGCTGGACGGGGAGGAGTGAGGAATGCAGGATAGATCCGAGTCGTTGCTGGCGGGTCTCACCGTCATCGACATGAGCCAGTTCCTTTCGGGTCCCTATTGTTCGTTGCGCCTTCTCGATCTCGGCGCCCGGGTGATCAAAGTGGAGCGGCCCGACGGCGGAGATCTGTCGCGACGACTTTATCTCAGCGACACCGACGTCGGCGGAGACTCCACCCTCTTCCATGCGATCAATCGCGGCAAGGAAAGCCTCGGCATCGACCTCAAGAACCCGGAGGACCTCGCCTTCCTGCGCAAGCTGCTGGCGAAGGCCGACGTGATGATCCAGAATTTCCGGCCGGGCGTCATCGAGCGGCTCGGCCTCGACTACGAGGCCGTCAAGGCGATCAACCCCTCCATCGTCTATGCCTCGATCAGCGGCTATGGCGAGGAAGGTCCGTGGATGATGCGGCCGGGGCAGGACCTTCTCGCGCAGGCCCGTTCCGGCGTGATGTGGCTCAACGGCGACGATGGCCAGGGACCCGTGCCGGTCGGCCTTTCGATTGCGGACATGCTTGCGGGCGCCAATACCTGCGAAGGGATCCTTGCCGCCCTCGTCCGACGCGGCCTGTCCGGCAAGGGCGCGCACGTCCAGACGAGCCTGCTCGAGAGCCTCATCGACCTGCAGTTCGAGCTTTTGACGACGCACCTGAACGACGGCCGGCGGATGCCGAAGCGCGCCGCCTTCCGCAACGCCAATGCCTATCTCTCGGCACCCTACGGCGTCTATCCGGCGCGCGACGGTTATCTCGCGATCGCCATGACACCGATCGGTCGCCTGCAGGATCTTATTGGCCTCGACGCCTTGTCGCCCTTCCGCGACGACCCGAAGTCCTGGTTCACGCATCGAGACGAGATCAAGTCGATCATCGCCGGGCGGATCGCCGAGGAGACCGTCGGCCACTGGCTTTCGATTCTCGAACCCGCCGACATCTGGTGCTCGAAAGTCCTCGACTGGGAGGAACTCCTGTCCAGCGAAGGCTTCGCCGTGCTCGACATGCTGCAGACCGTGACACGAAAGGACGACATCTCGATCGGCACGACACGTTGCCCGGTCCGGATAGACGGCGTGCGTCCGAAGGGCGGACGCGCCGCGCCGCTCGTCGGCGAACACACGGCAGCCATCCGCGCGGAGTTCGACCGATGATCCGTCGCCTGAAAGGCATGACCTGGAGCCATCCCCGCGGCTACGACCCGATGGTCGCCTGCTCGGCCGACTGGCTGTCGACGACGGGCGTCGCCATCGACTGGGACAAGCGTTCGCTGCAGGATTTCGAGAGTTTCCCGGTCGAGGAGCTCGCCCGCCAATACGACCTGATCGTGATCGACCATCCGCATGTCGGCCAGATCACCGCGGAAGGCTGTTTGGCACCGCTCGACATACCCGGGCGTCACGGGGACCTGGCAGAGTTGGCGAAGGCCAGCGTCGGCGCCTCGTTTCCGAGCTACAATTGGCGCGGCCGGCAATGGGCCCTTCCGATCGACGCGGCAGCCCAAGTGCTCGCCTGGCGCCCCGACCGGCTCGGCATCGCGCCGACACAATGGAGCGAGGTTCTCGATCTTGCCCGTAACGGTGAAG
The DNA here is from genome assembly GCF_014126615.1 of Ciceribacter thiooxidans. NCBI lineage: Bacteria > Pseudomonadati > Pseudomonadota > Alphaproteobacteria > Hyphomicrobiales > Rhizobiaceae > Ciceribacter > Ciceribacter thiooxidans. The sequence goes on from NZ_CP059897.1 coordinate 413,637, forward strand.
TGCTGTTGCCGCTACTTCCGCCGCACTCGCTTATGGGTTTTTTCACGCTCTGCGGCCAACTCGGGCGACCCTGCTCTGTCGCAGCGGAAAAACCGTTTGCGGATGTTGAGATCGGCGAACGCGCCCTGGAGATGATCCGCGAACTTGCCAGCCTAGTCGATCCGGCTTGCTTCGCCGCGGACCCGATCGCGGTCCTCGACCTCATCGGCGAGGTCGGATCACCCTTCGCAGTGTCGCCACTCATCTACGGCTACGTCAGCTATTCGCTCGAAGGCTTCCGCGCCAACCGCATCGCGTTCGCCGATTTGTCCGGCGGCGAGGCACTCGGGCCGGTCGGCTCGGCGCTCGGCGGCACGGGCATTGCGGTTTCCGCCTTCTCGGCCGATCGGGGTGCAACAATCGACTTCGCCTACTGGGTCGCCGGCGAGGCGATCCAGGCCGGTCCTTACTGGCGCTCGGGTGGCCAGCCCGGCCACGCTGCGGCGTGGGACGACGGCAAAGCCAATGCCGCGACACTCGACTTCTATCGCGCGACCCGCCGCACGCTGGAGGGCGCATGGCTGCGGCCGCGCCACAACGGCTACATGCCCTTCCAGGAGAAAGCCTCTCACATCGTCAACGCTGCGGTCTCGGGCGACATCTCTGTCGCGCATGCGATCGAGCGCCTGAACGACGACTTCCGGCGAAGCTTCGGGGCTGATGAACCCTGACACCCACCCTTACCGGCCACGCGGTCCGGAGCGGCCCGTCTCAGGTGAGACGCCAGATCCTGCGGGCATTGGCGGAGAATACCTTTTCCCTGTCCTGGAGGCTGACACCGGACAGCAGGGCCTGGGTTGCCCCGACCCAGGTCGAGAGACCCCCGCCGAGCGTGCAGACGGGCCAATCGCTGCCCCATACCATACGATCGAAGCCGAACGTCTCGGCCACATGCGAGAAATACGGCTTTAGATCCTCGAGCGTCCAGTCCTCCACTCCGTAGGCGGGGAGCCCGGAGAGCTTGACCGTCACATTCGGCCGCCGGGAGATCTCCGCAAGCGGTCCTTCCCAGGCTTCGAACCCGCCGCCCTTGATGTCGGGCACGCCGCAGTGGTCGAGAATGAACGGGACGTCCGGCGCGAGGTCGGCAAGGGCGATCGCCTTCCCGATCTGGTGCGGCAGCACGCAGAGATCGAAGGTCAGACCCGTCCCGGCGAGCCTCTTCACATTCTCGCGAAACAGGCTTCCCTCGGACACGTCGTCCGGCACCACATGCAGCACGCGACGGAAGCCCCTCACGAAACCGTTGGCGCGGACCCGCTCCAGATAGTCGGCGAAGCCCGCCTGTTCCGGCCGGCAGGAGGCAATCGCGCCGACGAGGAGGCTTTTCTCCGCTCCGGCGAGATCACCGACGAGAGCCGTTTCGCGCTCGATGTCCTCCTCTGCGACATCGACTTCCATGTGGAGAGTCGCGCCGATGCCCAGCCTGCGCGCTTCCCGCGCATAGCGCTCGTAGGTGAAGTCGGCATCGAGCGGCGGAACGCTCTTCAGCCATGGATAGGAAAGCCGTTCGCGGTAGATGAGATGCAGATGGGTGTCGACGATCATGCCGCGGGTCCTCCTCTTTATGTGCAAAGACCATGCCACAGAAAAATCACCCATTCAAATACGAATTCCCCCGGACTCAGGAATCCTTTTGAAAACCGGAGCCGGCCATTTCCGAAAGCCGGTGGGTGGTCTCGGCGAGAAGATGAATGGTGCTCGAAATGTCCGGGGCGCCCGGGGTGTTGATCAATGTGATATAAGGCACGGTGAGCGCGGCGATCGCCTTGCCGTCGGCTCCAAGGACAGGCGCGGAAAGGTTGATGACGCCGGCAGTCTGGGCGCTCGGCATCATCTCGTAGCCGCGCGAGCGTATCTGGTCGAGCCTGGCCAAGAATTCCGCCGTCACCTTGCTCTGATCGCCGCCACTGCCGAGATACTCGGCGATCATCATCTTGCGCTCTTCCGGCGTGCGGAATGCGAGCAGGACATGTCCCGAACCTGTGTCGAACAGGCTGATGCGCGATCCGACACGGATCGAGATACCCCAGTAGCCCGGCGCCTCCTGCTGCGCGATGACAACCGGATTGCCGCGGTCGAAGACCACCAGCTGGTTCGCCTGGCGGGACGCCTCGGCGAGCTCGCGCATCAAAGGGACGGCGAAGGACACAAGGCGACGAACCGGGGCGTGGAGCTGCGCAAGACCAAAGAGCTTCAACGTCAGCGTAAACCGATCGCCATCGATCCTGGTGACATATCCGCGTTTCACTAACCGGTCGAGCATACGGTAGAATTCATTGGGGCTGCGGTCGAGCCGCTTGGCGATTTCCGCCTGTGTCAGCCCACCGTCGACGGCCGCAAGAAGCTCGAGAATGTCGAGCCCCTTGTCGAGGGCAGGCGCACGGTAGCGATCATTCTCGTCTTCTGACACGCATTTCACCCCCTAGTGAATACGTTCCTTCATATACGGATAGTCACCCCTTCACAAGACTTTCGGCTTGACGACGGATGAATGATTGGTTTGTATATGAATGAAGCTCTCATTGGTGAGGGCTAAGGCATAAGCCCATGGGAGGAGAGTATGTCTAGATTTCTGACCGGCGTCGCAGCCGGCGCCCTGATATGTGCTTCGGCGGGGTTGGCCATCGCTGCCGACCTGCCCGGCAAGTTCGACGGTGTGACGATCGACGCCAAGCTGATCGGCGGCCAGCAATACGAAGCCCTCTATGCCCGCATCGCCGAATGGGAGAAGCTGACCGGCGCCAAGGTCAATGTGCTGTCGAAGAAGAATCACTTCGAGCTCGACAAGGAAATCAAGTCAGACATCGCAACGGGGAACATCACCTGGTGCGTGGGATCGAACCACTCGTCCTTCGCTCCGCAATATCCCGACGTCTACACCGACCTGGCGGCGCTCCTTCCGAAGGAGGAGATCGACGCCTTCGTGCCGGCCAACATCAAGGCCTCCACGCTCGACGGCAAGCTGGTGATGCTGCCGCGCGCCCAGTTCGACGTCTCAGCGCTCTACTATCAGAAGGGCCTCTATCAGGACGAAGCCAAGAAGAAGGCATTTAAGGAAAAGTACGGATACGATCTCGCCCCGCCGGATACCTGGCAGCAGGTGACGGATCAGGCCATTTTCTTCTCGAGCCCGCCGGACTTCTACGGCACCCAGTTCGCCGGCAAGGAAGAGGCGATCAACGGTCGCTTCTATGAAATGCTCGTCGCCGAAGGCGGCGAGTACCTCGATGCGGACGGCAAGCCCGCCTTCAATTCGGAAGCCGGTGTCCGTGCGCTCGACTGGTTCGTCAACCTCTACAAGGCCAAGGCCGTCCCGGCCGGCACCACCAACTACCTCTGGGACGATCTCGGCCAGGGCTTTGCCTCCGGTACCATCGCCGTCAATCTCGATTGGCCTGGCTGGGCGAGCTTCTTCAACGACCCGAAGTCTTCGAAGGTCGCCGGCAATGTCGGCGTGAAGGTCCAGCCGGCCGGCTCATCCGGCAAGCGGACGGGCTGGTCGGGTCATCATGGCTTCTCGGTCACCGAAAGCTGCGCGAACAAGGACGCTGCCGCCTCCCTCGTCTGGTTCCTCACCAACGAGGACAGTCAAAAGCTCGAAGCCGCTGCCGGACCCCTTCCGACCCGCACTGCGGTTTGGGAATGGGACATCAAGCAGGCCGAGAACGATCCTTACAAGAAGGAAGTCCTGAGCGCCTTCCAGGAGGCGGCACAGCACGCCTTCCCGGTTCCGCAGACCCCGTCCTGGATCGAGATCTCGAACGCCGTCTATCCGGAGCTCCAGGCTGCGATCCTCGGCGACAAGACCTCGAAACAAGCCCTCGACGACGCCGCCAAGAAGGCGACGGAAATCCTCGAGGACGCGGGCGAGCTGTAAGCAGAAACTGCCCCTCATCCGCCTGCCAGCATCTTCTCCCCGTTCAGACGGGGAGAAGGATAGATCACGCGCCCGCCGCGAAGGAGACATCGCCGTGGTCGTCCCCTCGCCCCGCTTGCGGGGAGAGGGTCAGGGTGAGGGGCATTTCGCAAGCCATGCGGAAGACGCTGCGACCATAATCAGACCAAAAGGATACAGGAGAGGCATTACATGAAAGGCTGGAGACCCCCGGCAACCGTCCTGCTTCTGCTGCCCGCATTCATCGTCCTGGCAGCCGTCGTCGTCATCCCGCTCCTGCTATCGCTCTATTCGAGCTTCACGCCCTTCCGGCTGACGCAGCCGGCCTCGCTCTACAATTTCATCGGCTTCCGCAACTATGCGCGCATCCTGACCGACATCGAGTTCTGGACCGCATTCGGACGAACCGTGCTTCTGCTGACAGTCGCGCTCAACATGGAAATGCTGCTCGGCCTCGGCCTTGCCATGCTGGTCGAGAAAGCGACGTCCGGGCAACGCGTGTTGCGAACCATCATGATGTTCCCGATGATGTTCTCGCCGATCCTCGTCGGCTTCCAGTTCAAGTTCATGTTCAACGACAATGTCGGGCTGATCAACAATGCGCTGCAGTCGCTCGGCCTAACGACCCAGGCGATCCCGTGGCTGATCGATGGTCAGCTCGCCTTCTGGGCGATCACGATTGCAGAGGTCTGGTCCTCCACCTCCGTCTTCGCAATCCTCATCCTCGCCGGCCTGCTCGCGATGCCGAAGGAGCCGATCGAGGCTGCGCGCGTGGACGGCTGCACGCCCTGGCAAACCTTCCGATACGTGACCTGGCCGTTCGTCATGCCGTTTGCCTACATCGCGATGACGATCCGCTCGCTCGACGTAGCGCGCGCCTACGATATCGTGAAGATCATGACGGACGGTGGTCCGGCCAAGCGCACGGAGCTTCTCTGGACGCTGGTTTCGCGAACAGCCTATTCGGACGCCCGCATGGGGCTCGCCAACGCCATGGCCTATGTCGCGATCCTGCTCTCTATTCTCTTCACCGTCTACTTCTACCGGAAGCTGGCGGCAGCCCGCACCCAGATTGCCGCGGAGTGGTGAGATGAACGAAAACGCCCAACATCGCCTAAAGGCCGGCCTGCTCTCCGCCGCCCACAAGATCGGCCTCTTTCTCGCCATGGCCGTCATCTGCCTGCCGGGTCTCTGGATCGTGCTCGCCTCCTTCCGCCCGACGGTCGAGATCATGGCAAAGCCGCCGGTCTGGATCCCACAGGACCTGTCGCTCGAAGCCTACATCGCCATGTTCTCCGGTGTTGGCCAGGGCGGCATCCCGATCATCGACTATTTCCGCAATTCGCTGATCATCTCGGTGACCTCGACGGCGATCTCGCTGGCGATCGGCATGGCCGGCGGCTACGCCTTCGCCCGCTACCGCTTCAAGGCAAAATCCGCAATCTTTCTCGGCCTCATGCTGACGCGCACGGTGCCGGGCATCGCGCTCTCGCTTCCGCTCTTCTTCGTCTATGCCAAGCTCGGCATCATCGACACGCATTTCGGCATGATCCTCGTCTATGTCGCGCTCAACGTTCCCTTCACGATTTGGCTGATCGACGGCTTCTTCCGCCAGGTGCCGAAGGATCTCGCCGAGGCCGCACAGATCGACGGCTGCACGCGCTGGCAGGCCTTCTGGCAGGTCGAATTTCCGCTGGCGGGCCCGGGCATCGCTTCCGCCGGCATCTTCGCCTTCCTCACCTCGTGGAACGAATTCGCGCTCGCATCGCAACTCACCCGGTCCACCAATTCCAAAACACTCCCCGTCGGGCTGCTCGACTACACCGCCGAATTCACGATTGACTGGCGCGGCATGTGCGCGCTGGCGGTCGTGATGATCATCCCGGCGCTTGTGCTGACCTTCATCGTGCAGAAGCATCTCGTTTCCGGCCTCACCTCCGGCGCAGTCAAAGGATAGACCATGGCAACCGTCACCCTCGAAAAGCTGGTCAAGCGCTATGGCGCCCTCGACGTGGTTCACGGCATCGACCTCGAAGTCGCCGATCGCGAATTCATTGCCCTCGTCGGGCCGTCCGGTTGCGGCAAGTCGACCACGCTTCGCATGATCGCGGGCCTCGAACCGATCTCGGGCGGAAACCTCAAGATCGGTGGCCGTGTCGTCAACGACCTGCCGCCACGTGCACGCAATCTCGCGATGGTCTTCCAGTCCTACGCCCTCTACCCGCACATGACGGTCCGCGAGAACATGGGGTTCTCGCTCAAGATCGCCGGTATGAAACCGGACGAAATCGCTCCGCGGGTGGAGGAAGCGGCGCGCACGCTCGATCTCACCCAGTTGCTGGACCGCAGGCCCTCGCAGCTTTCCGGCGGCCAGCGCCAGCGCGTCGCCATGGGACGGGCGATCGTCCGCAATCCCGAGGTCTTCCTGTTCGATGAACCGCTCTCCAACCTCGATGCCAAGCTGCGCACGCAGATGCGCACCGAGATCAAGAAGCTCCACGCCAAGGTCCAGTCAACGGTCATCTACGTCACCCATGACCAGGTCGAGGCAATGACGCTCGCCGATCGCATCGTCATCATGCGCGACGGCTATATCGAACAGGTCGGCACGCCAGAGGACGTCTTCCAGCGCCCGGCCTCGAAATTCGTCGCCGGATTCATCGGCTCCCCGCCGATGAATCTCAAGGATGCCGAGATTGCAGATGGCCGCGTAGTCTTCGCCAATGGTGAAAGCCTGCCCCTGCCGAAACAGTTTTCCGGAAGGGTGAATACCGGCCAGAAAGTGACCTTTGGCCTGCGCCCCGACGACCTTTATCCGGCGGGCCACGGCATCCACTCGGGTCATGAGACTGACGTCCACACCGCGAACCTGAGCGTCACGATCACGGAACCTCTTGGCAACGAGACGCTGGTGTTTGCCGATTTCGGCGCCGGCGAATGGGTGGCGCGCATGCTGAACCCGCGTCCGGTACGTTCCGGAGAGACGATGGCCTTCTGCTTCGATCTCTCGCAGGCCCATCTCTTCGACCGGGAAACCGGCAGCACACTGAGAGGCTGACATGGCACGCATCGAGCGCATCGAACTCAAAATGGTCGACCTTCGCCCGAAGGTCGAACGCACCGACGCCATCCAGAGCTTCGTCAGCCAGGAAACGCCGATCGTCACGATTACCGACAGCGACGGCGCCGTCGGCACCGGCTACAGCTACACGATCGGCACCGGCGGCTCCTCGGTCATGCGCCTGCTTGCGGATCATTTGGCACCCCGCATTCTCGGCCGCGATGCCGACCAGATCGAGGCGATCTGGCGCGAGCTCGAGTTCCTGACCCACGCCACCACGATCGGCGCCATCACCTCGATTGCGCTCGCGGCAGTCGATACCGCGCTCTGGGACCTGCGCGCGCGCAAACAGAACCTGCCCCTCTGGAAGCTCGCGGGTGGCGCCAAGGACCGCTGCCCGCTCTACACCACCGAGGGCGGCTGGCTGCACATTCCGACAGAGGCCCTTGTCGAGGATGCATTGGAAGCAAGGGCCCAAGGCTTCACCGGTTCGAAGATCAAGATCGGCAGATCCCACGGAACAGAGGACCTGGCACGGCTCACGGCCGTTCGCGAGGCGGTTGGCGACAGCTACGAGATCATGACCGACGCCAATCAGGGCTTTGCGGTCGACGAGGCGATCCGGCGGGCCGGGCGGCTGCAGGAGCTTGATCTCGCCTGGATCGAGGAACCCCTGCCGGCGGACGACATCGACGGCCATGTGCGGCTCAACCGTTCCACGATCACGCCCATTGCGATCGGGGAGTCGCTCTATTCGATCCGTCACTTCCGCGAATACATGCAAAAGGGCGCCTGCTCCGTCGTTCAGGCCGACGCCGGCCGGATCGGCGGCATCACGCCCTGGCTCAAGGTCGCCCATGCCGCAGAAGCCTTCGACATGCCGGTCTGTCCGCATTTCCTGATGGAACTGCATGTGAGCCTCACCTGCGCAGTTCAGAACGGCAAATATGTCGAGTACATTCCGCAGCTCGACGACATCACGACGTCGCGGCTCGTCGTCGAGAACGGCATGGCACTCGCCCCGTCGACGCCGGGCCTCGGTATTGCGTGGGACTGGGAGGCGATCGCCGCCCGCGCCATACCCGAATTCAGTCGCGACATTCGCTAGAGGGAGGATGAGATGCAGCGTATTGGCATGGTGATTGGCATACGGCCGGAGAAGATCGAGGAATACAAGCGCCTGCACGCGGCCGTCTGGCCCGAGGTGCTGTCGATGATCGAGGCCTGCAATATCAGGAACTACTCGATCTTCCTGAAGGAGCCGGAAAACCTGCTCTTTTCCTTCTACGAGTATCACGGCACCGACTACGCCGCCGACATGGCGAAGATGGCGGCCGACCCGAAGACCCAGGAATGGTGGTCGGTCTGCATACCCTGCCAGCAGCCGCTCGACACCCGCAAGGAAGGCGAGTGGTGGGCGCAGATGCCCGAGGTCTTCTTCCATGCGTGACGCACGCAGAGACCGAACCCGGGAGAGGAGCCGATGACCTTCGATCCGAGGACCCTTTCGCAGTCATGGCGGCTGCCGTCGAACCTAAGTCCGATCGTGACCTTCGGAGCCGGTTCGATCGTCGACGACGCACACTACCCGGCCTACGCAAAAGGCGGCTTCCCGGTCGCCGGTCTCTATGATCCCGACCACGAGAAGGCAAAAGCGCTCGCGGACAAATGGGGCGTGAAAGCCTACCCGACCATTGAGGAAGCGGCAGCGGTCGACAACGCGATCTTCGACCTCGCAACGCCGCCGGCCGCCCACGCCAAGGTACTCGCCGCCCTTCCCGACGGCGCCGCAGTGCTCATCCAGAAGCCGATGGGTACGGATCTGGCCGCCGCGACCGAGATCCTCACTCTCTGCCGGGAAAAAAGGCTCAAGGCTGCCGTCAATTTCCAGCTTCGCTTCGCGCCGATGATGCTTGCGCTGAAGGACGCGATCGCCAAGGGACTGTTGGGCGAGGTCGTCGACTTCGATGTCTATCTGGCACTCGATACGCCCTGGGAGCTCTGGGCGTTTCTCGAACGGTTACCGCGCGTCGAGATCGCCATGCACTCGATCCATTATCTCGATCTGATCCGGCAGGTGCTCGGCGATCCGCAGGGCGTGCATGCAAAGTCGATCGGCCACCCGAACCATAGCATGGCCCAGACGCGCACGACCGCGATCCTCGATTACGGCGAACGCATCCGCTGCGCCCTGTCCATCAATCATGACCACAAGTTCGGGCGCCGTCATCAGGCCTGCGAGTTCCGCGTCTGCGGAACGGAAGGAGCAGCCTACATACAGTTGGGGGTCAACCTTGACTACCCGCGCGGCGAACCGGACATCCTGGAGATCTATCCGAAGGGTGGCGACGGATGGGTCACCGTTCCTCTCGAAGGCACTTGGTTCCCCGACGCCTTCGGCGGTCGCATGGCCAATCTTCAACGCTACGCCTCCGGCGAGGACCGCGAGCTCGTCTCCTCGGTCGAGGATGCTTGGATGACCATGGCACTTGTCGAAGCGCTCTATGCCTCCAGTGCCGCCCCCGCCACCCCGCTCGCCGCCAGACCGCAGTGAGGAGCCGAGATGGAACAGCTCAGATACTTTGAAGACTATACCCTAGGCGAGCGGCGCGTGACGACAGGCCGCACGATCACCGAGACGGACTTCGTCGTCCATGCCGGCCACACGGGCGATTTCTTTCCGCACCACATGGATGCCGAATTCGCCAGGACGACCCCCTTCGGCCAGCGCATCGCCCATGGCACGATGATCTTCTCGATCGGCATCGGGCTGACGGCGAGCGTCATCAACCCCGCCGCGTTTTCGTACGGCTACGACCGGCTGCGTTTCATCCGGCCGGTCTTCATCGGCGACACGATTCATACCCGTGTGACGATCCATTCGAAGGAAGACGACCCCAAGCGCGCCGAGGTCGGCCGCGTCGTCGAACGTACCGAAGTCGTCAACCAGAAGGGCGATGTCGTGCTCGCCGCCGACCATATTCACATTGTCGAGCGCCGGCCGAAGGCGGCCTGAATGCCCATGAGAGAAAAGGAAGAAGATATGTCCGTCCCCCTTCAATCAAAACGCGCACTTGTGACGGCATCGGGCCAGGGGATTGGCCGAGCGAGTGCGCTGGCCTTTGCGCGGGCGGGCGCAAGCGTGGTCGCGACCGACATTAATGAAGGGGCGCTCGACGGGCTCGCCGCGGAGGCGAAGGCCGAAGGGCTGGCCCTCGAGACCCGCGTGCTCGACGTCCTGAAGGATGCCGCCGTGGCAGACGTCGTCTCGGCCACCGGTCCCTTCGACGTCCTCTTCAACTGCGCCGGTTTCGTCCATTCCGGCACCGTGCTGGACATGGCCGACAAGGACCTCGACTTCGCCTTCGATCTCAACGTCCGCGCCATGATCCGCACCATCCGCGCCGTGCTGCCGGGCATGATCGCGAAGGGTGACGGTTCGATCATCAACATGGCCTCGGTCGCCTCTAGCGTGAAGGGCGTGCCCAACCGCTGCGCCTACACCGTCACCAAGGCCGCCGTCATCGGGCTGACCAAGTCGGTCGCCGCCGACTTCGTCGCACAAGGCATCCGCGTGAACGCCATCTGCCCCGGCACGGTCGAAAGCCCCTCCCTGCAGGAGCGCATGAAGGCGCAGGGCGACTACGAGACGGCACGCGCCGCCTTCATCGTCCGCCAGCCGATGGGACGGCTCGGAACCCCGGAAGAAATCGCCGGCCTCGCCGTCTATCTCGCAACCGCCACCTATACATCCGGCCAGGCCTACGCCATCGATGGCGGCTGGACGATCTAACCCCTCTCGAAAGGAAACTCCCATGAAACTGATGCGCGTCGGCCCGCCCGGCCGGGAAAAGCCGGCCCTCCTCGACAAGGACGGCAAGGTCCGCGATCTCTCCGCCCATGTCGCCGACATCGGCGGTGCGGCCATCTCCCCCGAAGGCCTGCAGAAGATCGCGGCAATCGACCCGGCCTCGCTGCCGGAGCTTTCCGTGGACCGCATCGGTGCTTGCGTTGCCGGCACCGGCAAGTTCATCTGCATCGGGCTCAACTATTCCGACCATGCCGCCGAGACCGGTGCGACCGTCCCGCCCGAGCCGGTGATCTTCATGAAGGCGACCTCGGCCATCTGCGGTCCCGATGACGAGGTGCGCATTCCCCGCGGCTCGGAAAAGACCGACTGGGAAGTCGAGCTCGGCGTCGTCATCGGCAAGACCGCAAAATATGTCTCCGAGGCCGACGCCCTCGATTACGTCGCCGGCTACTGCGTCTCCCACGACGTTTCCGAGCGCGGCTTCCAGACCGAACGTGCCGGCCAGTGGACCAAGGGCAAGTCGTGCGACACCTTCGGCCCGATCGGCCCCTGGCTCGTCACGAAGGACGAGGTCGCCGACCCACAGAACCTCCCGATGTGGCTGAAGGTCAACGGCGAGACCATGCAGGACGGTTCCTCGAAGACCATGGTCTACGGCGTCGCCTTCCTCGTCTCTTACCTGAGCCAGTTCATGTCGCTCCATCCCGGCGACGTCATCTCCACCGGCACGCCTCCCGGCGTCGGAATGGGCATGAAGCCGCCACGCTACCTCAGGGACGGCGACACCGTCGAACTCGGTATCCAGGGACTCGGTACACAAAAACAGACGTTCAGAGCCGATTGAGCGGCACCAGGAAAGACAAGGCGGCACGCCATGACCACGATCACAAGTCTGCGCAGCATCGATCTGCGCTTCCCCACCTCGCAGAGCCTCGACGGTTCAGATGCAATGAACCCGGATCCGGATTACTCGGCCGCCTATGTGGTGCTCGGGACCGACACGCCGGGACTCGAAGGCCATGGCCTTACCTTCACGATCGGCCGCGGCAACGAGATCTGCTGCGCGGCGATCGACGCACTGGAACATCTCGTCGTCGGCCTCGACCTCGAATGGGTGAAGGCCAATCCGGGCCGCTTCTGGCACTATCTCACCGGCGACAGCCAGTTGCGCTGGATCGGACCGGACAAGGGCGCGATGCATCTCGCCATCGGCGCGGTCGTCAACGCCGTCTGGGATCTCTGGGCAAAGGAGGCCGGCAAGCCGGTCTGGCGGCTCGTCGCCGATATGTCGCCGGAGGAGATCGTCTCGATCGTCGACTTCCGCTACCTGACGGACGCGCTGACGCCCGAGGAGGCGCTCGACATCCTGCGGAAGGCGGAGACCGGAAAGGCCGACCGCATCGCCATCCTCGAGAAGGAGGGCTATCCCTGCTACACGACCTCGGCCGGCTGGCTCGGCTATTCCGATGAGAAGCTTCGCCGCCTGTGCCAGGAAGCCGTCGATGAGGGCTTCACCCACATCAAGCTGAAGGTCGGCCGCGATCTCGAGGACGACAAACGCCGTCTCAGGATCGCCCGCGAGGTGATCGGCGACGACCGCTTTATGATGATCGATGCCAATCAGGTCTGGGAAGTCGGACAGGCAATCGAATGGATGAGGGAGCTCGCGCCCTATAAGCCGTACTTCATCGAGGAGCCGACGAGCCCGGACGACATTGCCGGTCACAAGAAGATCCGCGAGGCGATCGCGCCGATCAAGGTCGCCACCGGCGAAATGTGCCAGAACCGCATCGTCTTCAAGCAGATGATCGCGGGCGGCGCCATCGACATCGTCCAGATCGACAGCTGCCGTATGGGCGGGCTGAACGAGGTGCTGGCGGTTCTCCTAATGGCGGCGAAGTACCAGCTACCGGTCTGGCCGCACGCTGGCGGAGTCGGTCTCTGCGAATACGTCCAGCACCTCTCGATGATCGACTATCTCGTCGTCTCGGGCACAAAGGAAGGCCGCGTCATCGAGTATGTCGATCATCTCCACGAGCATTTCCTCGAACCGTGCCGGATCGAGAATGCAGCCTACATGCCGCCGAAGCTGCCCGGCTTCTCGATCGAGATGAAGGCCGAGACGCTCTCGCAATACCGCTTCGCCGGCTGAACCGGCTTCAGGGAAGGCGGAGGACAGCCTCCGCCCCCTATGCTGTATCAGGCCAGCGCATGAACGCGCAGCGAAGAAAGAAGAGTTTGTTTGGAGGTGCTGAGATGGTCGATCATCGCCGCCTGCGCGGCGGCCGCATCCCGCGCCTTCAATGCCGCAATCAGCCGCAGATGCTCGCCGATGGCAGCCTCGTTTCGCTGGCGTTCAAGCGTCTTGTCCCACTGGAAGTGGTAGTGGAAGATCAGCGCCACGATCTTCTGGAACTCCGCGGCGAAACGGTTGCGAACCGCACTGCCGATCAGCGTGTGGAACTCTTCGTCCAGCAACGAAAAATCGTGGAACCGCTCGTCGATCTCAGCGGCGAGCTCTCGATGCTTCCGCTCGAGCTCGTCGAGCCGCGCCCAGATCGGATCGTCAGACGGCAGACCCACAAGATGAGAAACCGCATTCAATTCCAGGATCATCCGGAACTCCGACAGCTCGACCGCAAACTCCGGCGTGAAGCCGAGAAGTTGCCAGCCCCCTTTCGGTCGGCGCCGAACAAGACCGAACCGGCTGAGCGATGCCAGGAATTCGTGCAACATCTGGGGCGTGACGGAAAATTGCCGTCTGAGCTTCGCGACGTTCAGGGCCGTTCCAGGTGCAACGTCGAAGCGAAGGATCCAGTCGAGAAACTGCCGCTCGAGTTGCTGCTCAGTAATCTGGCCGGTCTGGACCTCCAGACGATCCTTGTCCCTCGGTGTCCTGAGAAGCTGCTTCTGCCGGCCGACCCAGGTGATGATCTTCGCGTCCTGCAGTTTTTCCAGAATGGCGCGCACAACCGTGCGGCTGACGTCAAGCCGCTTGGCCAGATCGTTTTCCGATGGCAGGTGATCGCCTGCAGTCATCGTCTTGCAAAGGTCGAGCGCTTCGTTGAACGCCTCTCGAAACCGTTCGTCAGTCCGCGCCATTCATGCTCCAGGTTGCTCCCGCATTATCGCACGCCCGCCAGTGCCCGGTCGAGATGGGTATAGCCGCCATCGACGAAAAGCCACTGTCCGGTGAGATGCAGGGCCTGCTGCGAGAGCGCAAAGACCACCATGGCTGCAATTTCGCGCGCGTCAGTCATGCGCTGGCCGAGCGGAATGCGTGAGGTGATCTCCGCCAGCTTTTCCGGCGGATTGTCGAAGGTCGCAATCCAGCGTTCGTAAAGCGGCGTCATCACCTCCGCAGGGAGGACCGCATTGACACGGACACCGTCGCCTGCGAACGCAGCGGCCCATTCGCGCGTCAGACCAAGCTGCGCAGCTTTCGCCGCGACATAGGCCGACGTGCCGCCCTGGCCGGTCACGGCGGTTTTGGAACTGATGTTGACGATCGCACCCCTGGACTTGCGGAAATCGTCCGCCAGAAGGTGGACCAACGTATAGTAATGAATGAGGTTCTTTTCGAGCGAGGCGCGGAAGGCCCCCGGCCCTGCCTCGATGCCGACGCCGTCGTTGATGCCCGCATTGTTGACGAGACCGTAGACGGTGCCGAAGCGCTCGCGCGTCTCTTCAACCGCCTTGCGGCATTGGTCGTCGCTTGAAAGCTCGACTTCGACGTATGACGCTTTGTCTCCGAGAGAGGCGAACCACTGAGGGTCCGGAGGGCGCCGCGCGAAGATGACGGGGCGAGCCCCTTCTTCCGCCAGCATTTCGGTGATGGCGCCGCCGATTCCGGCCGCACCACCGGTAACGACGATGACTTTGCCTTCAAGTCCGAGATTCATGAGATTTCTGCCGCAATGGGAAACTGCCGGCCCGCACAGGACGGGCCGACAGGTCCGGTTAGATCAATCGTAGAGGACGGCCGCGATTTCCGGGCTGTCCATATTGGTTTTGTCGTACCAGTAGAAGCCGGTGTCGATCGTCTTCGGGAGGCTTTCTCCCTTGATCGCCGCGACGGCTGCCTTGACGGTCTCGTAGCCGATACCGACCGGGTTCTGCGTGATGGCACCAGCCATGACGCCGTCCTTGATCGCCTGCTTCTGCGCCGTACCGGAATCGTAGCCGATGACGGTCACACCCTTGGTGCCGGTTTCCTTGATGGCGTTGACGATGCCGATCGCCGAACCTTCATTTGCGCCGAAGAACCCCTTCAGATCCGAATTTGCAGCCAGGATCGCCTTGGCGATTTCGGTCGATTGCAACTGGTCACCACCGCCGTACTGGATGTCGACGATCTCGATGTTCGGATGCTTCGCCTTCATCTGGTTCACAAAGCCGTCACGACGGTCGATGCCGGTCCGCGAGGTCTGGTCGTGAACCACCAGGGCGACCTTGCCGGCGTCCCCGATCAGCTCGGCCATCTTGTCGGCGGCAAGCGCTGCCGCAGCGACGTTGTCGGTCGTTGCCGTCGTGGCAGGGATATCACTGTCGACGCCCGAGTCGAATGCGATAACCGGGATCTTCGCATCCTGCGCCTGCTTCAGGAGCGGGATCGCAGCCTGGGTGTCGAGCGCGGCGAAGCCGATCGCCTGCGGGTTCTTGGCAAGTGCGGCAGACAGCATGTCGATCTGCTTGTCGACCTGGGTTTCGTTGTCCGGGCCCTCGAAAGTCACTTCGACGTTGAATTCGGCCGCGGCCTTGTCGGCGCCGGCCTTCACGGCCTGCCAGAACTGGTGCTGGAAGCCCTTCGAAATCAGCGGAATATAGGTCTTGTCCTGAGCATACGCCGCCCCTCCGGCGCTCAGGATGGCAGCCGCGCTCAGCGCTGCCATGATGCTACGTCTCGTAATCATTTCACTCCTCCATTTTTCGGCGATATGCCGTTGCTACGATTGAGACTGCGTTGTGGGACGTTGATCGTCCTTCTCGGAAATAATTTGCTTGCTCCTCACATGCGTTGGCGGCGAACCATGTCGGCGTAGACTGCCAGGATGATGATCAGCCCGGTGACGACGGTTTGCCATTCCTGCGCGACCGACAGGATCCGGAGCCCGTTCAAAAGAACGGACATGATGAATGCGCCGATGATCGTACCGAGGATCGACCCGCGTCCCCCGGCCAGCGACGTTCCGCCGATGACCACCGCGGCGATGGCGTCCAGCTCATAGCCGAGGCCGAGCGCAGGTTGCGCTGAATTCAGACGGGACGCGATGATTAGGCCTGCGATCCCGCAGATCCCTCCCGACAAGCTGTAGACGCAGGTTTTCCAGAAATCGGTGTTCACGCCGGAGAGCCGGGCAGCTTCTTCGTTGGAACCCAAAGCGAAGGTGTAGCGGCCGAGAGCCGTGCGATTGAGAATGAACGCCACGAAGATCGCCAGGACGAAAAGCACGAGCACGCCGTTCGGGATTGGGAGAAACGGAAACAGGGTGCCGATCAGCGAGCCGGTCGAGATCTGCGAAAAGCCCGGGGTTCCGTTGAAGTAGATCGGCTTCGTCCCGGAGATGACCAGTGACAATCCCTTCAGAATGAGCATCATACCGAGGGTCGCGATGAACGGCGGGATCTTCATCCGGGTGATGAGCGTGCCGGAAACGAACCCGCAGAACGCGCCCGCTCCGACAGCGGCGGCGATGCCGAGCGGAAGCGGCATTCCGAGATATGTCAGCACGACGCCGGCGATCACCGCCGTGAATGTCATCAGCGTCCCGACCGAGAGATCGATACCGCCTGTGATGATGACCATCGTAACCCCGACGGCCAGGACCCCATTGACAGACGTCGCCTGAAGGATCCCGATGAGGTTCGAGGTTTGGAGAAACTTGTCGGACGCCAGACTGAAGAAAATCAGCATCACGATCAGGCTGGCGGAAGCCAGAAGCTTCTGATGGAAGCCGGAGGATGTCCGCTTCTTCGCCTCGTTTCCGTTCTGTACTGTGAGCGTCATGCTGCCTCTCCCCCCATTTCCTCCCGGCGCTGGGTGGCCAGGTGCATTATGTCTTCTTGTGTCGTTGCATTTCCGCCGGGGAGGATGCCCGTCAGGCGCCCCTCGCACATGACGGCAATCCGGTGCGATAGCCTGAGCACCTCAGGAAGTTCCGAGGAGATGACGACGATCGCCTTGCCCTCGCGTGCGAGGGACTGAAGAAGTCTGTAGATTTCGGATTTCGCGCCGATGTCGATGCCGCGGGTCGGTTCATCGAAGATCAGGATGTCGCAATTGCGCAGGAGCCATTTCGCGAGCACGACCTTCTGCTGATTGCCCCCTGACAACAGCCGGACCTCCTGACGCTCGGAGGGCGTGCGGATACTCAGCTTCTTGACGTAATCGCGTGTCACCGCGCCGAGCTGGGCATCAGCGATCACGCCGAAGCTGTTGGAGAAGCGTCCGAGATTGGGCAAGCCGACATTGGCGGTGACGTCGAGTCCGAGCGCCAGACCGAGGTGTTTGCGGTCCTCCGAGAGATAGCCGATGCCGGCAGCCACGGCATCCTTCGGACTGTTAATTGGAGCCTTTTTGCCGTGAACGACAATCTCTCCGCCATCCCTCCGGTCCGCGCCGAAGATCAGTCTGGCGACCTCGGTTCTTCCAGCTCCCATCAGGCCGGCAAAGCCGAGAATCTCGCCTGCCTTGATCGAGAAGCCAACGTCCCGAACCGCCCTTCCCCGCGAAAGCCCGCGGACCTCCATGGCGATCGGCGCGTTGGTGAGGTCGGGAATGTCGACCTCGGAATTTTCCAGTTCGCGCCCGACCATCATAGAAATGATCGTTGAAATCGGTGTGTCCGAAGCCCTGACCGTGCCGACATAGGCACCGTCGCGCATGACCGTCACCCGGTCGGCGATCCTCTTGATCTCGTCCATCTTGTGGCTGATGTAGACGACCCCGACACCCTCCGACTTCAGCCTTTCGATGATCGTGAAGAGCTCATGGACTTCCTTGTCGTTCAGAGCGGCTGTCGGCTCGTCCATGACAAGGACGCGGGACCGGTGCGAGAGGCTTTTGGCAATCTCGACCATCTGTTGCTGCGCAACCGACAAGGTCCGCACTTCCGCCTTCGGATCGATGGAAATGTTCATCGCCGAGAATATGTCCTGGGCTGCCCGGTTGATGGCCGCCTCGTCGAGGCGCCAGAAGCGCTTGCGCGGCTCGCGGCCAATGAAGATATTCTGGGCGACGGTCAGGTCGTTCATCAGGGCAAGCTCCTGATGGATCATGCCGATGCCGAGCGCCTGTGCGGCATGCGGACTGGGAATGGTGACCTCTTCGCCGGCAATACGGATCGTTCCCCCGTCCGGCTGCCATATACCGGACAGTACTTTCATCAGGGTTGATTTCCCGGCGCCGTTCTCGCCCATCAGAGCATGAACTTCCCCTGCGAGGAGGTCAAAGCTCACACCCTTCAGCGCATGCACGCCAGGAAAACGTTTGTCGATCGCCTCGAGCCTGATCAGTTCACTCATGGTTCGACCTCCAGGCCGGCAAGGCCACCAGCGCCTTGATCAAGCCGGACCGATCGGCCGCGAGCTCCGGCAGACGCTCCGGCAGCTCTTCAAGAGACAGAACGGTCGACACGAGCTTGCCGCCCTCGACAGCACCCGAGGACAGGGCCTCGATCACGTGCAGGAAGTCCGGCGCCTGTGCGTTGCGGCTGCCGACGAGCTTCATTTCCCGCTTGTGGAACTCGGCGTCCGAGAATGTGAGATCTCCCTTGACGACCGACACAAGGACATAGGTTCCACCATGGGCAACGTGAAGAAAACCCGCCTCCATCGCCTTGGGATTCCCCGTCGCGTCGAAGACCACATCAAAGCCGTCTTCAAGTTCGCCGACGAGGAGAGGCTGGTCGGCCAGGTGAAGCTGCGTGAAACCCAATGACCTTGCCGCCTCGAGGCGTTCCGCGCTCATGTCCATCATGTGGACGTCTGCGCCGGCCAGACGCGCAAAGAGAGCCGCCCCCAAGCCGATGGGTCCGGCACCCGTAACGAGAACCCGGTCGCCGGGCGCCGCTTCGGACCGGCGGACGGCATGTGCGCCGATCGCGAGAAACTCGACGAGGGCGGCGTCTCGCTCCGACAGCTTGGACGCATCATAGAGATTGCCGGCCGGAACCACGATCCTCTCGCACATCCCCCCGTCCCGGTGGACTCCGAGGACACCGATCGCCATGCAGCAGTTCGGCTTGCCGCGCAGGCACGCCCGGCATTTGCCGCAGGCGATGTAGGGATTGACGGTAACGAGCTGACCCTTCGTCCACCCCTCGGCATCTTCCGCCACATAGCCTGAAAGCTCGTGGCCAATCACGCGCGGGTATTCCAGATAGGGATGCTTTCCTTCGAAGATGTGGTAGTCGGTGCCGCAAATACCTGCGGCGGCGAGGTCGATGAGAACCCACCCATCGGGCGCGGCGACCGGAAGATCTCTTTCCAGCAGACGAAACTCGCCCGGCTCCACGCACACGCCGCTCATCATGCGACGGACCGATGTCCATTGACTGCTCATTTGTCCTCCCAGACAGTATGTTTTTTATGATTATAGACATACTGCGATCGGCGCAAATGTTTTTTATTTTTTTGAGCAGATCAACACCGGCACGGTGGGACAATGCGGCGAACGGTTCAGGCGGGATGGTCCACCCGCCAAGAGGTCGCCGCTAACCAGCTCAACCAGGCCAACTTCGCGCGAGGATCCGCACCGCCCGGAGAATCTGCACCTCGTCCAGAGCCGCAAAGCCAAGACGAAAAGCCTGTGGTGGGAGACCATTGAGAGCAAAGCGCGTACCCGGCAACAAGGCCAGGCCAGCCCGGGCGGCATGCTCGGCCCAGACATCAACCTTCACGTCCTCGCTCCGCAGCCAAAGCGCCAGCCCGCCGGCCGGCAGTTCGAATGCCACTCGTGTGCCCAACTCTTGCGACAAGGCCCCGGCCAGGAAATCGCGGCGGGTGCGATAGATCCGGCGCGCCTTGCGGGCATGACGTCCGAGTTCTCCATCACGGATCAGCTCGGCGAGTGCGCTTTCCAGCGCAGCATCGCCCTGTCGGTCGATCGCCGCTCGCGCCGTCGCCATCCGAGAGAGCAAGGGCTCCGGCGCCACGGCATAGCCCAGCCGGATACCCGGAGAGAGAAGCTTGGAGAGAGAGCCGACATAGATCAGCGGCAGGTCCGCCGGCGCGCGGGTCGCAAGGGGCAGGACCGGGCGCCCCTCGAACCGGTACTCGTGGTCGTAATCGTC
The DNA here is from genome assembly GCF_014126615.1 of Ciceribacter thiooxidans. Classification (NCBI taxonomy): domain Bacteria; kingdom Pseudomonadati; phylum Pseudomonadota; class Alphaproteobacteria; order Hyphomicrobiales; family Rhizobiaceae; genus Ciceribacter; species Ciceribacter thiooxidans. The sequence continues at coordinate 433,739 of NZ_CP059897.1, forward strand.
TTCGATCAGCGTGATACCATGACGCTGCGCCAGGTCCAGGAGCTGCAGCCGCCGTGCCGCGCCCATGGTGATCGTGGTCGGATACTGGTGGTGCGGTGTGACATAGACTGCCCTGATGCGTGGATCGCACCTCAGGGCAGCCTCCAGCGCGGAGACTGACAGCCCGCCGGCATCGACCGGTATGCCGTGGACGCTCGCCCCGGCGGCGCGGAACGCCTCCCAGGCGAGCGGGTAGCCGGGCTCCTCCACGGCAATCACCTGACCAGGCTCGATGACCGCTCTCGCCGCCAGAAACAGCGCCATCTGGCTGCCGCGTGCGATCAGCACGCGTGCAGGGTCCGCAACCACGCCGCGGTCGGAGGCGAGATAGGCGGCGAGCGCCTCGCGCAGGGCAAGCGTGCCGCGCGCGTCTCCATAGTCCGCCCCGGCCCGAAACGCCGGAGACAAAAGCGCCCGGCGAAAGGCACGCGCCAGCGCCTTGTTCGGCACCAATTTGGGGTCGGGTGCACCATCGGTAAAAGCCAATGCCGGGCGGACTTCCGCTGTCTGGTGCGGAAGCGGCACGATGCGCGAAGCCACCATCCCCTGAGGCAGGTCCTCGGCGACATATGTGCCCCGTGCCGGTTCGGCACGAAGCCACCCCTGCGTCAGCAGTTCCTGATAGGCGGCGTCAACGGTATTGCGATGCACCCCGAGCTCTCGCGCGAGCGCGCGCGTTCCCGGTAGGCGGACACCGGGCGCCAGTCGGCCGCGAGTGATATCGCGGATGATCGCGTCGGCAATTGCCAGAAAGAGGGGACCGCGAGGTGTCCTGTCGATATCCAGGGAAAGCGGGTCACGTGCCATACCAATCCGGCCTATCAATATTCCACAAACTGGAACTCCTGTATGGGCCAGTTATCTGCGAGACCGGCACGGAAACGCAAGAGGACATCCGTGTCGAAATCCGCTCTTATCCTGCGCCATCTGACCTTCGAAGACCTCGGCAGCTTTGCCCCTGTTCTGGAGGATGAAGGCTATCGGCCTGTCCTGATCGAAGCCGGCATCGACCCCCTGCCCGATCCGCTGGACGCCGACCTCGTCGTGGTTCTCGGCGGTCCGATCGGCGTGAACGACGAGCAGGCCTATCCATCCATGACGGCGGAGCGCGAATGGCTCGCACCGCGCCTCGCCGCCCGCCGGCCGACGCTCGGTATCTGCCTCGGCGCGCAGCTCATGGCGGCAGCGCTCGGCGCAAAGGTGGCACCCATGCCCGGCAAGGAAATCGGATTCGCTCCGCTGGAACTGACGGAGGCAGGACGCAAGGGGCCGCTCGCGGCCCTTGATGGCGTTTCGGTCCTGCATTGGCACGGCGAGGCCTTCGAGACACCAGCCATGGCGGAAAACCTCGCGACGACCTCGGCCTGCGCCACGCAGGCCTTCGCGTTGGCGCCGAACGTGCTGGGATTGCAGTTTCATCCGGAGGCCGGGGAATTGCCGACCTTCGAACGCTGGCTGATCGGCCACAGCGTGGAACTTGCACACGCCGGCATCCGCCCCGAGGATCTTCGGCGCGCCGCAGAAGAGAACGGCCCTTCCCTGCGGATCGCGGGACAGGCCATGCTCAATACATGGTTGCGGGGGCTGCGGATATGATCACGGCCACACTCCTGACAGGCCGCGCCAGCCCCCTGCCCGGCAGCGGTGCCCTCAGCGGAATCGTCAAGACACCGCCGGACCGGCCGCTCGCCCTCGGCCGTGAAGGGCTCGAAGGCGACGAACAGGCTGACCGTCGCGTGCATGGCGGGATCGAGAAGGCGATGCATCACTATCCGTTCGATCACTACGCCGCGTGGCGCAACGAGCTCGGCCCCCTGCCCCCGCTGCTCACGCCCGGCGGTTTCGGAGAGAACATTTCAACGACCAGTCTCACAGAAAGCACCGTCGCAGTGGGAGACGTCTTCCGGCTCGGCACAGCCATCCTGCAGGTATCCCAGGGACGGCAACCCTGCTGGAAACTCAACCGCCGGTTCGACGTGCCGGACATGGCTCGCCTAGTGCAACAGACCGGCCGCACCGGCTGGTATTACCGGGTTCTGCAGCCCGGCGTCGTGCGGTCCGGAGACCGGCTGGAGCTGATCGATCGGACCGCTCCCGACTGGACCCTGCGCCGACTCTGGCAGGCGCTCTATGTCGACCGGCTGAACCTGCGCGAACTGGCGGGCATCGCCGCGCTCGATGTGCTGGCCGAAGGCTGGCGCAAATATGCTGTCCGCCGGCTGGAGAGCGGCCGGGTCGAGGACTGGAGCAACAGACTGGATGGTACCGCATGACCCGCCCCCCTTTCGTGATCTCGATCCAGAGCCAGGTGGTCTTCGGCCACGTCGGCAATTCCGCCGCCCTGTTTCCAATGCAGGCAGCGGGGCTCGAGGTGGCGTCGATCCCCACCGTGGTCTTCTCGAACACCCCCAATTATCCGACGCTCCGCGGCCATGCCCTGCCGCCGGAGTTCTTCTCCGACCTGTTGCAGGGCGCGCGGGAGCGGGCTCTGCCGGAGCGAGCGGCATTCATCCTGACGGGCTACATAGGTTCGCTTGACGTGGCGCTCATGGTCGCGGATTTCGTGGCCGAGGCGAAGGCAGCAAACCCCGACCTCATTTATCTTTGCGACCCGGTCATGGGTGATGCCGGTCCCGGGCTCTATGTACCCGAGGCAATTGCCGACGTGATGCGCGCGCGACTGCTGCCGATGGCAGATATTGCAACACCCAACCCGTTCGAGCTCACCTGGCTCACCGGCCGCGAGATCACAACGCTCGCCGACCTCGAAGCGGCAAGGCAGGCTCTGCACATCTCGGTACAGGGCAGACTGATCGCCACCGGCTGCGCTCTCGATGATACGCCCGGCGGGCATATCGAAAGCGTCATCCTCAGCTCCGACGGTATCAGCCGTCATCCGACGCGACACCTGCCGGTCGCCCTGCCCGGGACCGGTGATCTCTTCGCGGCTCTTATCATCGCGGGACTGGGGCACGGCCTGGCGCTGGACCGGGCCGTCGAAACTGCCCAGATCCTGACCTCCCGCGCGCTCGGACATGCCAGTGCGCTCGGAGCTGGCGAAGTGGTGTTGAGCGAACGGGAGTTCCGCCGTGCCTTGCTGACACTCGGGCCCAGCTGCGAGATCACTTGAGTGCGCCGACTCGAAGAGCCCGCAGATCGGCAGCAACCCTTCCGATCCGCCGCTCACAACGATCGTCGACGACGCTGGGTCACGCCGATAGAGCCGGCGTTGGTGCCTTGGCTGACCATGGGCGTTCCTGGCCTCACCGGTGCTGCGTGCACCCTGGTGTACCGCGCACTATGTGCAGTTTGTCACCAAACCGGGACGAAAACCGCACGGCCCGTCGCCTCTGTTTAACGAACGATAATGTGCTCTTTTCCATGATTTTCGCCTTCGGTCGAGGCAAGGGCCAAGTCCAGCCGATGGTCGGCCGCCGCAAGCATCAAAATCATCCCTCTTTTCGCCCGGCGCCGCAAGGGCTGACACGTCCCGAGACGACGTTTTTGCGCGATATGGACAATTGCCATCGCGCCGGGCACTAGAGCGTTGCCCGGTCCGCCATCAGCATCGTCGAAGGGGTGACCTGGTATCACCCCTTACGCTCACCCGACGGGCAATACTTCTCCTGGATCCGCGCGGGGGTGGCGCCGCCGCCGCACGGCGCCTGGAGATATCTCCCCTGCGTCTCCCGCCCGGCGGACAGAGGGTGACTGGCAAGCAACAACGGAACTCGTCACAATGGCGGGGAACCGCAGAGCGGGTCTTAGTGAGTCGGGTGAGTCGCGGTGATTCTCGATACGCCGGGGCTGAATCGCAGCGCAGCCAGGCGCCGCAGCTGTCGATGACCAGAGACGCGCCTGGATAAAGCCTCCAGTGCGGCTATGACCTAAGGAACGGAAACATATGGCGAATCCGCCGCGCTCGCCACGCCCGACCGGGTTGCCGATGGTCCGCCTGCACCGATAGCCGACCCCCCGGCTTGTCTCTGGCAGAGAATCGCAGATAATAACGGTTAAGGGGCAAGAATAGCCTGAATACCGTTATTTGAGAGCAAGCGCATAATGAGCACCAAACCATCCTTGGCTGCCGACGACTCCCTGCACTTCGAGGATCTCATTCTCGAACAGGGCGACCTGATTTCCAAGAAACTTCACCTGCTCAGCGTGCAGCGTTTTCCACCAAATGCACGCAAGAACCTCCGCTCATTCTCGCTGGCAGAGGTCGCCAATTATATTGGCGTGTCGCAAAGCACGCTGAAGAAGCTGCACCTGGAGGGCAAAGGCCCCCTCCCCCAGACATCTTCTTCCGGGCGACGGTCCTACTCTGCCGAGCAGATGATCGAGCTGCGCCATTACCTGGATCAGCATGGGCGCTCGGAATCGAAGAACTATGTTCCTCATCGGCGACCGGGCGAGCGGCTGCAAGTCATCGCCGTCGTGAACTTCAAGGGCGGGTCGGGCAAGACCACCACTGCCGCCCATCTCGCGCAGTATCTCGCACTGACGGGCCACCGCGTTCTTGCGGTAGACCTCGACCCGCAGGCCTCGCTCTCTTCGCTCCACGGCTTCCAGCCGGAACTCGACCAGATGCCCTCGCTCTACGAGGCGATCCGGTACGATGACGAAAAGCGTTCGATCGCTGACATCATCCAGCCAACGAATTTTCCTGGCCTCGATATCGTGCCGGCCAATCTCGAGCTGCAGGAATTCGAGTACGACACACCACTTGCCATGTCGAACCGTTCGTCGAACGAGGGCAAGACCTTCTTCACGCGCATCTCCCGCGCGTTATCGGAAGTCGACGATCGCTATGACGTCGTAGTCATCGATTGCCCGCCACAGCTCGGCTATCTGACCATCACCGCCCTGACCGCCGCAACGAGCGTTCTTATTACCATTCACCCCCAGATGCTCGACGTCATGTCTATGGGACAGTTCCTGCTGATGCTCGGTGGCATCCTGAAACCGATCCGAGACGCCGGCGCCGAGGTCAATCTCGAATGGTATCGCTACCTGATCACCCGCTACGAGCCTATGGATGTTCCACAGGCCCAGATGGTCGGATTCATGCAGACGCTCTTCCACCAATATGTGCTGAAAAACCACATGCTCAAGTCCACGGCGGTGTCCGATGCCGGGATCACCAAGCAGACGCTCTATGAGATCGACAAGAGCCAGATGACCCGTTCCACCTACGAACGGGCAATGGAGTCGCTCGAATCGGTGAACACTGAAATCTGCGACCTCATCCACAAGTCGTGGGGCCGCTGAGTTGTCAGCTGACAAAAACGAGGTTTTCGCGTTTGTTTTCAGAGCGATGCGCGAGAAACGGAGAGAATAGATGGCACGCAAAAATCTTTTGGCCGGATTGGTCGCGCCCGAGAGCGCATCCACGTCGCAACCGTCCAACACCGCCTATCCCATGCGCGGCGCATCCAAGAACATGATCCGGTCGCTGGACGAGTTGGCAAAGCAGGCCGACAAGTTCCTTGAAGGCGAAGCGGTTGTCGAGATCGATCCGAAGTTGATCGAGGGCTCATTCGTTTCAGATCGCCTGGAAGACGCATCCGAACAGTTCGAGGAACTGAAGCATGCGATTGAGGAGCGGGGACAGGATACCCCCGTTCTGCTGCGGCCGCACCCTACCCTCAGCGGGCGCTACCAGGTGGTTTTCGGCCACCGTCGTGTGCGAGCAGCCCGCGAGCTCGCTCGGCCCGTCCGCGCTGTCGTCAAACAGCTGGACGACAAATCTCACGTCATCGCCCAGGGGCAGGAGAATTCCGCTCGGGCGAATTTGACGTTCATCGAACGCGCCCTGTTCGCCCGCAGGCTCTTCGATCTCGGCTACGACCGAAATGTCATATGCTCAGCGCTTGCCGCCAATCAGGCAACAGTATCGAAGATGATGTCTGTCACCGACCGCATCCCGGGCGAGGTCGTCGAACGGATTGGCCCTGCCCCGTCCGTTGGACGCGAGCGTTGGGTCGAGCTTTCTCTGTTGGTTGGCAAGGCGTCGAACGGCGAGAGGGTGCAATCCCTCACTGAGGGCGCGGATTTTGCCAGCCTCGAAAGCGACGAACGGTTCAATGCCCTGTTTTCAGCTCTCAACCGGTCTGGAAAAAGCGTTAAGAAGACGGAAATGCCCGCCGCGAAGCTGCTCTGGCAGCCTGCCGACAAAGGCGTTTCCGCGCAGATATCGAATACCGGCAAGGCGTTCACGCTCGCGATGAAGGCAAAGAACGCCTCGCGCTTCGGCAAGTACCTGTCGGAGAACCTGGACCGGCTCTACGCCGAGTTCATGGACGAAATGACGAACGAAGGAGATTAGCGCGCAAAAGAAAAAGGCCCCCAAACGTTGCCGTCGTGGAAGCCCTTCTCAGGTGTAGCAAGCTGAGATTCTCATTTCCACGAATCATAGTCAAGAGTCTTTGGCACCGATTTTGGTGAGCGGACGTCTTTTGCCTGATCAAAGGTGAAAGAAAATGGAACGTGGAAGTGTGACGACGCCTTTTGGGCGGCGGCCGATGACGCTTGCCTTGCTAAAAGGCCAGCTGGATTCGGCAAATCCCCCGGCGCACAACGCTGTCGATAAATGGCATGTCTTTCGTGACATCAGCGAGGCTCGTACATTGTTGGGTCTCGGCGACCGAGCGCTTGCCATCCTGCATGCGCTGCTTTCCTTCTATCCCGAGCAGCAGCTCGGCGAATGCGGGCGTCTTGTCGTCTTCCCCTCCAACGCGCAGCTGAGCATCAGAGCCCACGGTATCGCAGGTTCAACGCTTCGCCGACATCTCGCTGCCCTAGTTGATGCGGGGATCGTCATCCGCAAGGACAGCCCCAACGGCAAGCGCTTCGCGCGAAAGGACAGCCGCGGCGCAATCGAGCAGGCCTACGGCTTCAGCCTCGCTCCTCTTCTCACGAGAGCCGAGGAATTCGCACAACTGGCCCAGCGAGTAGCCACCGAGCGTCAGCGGCTCCGCGTCCTGCGCGAACGGTTTTCCCTAGCGCGCAGGGACGTCGCCAAACTCATGTCCGCGGCCATCGCCGCAGAAACTCCGGGCGGGTGGCAGGCGCTTGAGCAGCACTACTCCAACATCGCGTCCAAGGTTGGCCGCGTCGCGTCAGCCGACGAACTGACCGCTGCGGTCCACGGATTGGAAGAACTCCGCGTTCAGGTGGTCAAGTTGCTGGAAATTCATCTCAATTCTCAGGTTTTGAGCGCCAATGATCGTCAAAATGAGCGCCACATAGAGAATCCAGAATCCGAATCCATCTATGAATCTGAAGAGGCTGTTGAAACAACGCATGAGGAGGAATCCACGCACCGTTCGTCTCCAACCGAGATACGACCGACCACATTTCCGCTTAGTTTCGTCCTCAGAGCCTGCCCGGATATCGCAATGTACGGCCAAGGTGGTGTCATCAGCAGTTGGCGCGACCTCATTTCAGCTGCTGTCGTCGTCCGCTCAATGCTAGGGGTCAGCCCATCGGCGTATCAGGAGGCCTCTGAAGCCATGGGACCCGAGAATGCGGCGATCGTCATGGCCTGCATCCTCGAACGAGCAGGGCACATCAATACGGCGGGTGGTTATCTGAGGGACCTGACGGCCAAGGCGCGCCGTGGTGTCTTCTCCGTCGGTCCAATGCTGTCTGCTCTTGTCACGACAAGGTGCGAAGGCCAGCACCGCCCTGGATCAGGTTCCGGTGAGAGCAAACCAGCAGGGGGCGAAGCGATCAGGTCCAGCGCTGCCGGATCGACTGCAGATCGCTCACGAGCGGGAAGGCGGCAAAGAGCATGAGCGGCAAAGCCAGGATCACCGCGGCAGGAATGCCGAGTGTCTTGAAGAGAACAGCCCCGCAGATGCCTCCGATGAAGAAAAGGCTGATCAGGCTCGACAGCAGTCGCAGTTTGTCCCGGTCCGCTATCACCGGCGGACGGCCTTTCACCTCGGGGCTGTTGCGATAGAAGAGCTTGCCGATCTCAATGCCGACGTCTGTCACCAGACCGGTCACATGGGTTGTCCGGATACGTGCGCCGGAAAGTTTGGTGATCATCGCATTCTGCAGGCCCATGATGAAGCAGAGGAGGGCGACCGTGACCGCGGTCAGGATACCGTCCAGCAGCCCCGAGAGCCCGAAGGCTGCCATGGCGAAGGCTTCGAAGGCGAGCGGCAAGGCATACTGGGAATGGAGATCCTTGCGCTTCGCCCAGTTGATCAGGATCGCCGAGGTCGCGGCGCCGAGAACAAAGGCCACGAGCGCGGAAAGGCCACCCAGGAAGAACTCTAGATTGCCGAGGACGAGGTTGTCGGCCATCGACGAGACCATGCCGGACATATGGGACGTATATTGCTGGACGGCCATGAAGCCGCCGGCATTGGCCGCGCCTGCGACGAAGGTCAGGTAGAATGCGAGATGTCGGTCACTGGCTTCTGTCCGGTGACGATCGGCGAGGCTTCTGATGTAGGCTTGCATGGGATGAGACTGCGGCGGGTTTGAGGAAGAGATGACAAGCTATTGGCGGGCCGCAAGACTTGCAAGCGCTACCATCGGTATAGATGGGGTGTCCGGTAGCCACGGGATAGGGACCTCGGAAACAGCGACCATCGTTCACCAGGTCAGGCGAGATAGGCGTAGTATGCCCAGACAGCAACGAAGGCCAGAAAAATCCCAGAAAACAGCAAGGCCTTGCGAACTGCCGGCTTTGCCTTCTTCTCTTCTTTTGGCTTCGGCGGCCGCTTGAACTCGATAACGTTGGACATTGCCATTCCTTCAACAGCGTTTCGCTAGCACGAGTGCTCTCATATAGCAAAAAAGCGGTTCATGGCTGCTCACGTCAAGGTGACAGTCTGCCTCTCCCGTCTTTCGGACGAGAAAAGACGCCGGCCGCGTTTGACGGCCAAGCACGATCTTGAGCGGGAGCCCGCGGCGTGAGTTCGACACAGGTACCGCCCATAGAGCATCATCTGGCGGGCCCGGATCTACTCAAAGGTGCAGCGAGCGGCTCGAAAACAGCCCGGCTGACGAGGTCTCTGTACGTCCGTTTCTCAGGCCTGCTGCAAGGGCTGAGCGTTTGACCAGACGTGCCACCTCCTGATCGTGCAGCCGCGTCTTCCCGACGATCTTACCTCCGCGGAGCACCCGACGGAAAATCGGACCATTGGTGATCCTGCCGAGCCGCATCCAGAGCCTGAGAGCCGTGACAGGACAAGAAGCCTCGTCGGAGGTGTATGCAATTTCGACCTGCCGCTGACCGGCCTTCCCATTGACGTTGATCGTGAGGCCCTCGGGGCCGAACTTAACCCAGCCGCACCCGTCGTCGCTCTCATCCGGTCCGGCATCCAGCCCGGTGATCTCGGCGCGGGCGAGGCGGCCAGCGAAGCCGAGCAGCAGAATGGCTCGATCACGCAGTCCCTTGAGGCTGCCACGGTCGAGGGTTTCCAGCATCGAGGCAAGGTCGCTCTGCGTCAACGTTTCCTTGCGAGGGGCGGGCGGGCCGCCGGAGCTGCGGGCATCGGCGAGCGCGGACATGATCGTCTGGTCCTGGCGGGAGAGAGTTAAGCCACGCTGTGCATAGTTCCATGTCAGCGACGAGAGTCTCCGCTCGATCGTGGCAACGGAATTGGCTCGCCCGTCCTGGCGCCCTTCACCCGAAGCACAGGCGCGGATATAGCGAGCGACAAGCTGTGGGTCGGCGGGCAGGGGAGGGGCGGCTTCCCGTCGGCACCATGCCGCGAAATGCTTCCAGTCTGACGCATAGGCGCGACGCGTATGCGAGGATGCGGGCTCTTTCGGGATTCCGTGCGCACGGTTTGCTTCTGTGGACGACGGTGCCGTATCTGCGTCAAGTGCGCAGGCGCCGCGTAGACGGTCGCTCCTGCTTGGCTTATGTTTCGTTGTGGTGGTGGCTTTCTCGGGCATTTTAGGGGCGTTTATCTCTGTTGCGGATAGAATACAGCCACGTGCGCGGCCAAACAAGAAGCCAAGTCCGATTATCGTTCGTAGTTTCCCGTCGGCAAGCTGTGCGCTTTTAACACAAACGGTATTGAAAAGCGCACATCTCCGCTATGCTGCGCTTCATGGATTCGTTCACTGATTCGTCGACCGTTGCTTCGTCCCGGCCCGCCGCTGTGCCGATCTGGGCACAGGCACGTGGTACGGTAGATGGCGAGGTGGATGCATCTTTCATGGCCGGCGCGGCACTGACGATGCTTTACGAGCGCGTACGCGAAACCCCCGCGTGGGCGGGTTGCTGGCGCAATCGGCTGGCGCTCGCGTCGGCCCATGCCGCAGTCCGCCTGATGGGACGCAAGGAGGATGAAACATCACTTCGCGATGCCGTGCTTCTCTGTCCTCCCGGAGGAGATCCCGGACCGGCAGGACGGGTTCTTGTGGCCTATAGAAGACTCGCATCGCGCAAGGCTGCGATGACGGAAACAACAATTCGGGAAGTCGCCGATCTGCTCGCCCTCCGTTGGGATGAGGCGCTCGCCGACGTTCCCGCCTTCATCGACGAATTGTTGCAGTCGCGACGAGCGGTGCCGATCGTCATCGCCGCGCTCGTTGAACGGGTCGTTGCGATGCGGCCGGATGCCGAAGTCCTCGCATGGTGGCTGGCAGACTGGGTGCTCGCGCGGCTCATCCATCTGGAGCTGCCGGTTCCGCTCTTCACGCAGGCACGCTACGGGGCGGCATTCCGCGCCGCAGGCGGCGGCCGCAGCCGGCCGGGTGACGAGGGTTTCGCCCGCGCCGTCTGTCTGGCGCTTGCCCTGCAGGTACCGGATGCGCTGCGGCTTGCAGCGGAGATTGAGCGGCGAGCCGGGAGCCTGATGACTGTTTCACCGAAGGTTCGAACGAAAGGGCGGGAAGGCGTTATTGAACGACTGCTTTCCGACGACGCTGTCGCGGCGTCGCTGCCGGGCACGGGTCTTTCCCGCTGGGCAGGCCGTCGGCTCTTCGAAAGGCTCGAGGCGTTCGGCGCGATCCGGGAGCTTTCCGGTCGTCCGACCTTCCGGATCTACGGGTTGTGACGATGACCGGCGCAACAACAGCCGAACGGACGGTGAAGCGACGTAAGGGGAGCGAAGCCTCCGCGTTCGACAAAGAGCTCGCGCATACCTCGCCGGCCGCGCGCTGGCGCGAATGGATGATGCGGGTGGAAGCCGTCATCTTTGCCTCGGTCGAGCCGGTCTCTCGCGAGACCCTGGCGCAGGTCGTTGGTTCCGGATGCAGCATTGATCTCCTGATTGACGATCTTCGTGAGGAACTACGCGATCGGCCGTACGAGATCGTCTTTGTCGCAGGCGGTTTCCAACACCGTACGAGAGCGAGCTACGCGCCGGCCATCCGTGCTGCCGCCGTTCCGACCCGTTCGGCCGGTGCCGCGCTCTCCCAGCACGAGGCTGCGGTGATCATGGCCGTCGGCTACTTCCAGCCGGTCACACGTGGTGAACTGTCGAAGATCTTCGGCAAGGAGATTTCCCGCGATACGATTGCCGGCCTGAAGGCGGCAGGTCTTCTCGCGTCCGGGCCACGAAGCCCGGCGCCGGGTGCACCTTACACCTATGTGACGACCAAGCATTTCCTCTCCACTTTCGGATTCGAGACCCTGCGGGATCTGCCCGATATTGAGGCGCTCGAGGATGCCGGACTTCTCAACAGGTATGCCGAAGCTGATACCGACCGGACGATGGACTCCGAGAGTGGCGAGGAACTGATTGAGGACGAGGATGCGTAATGCCCCAAGCACTTTGCAGGAATGGTCCGATGCCACATCGGGGCCACAAGAGTGAGACGCAATCATCCGAACTGTGATGGTCGCGAACGTGGTCTGATAAAGATGGACGAAACCTGCTGCAGTTCGGAGCGAACGTTTTCCTGAATTCGGTTCACGGATGCTTCGATCTCCGGCGTTCTGAGTTCGTCATGGAATTCAACGTCGATTGCCGCCACCACGTCAGACGGACCGAGATGGACCGTGAGGATGTCGACGACACCGGCGACGTCGCGGTCGGATGCCGCAAGTTCCGATATGCGGCGCCGGACCGCCGGTAGCGCCTGCTCCCCGATCAGCAAACCCTTGCTCTCGATCGCAAGAAAGATCGCCGTTGCTGCGAGCACAAGAGCGATACCGATCGAGCCGATCCCGTCGAGGAGAGGCATCTCGAAGACGTGCGCGGCGGTGATGGCGATGAAGGCGATCAGCAAGCCGAGGAGGGCGGCGGAGTCTTCAAACAGCACGGTGAAGATGGTAGGATCTTTGCTGCGTCGGACGGCAGCGAGGTAGCTCTGACGACCCTTCTCGCGCCGGAAGTGCCGCAGCGCGAAAAACCACGCAGATCCCTCAAACACCACCGACAGGCCAATGACAACATAGTTGACCGTTATATTTTGTGCCGGCACCGGATGGAGCAGATGCACGATGCCCTCGTAGAACGATACGCCGGCACCCACCGCAAAGACCAATAGCGCGACGACGAAGCTCCAGAAGTAGACTTCCCGCCCGTAGCCGAGTGGATGCGTCTCGTCGGGGGGGCTTGCGGCCCTGCGCAGGCCGTGCAGCATTAGCAGCTGGTTGCCGGTGTCCACGACAGAGTGGACGCCCTCGCTCAACATCGCCGAACTGCCGGTGAAGAGCGCGGCGGCGAACTTCGTCGCCGCAATCAGCGCATTCCCCGCCAGAGCGGCATAGATGACGGTCCTCGATCCACCTTGTGCGGCCACGCGTTTCTCCCTGCAGCTTTGCCGCAAAGGCAACCCTCTGCGTCGTTCATTGTTCCGCGGGGCACGGTGCCAAACGAAGTCCGGTCCGGGAACATTGGGGCATGAAGACAGGTTTCAGCTTTCGTGTTTGTGCATGCTCGCTATTGGACGGAGAACGATCGATGCGAGCGGACACATACGAAGCGTCGATGTGGGGGAGCGCGGTCCGCTCCGCTGTTCCCAAGGAGATCGGAGATAGACATGCAAAAGCAAGACAGAGACGAGCACGTCCGTAGCCGAGCCTACGAGATATGGGAGCAGGAGGGCCGACCGGACGGTGAACACGAACGCCATTGGCGACAGGCGAGCGAGGAATTCGAAGCCGGGCTTGCCGCGAGCGCGGAGGCAACAGACCTTCCGTGTGGGGCAGAAGGGCTCGCCACGGGCCTGCAACCGGGCAGCGTGACCCCGGTGGCGGTCCCGGTCGAGGCGCAGACAGCATCGGCGTTGCGGGCAAAGGTACAAGAGGCACGAGAGGCGTCGTTTAGCCCGAGCGTTGCCGTTATTCTTGGACAGACGACACCTCTGCGCGATCTTGGGAAAACGCATGCCGCCCGTTGGGTTCACCTGACGGGACGAAGTCGCAATTTTACCCCTCACACGACGAACACAGGCAAGCGACGCCCGGGAATTTCGAATATTATGAAGGCTGTTCGCAGATGTATGAACTCGGCTGCCAATTGGTCGCCTGGCCGCATACGAATTCTTATTTCGGAGCCTCTATCTGGAACAGGCAAGCGTCGAGCAGACATATCTCCTCCCCCGGTCGGAGCATGCACGCCTCGGCTGGGACATGTGCCGGACGTGCAGCTCTTTGCGCAAGCCACATGCGCGGTCTTTCTCGACCGCCTCGATTATCTTGAAACCTCCTGTCAATGGTGGTGCACTGGTCACCCGCAAAACACGAAGGCACGACGGGGTCAGATTGACCCGTAGCTGCAATGTTTCCGCGCGTGCAGAGCAACGGGGCCAGGCGGCACCCCGTTGCAAAAAAACAAATGCCGCAATGAAGAGGGAACGGACATGAAACATCTTCTTGCTTCCACCTGCCTCGTCGCAGGCCTTTTGGCCATGACGGGCGCTGCGCGCGCCGAATGCGGCGACGTGACCATCGCCAGCATGAACTGGCAAAGCGCCGAGGTGCTTGCTGCACTCGACAAGTTGATCCTGACGGAAGGTTACGGCTGCAACGCTGAAGTCATCGTGGGCGACACGGTTCCGACCATCACGTCGATGACCGAGAAGGGCGAGCCGGATCTGGCGCCGGAAGGCTGGGTCGACCTGCTGCCGGACGTCGTCAATCGCGGTATCGAGGAAGGCAAGCTCATCGGTGCCGCCGTGGCACTCTCCGATGCCGCCGTTCAGGGATGGTGGATCCCGAAATACATCGCCGATGCCAACCCGGACATCAAGACGATCGACGATGCGTTCAAGCATCCTGAGTTGTTCCCGGATCCCGAAGACAAGAGCAAGGGCGCCGTTCACAACGGCCCGCAGGGCTGGGGCGGCACCGTTGTGACCAGTCAGCTCTACAAGGCCTATGGTGGAGAGGCTGCAAACTTCACGCTGGTCGACACCGGCTCGGCGGCTGGCCTCGACGGCTCTATTGCCAAGGCTTACGAACGCAAGGAAGGCTGGCTCGGCTACTACTGGGCCCCGACCGCATTGCTCGGCAAGTACGAGATGGTGAAGCTCGAGCACGGCGTTCCCTACGACGCTGCAGAATGGAAGCGCTGCAACACCGTCGCCGATTGCCCGGATCCGAAGAAGAACGACTGGCCAAAGGACAAGGTGCAGACGCTGGTGACCAAGGCTTTTGCCGAACGTGCTGGCGACGACGTCATGGCCTATCTCAACAAGCGCGCCTGGAGCAATGACACGGTCAACAAGTTGATGGCGTGGATGACCGACAACCAAGCGAGCGGTGACGACGGCGCCAAGCACTTCCTCCAGGAGAACGAAGCGCTCTGGAAGGATTGGGTCTCGCCGGAAGCCGCCGAAAAGATCAAGGCGGCTCTCTGATCGTCTGACCAACGGGAAAGGACGGCACGTCCCCGACGTGCCGTCCTTCTCGTCTGTCTCGGATCCGTTGCAACGAATGCTCGCAGCGGGATTGACGTTATGAGCCTAAAAGTCGGCACTAGATCGGCAGGGGCTGGAAGGGGATCGACATGGAATGGTTCAACAAATTTCCGGCAATGAATCCGGATTCGCTGCGTGACCTCAAGAAGGCAATCGATGAAGGCTTTCGCAGCTTCACCCGCGCCTACGGCGACGGCATCGAATCTGTCTTCGAACCGCTGCAGCACTTTCTGATCTGGTCGGAGCGCTTCATGACGCGCACGCCGTGGCCGGTCATCCTCCTGCTCATCGCAGCTTTCGCCTGGTTCGCCAGCCGCAACTGGAAGATCGTCGCCGGCACCGTTTTCACCCTTCTCGCCATCGGCTATTTCGACATGTGGGATGATACAATGAAGACTGTGTCGATGATTTTCGTCTGCACGGTCCTCTCCATCGTGATCGGCATTCCGATCGGCATCGCAATGTCGCGCTCGGATCGCGTGCAGAATACGATCAACCCGGTTCTCGACGTCATGCAGACGATGCCGAGCTTCGTCTATCTGATCCCCGTCGTCATGCTGCTCGGCATCGGCAAGGTCCCGGGCCTGATCGCCGTCGTCATCTATGCCATCCCGCCAATGATACGCCTGACGAACCTCGGTATACGGCTGGTTGACAAGGATGTGCTGGAAGCCGCCGACGCCTTCGGGTCGTCGAGCTGGCAGAAGCTTAGGAAAGTTCAGATGCCGCTTGCGCTACCGACGATCATGGCCGGGATCAACCAGACGATCATGATGGCGCTCGCCATGGTCGTGATCGCATCGATGATCGGTGTGCAGGGCCTTGGACAACCGGTGCTCAAAGCCATCTCCAACCAGTATTTCACGCTCGGTATTTTCAACGGCCTTGCCATCGTCGGTATCGCGATCATCTTCGATCGCGTCAGCCAGGCCTTCGGCAAACGGCTCCAGCAGCACCTGGAGGTTGTCCATGGCTGATCATCATTTCGACGGCATCAAGATCCGTCACCTTTACAAGATCTTCGGGCCCAATGCCGCAACGCATGTCGACGCCGTCCGCAATGGTCTCTCCAAAGTCGAACTGAACGAACAGTTCGGGCACGTTCTAGGTCTCAAGGACATCAACATCGAGATGCCGTCCGGCTGCATACAGGTCATCATGGGCCTGTCCGGTTCCGGAAAATCGACGCTGATCCGCCACATCAACCGTTTGATTGATCCGACCGCCGGTGAGCTGCTGGTGAACGGTATCGACGTCGTGAAGATGAACGAACGCGAACTCCGGGAGTTTCGACGACACCAGACCGCGATGGTGTTTCAGAAATTTGCATTGCTTCCGCACCGCACGGTTCTCGACAACACCCTCTACGGCCTTGAAGTGCAGGGCGTTCCCCGCGCCAAGGCGGTCGACATCGCCATGCAATGGATCGAACGCGTCGGCCTCAAGGGTTTCGAAAGCAAGTATCCGAACCAGCTTTCCGGTGGCATGCAGCAGCGCGTCGGTCTCGCCCGCGCGCTTTCGAACGATGCGCCGGTGCTGCTCATGGACGAAGCCTATTCGGCGCTCGACCCGCTGATCCGCACCGACATGCAGACGGTTCTCCTGGACCTGCAAAAGGAGATCAGGAAAACGATCGTCTTCATCACGCACGATCTCGACGAAGCGCTGCGGCTCGGAGACCAGATCGCGATCCTTCGCGACGGGGAAGTGATTCAGCAGGGCACGCGCCAGGACATCGTGCTCTCGCCGGCCGACGAGTACGTCGCGAACTTCGTCAAGGAGGTTAATCGTGGCCGGGTCGTGACCGTCGAGGCCGTCATGACGACGCTGCCGCCGGGCCAGGCGCCGAACGGAACGACGATTTCGGTCGGCACCACCATTGAGGAAGCGGTTCGCACGATCGCCACGGCTTCCGAAAGTGATGTGGCCGTGGTGGTCGGTGCGGGCGGAGAGGCACTCGGCTCCGTCAGCCTGCGTCAGCTCGCCGGTGCGATGGTCAGCCCTGCCGCTTCCGCTCCCGGCTCATCTTTGTCCTGATTGCGTCCGGGGTGCGCGTGCACCCCGGTCCTTCGAGATTTGCCGTGCCGTCGCGCCGTCCGAAAAGGGGCGGCGGTCGCGGTCACGGTGGACCTTAGCCGGACAGAAGCGTTCTTGTGGTTTCGCCGAGATCGACGGTAAGCTCGGAAGTAACCTCGAGCGCCCGATCCTGGCGCACCTCGGCCGCGGGCATCTCTCCACGCCACGTTTCAATCTTCCTGTCGCGTTTTCTAATGAGTTCGGCAATCTCCGGGCCGTAGAGGCGCAGCACGCCGGTCAGCCAGCGGTTCGCGAGATAGGAGGGGCGCCCAAGCTGGACGTCGAAGCGCGGCAACAAATTGATCGTCTCTTCGGCTGAAAGCCACGTATCTCCGACGACCCACTGGTTGACGGTGAAGAGGCGGAGCAGGCGGCCGTGCGCGTCCACGCCGACGGCGACGAGGTGGTGGACCGGCCCTTCACGGCCTTCGGGCCGGACGAAGCAGTGGAAGTGCCCGTGTTCGCCCGAGATACCCGGTTCCGGATGGGCATGATAATACCACTGCGCTCCGCTTTCCGGATCGAAGACGTCACCGGGCGGATAATGCTGCCAGACCGTCATTTTTCCGGCACCGCGCAGCACGTCGAGCAGGACGGTGTCGTCGGTCTTGCGCAGGACGGCCTCGCAAAACAGGACCTCGCGCGCGGCCTGTCGCCGCTGATCGTCGCTTGCCATCTCGGTCTCCTGCGCTATTCGCCGGAAATCATGATCAAGGTTGGGAGGCGGCGCAAGGTGCGGTGGCGGCACATGGAGCGGCTGCCGAGCAAGGCGCCGCTGCGGCGCACGGTGCCGATGCCGCGCATGGGGCTGCTGCGGCGCATGGGGCTGCTGCGGCGCATGGGGCCGCCGCCGAACACGGGTTTTCCGATGCCGCGCAGGGCGCCGACGCCGAGCAGGGATTGTCGGCTGAACACGGGTTTGCCGCGGGAGCGGAGGCTTCTGCGGGCCGGCTTGCCGCCGGTGTCGCCGGCGGATTATTGCTGTGGCTTGCATGGTCAGCCGCGACAGCAGCCGCGGCAACCGCGAAGGCGGCGCCGAAGAGGAGCGTATTACGGTTGCTCATTTTCTGAAGCCATCCAATCCGAAGAGCGGCCGAACCGCGATGCCGAGATGACTCCCGGCGAACGCTGCCGCGAACCAGAGCCAGCCGTGCAGGCTGCCTGATGCAATACCAGAGAACAGCGCGCCGATATTGCAGCCGAAGGAAAGCCGTGCGCCATAGCCCATCAGCATCCCACCGACCACAGCGGCAAGGAGCGAGCCGATCGGGATAGCGGCCTTCGGCGCGAACTTGCCGGCAAGACCGGCAGCGAGGCCGGCGCCGAGGATGATGCCGAAATTCATGACTGAGGTGTTGTCGGCGAGAACGCTGGCGCCGAGCGCCTGTGCCGGCCCCGGCCAGTTCCAGAAGGTCCATGTCTCGACGGGGACGCCGACCGCCTGGGCGATCTTAGCCCCCAGAGGCCGAAACCGAAGGTGACGGACCACGGATGGCCGGCGGTGAGAAGCGTAGCGACATTGAGTCCTGCAAGCAGCAGTGCCGCGGCGACCAGCGACCAGGGACCGCGGATGAGCCGCTCGGCGAACGGCTCGTTAGGAGCCTTCACCGCCTCCAGCGATCCGTGCGCCTTTTTCTCCACGAATGCGGTGACCGCCGCGACCGCGACGAGGCCTGCGAGCGTGATAGCGATCGCGAGCGGGACACCGAGCACTTGGCCGAGACTTACCTGCGGCATGGAAGGCTGCGCCAGCCACCACGGCAGGTGGGCGGTGCCGAGAGCCGCACCGACGATGAAGAAGATCAAGGTGACCAGCATGCGCGCGGAACCACCGCCGACCGTGAAAAGGGTTCCGGAGCCGCATCCGCCACCAAGCTGCATGCCGAGGCCGAACATCAGCGCACCGACCAGCACCGAGACGCCGACCGGCGCGAAAGCGCCTGCGAGTGCCAGTCCGTTGGCGGAGCCTTGCGCCAGCAAAGGAATGAAGGCGATCGCGGTCAGCCCGATCATCAGCATCTGGACTCGCATCGCGCGGCCGCGCCGTTCGACGACCATCCGCCGCCAGCCGCCGGTAAAGCCGAAGGAGGCATGGTAGAGCGTCACACCCAGAAGGCCACCGATGACGAAGAGGAGCGCCTGGCGCGGGCTCACCGCCGCACTGATCGCCACGGCGATGGCGGCAAAGGCGGCGGAAATGAAGAAGACCGGCGCGCGGTCCAAGGACGGCAGCGTCGGTGCTGTTGTGGCATTCGCCATGGACTGTCTCCCGGAAGGGCGGGGGACCACGCCCGGAGAATGTGGTCCCCTTTGTGCAGGATCTTACTGCGTGACGGGGCGGGCCGGATCGGACGCCCATTCGGCCATGGAGCCGTCATAGAGCTTCACGTTCTTCTTGCCTTCAACCTCGGAGAGACCGAACCAGGCGACCGAAGCCCAGTGACCGGTATTGCAGAAGGCGATGCTCTGTTCATCCTCCTTCACACCCGCCGCACCGGCAAGGGCGGCAACCTTTTCGGGGCTGACAAAGGACCCCTTCTGGGCGTCATAGAGCTTGCCCTGCTCGAGATTGACCGCACCGGGAATGGTGCCGGCGAGGCGGACGACCGGGCTCTTCGCTTTGCCGGCGAACTGCTCGGCTGGGCGACCGTCGACGAGCTGAACATCACCGCTCGCGCGCGCCTTCTCTACGTCGGCGGTGGAGGCGTAGAGTTCGTCGCGAAAATTGGCCTTGAACGAGGCCGGTTGCGGCTGAACGACGTCCGCGCTCGTCTCACCGTTGGCAGCCTGCCAGGCGCGCCAGCCGCCGTCCAGAATGGTCACGGCATCGTGGCCGAGAACCTTGAAGGTCCAGTAGACGCGGGTCGCAGCACCGAACTCGGAGGAGTCCGTGCCGGCCGGGACGATGACGATCTGGCTCTCGTTCGAAACACCGAGGGCGGCGATCTTTGCCTCGATGTCGGCGAGCGGCGGCAACTGGCCCGGAATGCCGTTTACCTTGGCGCGCCAGCCATAGGTCGAATAAGGCGCGCTGACGCTGCCCGGGATGTGAGCGGCCATGTAGGGGTTCGGCTTGTCCTTTGCTGCATCCCGAACGTCGATGACGACGAGACCCTCCTTGCCGAGATTGGACTGAAGCCAGGCGGCGTCGACGAGCGGCTTTTCTGTCAGGCGCTCGGCGCTTGCCGGCACGGCTATCGCAAGAGTGAGAGCCGCAAGAGCGGCGAGGGAAGCAAAACGCATGGATACACTCCGGACACGGATGAAGGTTGACGTAGTTATCGCGCAAGACCCGCAAAAATGCAGGGTACAGGCTCATAAACCTTGCGTGCTTTCAGGAATTTCCTTCCGCATGCCTCGGCTTTGGGCGAACACCGTTTCAGATGTGGCCGCGCGGCCGGGAGGGCTCGCCTCGCATGGCCTCGAGCGAACAGGACATGCAGCTGAGACACGGCGAAAGACCTGTCTAATCGAGCCGCAATCGGGTTGATTGCATGATCGATCGCAGCGCTCTCGTCATCACCATCGGTGGTGAACCAGGCCGCGGATAATTCTGTCCACGCGACGATCTATCTCAGCAGTCGCTCAGGCTCAACGCCCGCTACATCGGTCGCGATTCGCAGCCTCGCCTCCATCGGCCGGACCATGCCAGTGGTTGCGAGGGCGCAGAGGCGGAACATTATCTCACCGGTCAAGATAAACCGACGCTTCCGGTGGTCGATTGGACGGAACCAGAAGGATCCGATGTGCGGACACCCTCGATGCCTCCCTTTGACAGGGGTAGACAAACCTCTGCCACAAGACCCGAGGCGCCGGATCGTTCGCCAAGCGTGAGATTCCCCCCGTGATGCTCGGCGATGGCAGCGACGATCGATAGTCCGAGTCCACTTCCGGAAGCGGCAGTGCCGTTAACCCGGAAGAAGCGATCCTTGACTCGCTCACGCAACTCCAATGGTATGCCTGGTCCGGAATCCACGACACGTAGAAGCAAATGGTCATTGCGCCGTGACAGCCGAACTGTAACCTGCTCACCCTCAGGAATATACCGCAGGGCGTTGTCGACGAGATTGCGCACCATCCCAGCCAGAAGGTCGGCATTCCCACGAATGATTGCGTCGACGTCCGGCTCCACTTCAAACGCCAGATCAAGGTTGCGCGCGACCGCCTGGGGCGCCATCCTTGCGACCGTATCGCGAACGAGGTCAACCATGTCGATCGGTTGGGCTGACTCCCCTGTCGTGCTGTGGTCGATTCTTGCCAGTGCCAGAAGCTGCTCGACGATGCGGGTGCCGCGATCTACGCCTGTGAGCACCTCCGCGACTGCCGCGTGGCATTCGGCGATATCGCCGGTGCTGCTTGCCACCTGAGCATGCGCCCGGATTGCTGCAAGCGGCGTACGCAGCTCATGGGCAGCGTCGGCCGCAAAGCGCCGGTCTCGCTCCCGGGCCAATTTCAGGCGCGACAAGAGGGCATTGAGTGCTTCGACCAGTGGCAGGACTTCGATCGGAGCGGATTGAGGAGCAAGTGGCGACAGGTCCGTCGGCGATCGCTGTCTGACGCCTGCCGTCACCCTCTGGAGCGGTCCAAGCCCCCATCGCACTAGGAGCCATATTACGACAGCGAGTAGCGGCGCGGCGATCCATACCGGGTGGAGAATATGGGCTGCAATGCTAGCGGCAAAACCTTCGCGAACAGTTTGTCGAACCGCCACCTCGACCCCGATGGCGGCGCCGTCGTCCGTACGATAGACGCGCCAATCCTCGCCATCGTTCGTGATGTTGCTGAAACCAGCGCGCCAGTCTCCTTCCCGCGGGTAGTTTCCGCTGGGTGCTCCTGCAGTCAGGATGCGGTACGAGAGCCGCTGTTCCGGTCTGCGCTCGGCGGTCAGAACCTTCGGAATGAGGTCCGGAGGAATGTGTTCAACCAAGCCAAGCATCATCTCGGCGGACTGCTGGAGATGCTCGTCGGTGACCTGATCGATCAGGCTGCTGGTATCATGATAGGTAAAGAAGGCAGTGGCCAGCCAGGCAGTGACCATGCTGCCACAAAGTGACAGGACAAGGCGACGACGCAAGGAACCTGTCATGACTCGACCGGAATGATGTAGCCGATGCCGCGCATAGTCCGTATGACCTCCGGGAATAGCTTGCGTCTGAGATTGTGAATGTGCACCTCGACGGCATTGCTGTCGATCTGTTCGCCCCAGCCGTAAAGTTGTTCTTCCAACTGGCTACGCGTCATAACGCGACCTGCATGCATCATCAGCCCGTGCAGGACAGCGAATTCACGATTCGACAGAAGCACCGGTGTTCCGTCCAGCGTCACAGTATGGGCCGCCGGATCGAGAGAAATGCGACCCGATCGGAGAATTGGCGTTGCCTCGCCTGCAGACCGGCGCAGCAACGCCCGAAGTCTCGCGCGCAGTTCCTCCAGGTCGACGGGCTTGATCATGTAATCGTCCCCGCCTGCATCCAAGCCGGAAACGCGCTCTGCAATAGTGTCGCGCGCGGTCAGCACCAGAACAGGCGTCTTGTCGCCTGCAGCCCGCCTCCGCCGCAGGAGGCTCAACCCATCCAGGCCGGGCAATCCGAGATCCAGAACCACGAGGTCATAGCTCGTGGTGGCAAGAGCGGCATCGGCATCTTCGCCATCGCGGACCCAGTCCACGGCAAAGCCGCCCTGACCAAGGCCCGCCACGAGACCACGGCCCAACAACGTGTCGTCTTCGACCAGCAAGAGCCTCATCACATCCGCCATAGGCAACACTGTTCGTCAAGACTGTGCCTGCCTGAGGAAGACCGCCAGACAGGCACTTCTCCAGTCTGGCAGTTCCGCCAGGCTGGCACAATCCTTCTATGGCTGACGGTCACTCGAGCGGCTGCCAATTGGGGTGCTCGAAGTATGTGCCATAGGCGTTCAGCGCCTGCACCACGAGGACTGCGCCGCTACGCGGGTCGGCGTCGCCTTCCAGTTCCGCCACCCCGTCGAGCACGTGACCCAAGACGATGTGAAACTGCTCGTCCACTTCGGGTGCAAGCTTGCAGTTTGTCACCATGAAGTCGACCTGTGCCTGCACCTCGGAGGCAAGCGTCTTGTAGTCGGCCGGTTGCAAGCTCGCATCGTGGATGGCGGGGAGGCGTGTGGCGAGCGCGCTGCGAATACCATCCATGCCTTTGAGCATGTTCTCGTCGCCTTGCCATTTCGTCTGGCCGTTCAGCGTTAGTTCGATAGTGGCAGCCTGGTGACCCTCGTGGGAGGTCGTTGCAGCCCAGGATGGAGCGCTCCATGCGCCAAGAGCGAAAACCAGTCCAGGCAAGATCAGATGTCTGCGGAAGTTCATTTTATGATTCCTTTCGATGCTCGCGGAATTTCTTGCCGCGAGGGAATTGATAGCGCGCTCAGCTTATGGCTCGCTTAAATGCCGGGAACTTTTCGGGGCAGACTGGATGACGCACGGACTCACGGCGCCCAGCACTGTGCGGCGGAATTGCTTTGTCGAAGGACCTGCGGGGGCTTGTCGCCTCTGAGAAACGGCCCGAACTCTTCGATAGAGGTCCGGTAACAACGACGCCGACGGACCGGCTACCGTTCGAGGCGAGATGGTTGCGGCACTATCCGTGTCGTGCGAAGAAGCGATCGAGTTCTCGTTGCTCGGGGATCTGTCCGGTGTGGATCTCGATGTACTGGGGAATGCGCTTCATGCGGAGCGCAAGGTCCTCCTGGGTCTGCATCGAAATGTATCCGATCTGGACCAGGTAGGTCGCGCGTGCACGTACATCCGCATCCTCCTCGCCGAAGCCGAAGCGCATGAACATCCGGGTAAGGGCATCCATCCTCACCTGATCGGCCGTCTGCACTTCCGTCAGCACGGCCGGAGACTGCAAGGCCCAGCTGCGCACGGCAAACTCGAACTGCGAGTCGAACAGCTCACGGCTCAGCCAGCAGTCGAAGACGTTCAGCATGGCTTCCGCGAGCGACTCCGCGTAGGCCTCCGACTGCTTCACCAGATTGCCTGTGTTCTTTTCTCGCCACCGCGAGACGAGGGCGTCCAAAAGCTCTTCGCGATCCTTGAAAAACCAGTAGAAGCTGGTCCGGGAAACATTGAGCCGCTTGGCGAGCGGCAGGATCTTCACGGAATCGACGCCTCCCTCGAGCAGAGAGTCGTAAGCCGCGGCAAGCCACCCCTCGTACGAGCCTCTCCATTCGATGTCGCCTGTAGTCTGTTCCATGAGGCTGTCCTACCAAATCCGCCACGGCCTTACAACGAAATGTACACTAGTGTCGTCGCTTTGTGCTCTTGTGTTTTGATTCTTGACATATGTGTACATTCGCTTCTAGCATCGACGTCAAGACCACCCGACCGGAGCCTGTCGCATGTCGAACGATCCTCTGCTTCAGCCCTTTCAATTGAAGCACCTGACGCTGCGCAACCGCATCATCGTGACGGCCCATGAGCCCGCCTATCCGGAGGATGGTATGCCTAAAGGCCGCTACCGCGCCTACACGGTCGAGCGCGCAAAGGGCGGCGTTGCGCTGACGATGACGGCCGGCTCTGCAGCTGTTTCGAGAGACAGTCCGCCGGTCTTCAACAACTTGCTCGCCTATAAGGACGAGATCGTCCCGTGGATCCGCGAGATGACCGATGCCGTCCATCAAGAAGGCGCGGCCATCATGATCCAGCTCACCCATCTCGGCCGGCGGACACGTTGGGACAAGGGCGACTGGCTACCCATCCTTGCTCCGTCCCATCACCGTGAGGCGGCGCACCGCGCATTTCCCAAGAAGATTGAGGACTGGGACATCGAGCGCATTATCAGGGATTTCGCAGACGCTGCCGAGCGCATGAAGGCGGGCGGTATGGACGGCATAGAACTGGAAGCCTACGGTCACCTGATCGACCAGTTCGTCTCACCGCTCACCAACGACCTCGACGAACCTTACGGCGGCTCGCTCCACAACCGTATGCGCTTCTGTTTCGACGTTCTGAAGGCGATCCGCAATCGGGTGGGCGACGACTTCATTCTCGGCGTGCGCTATACCGCCGACGAGTGCCTTCCCGGGGGGACGGGAAAGGCAGAGGGACTGGAAATCTCCCGCCGTCTCAAGGAAAGTGGTCTCATCGATTACCTGAACGTCATCCGCGGTCATATCGACACCGATCCCGGCCTCGCGGACGTCATTCCGATCCAGGGCATGGCGAGCGCGCCGCATCTCGATTTCGCCGGTGAGGTCCGGACGGCGACGCGTTTCCCGACTTTTCACGCCGCGAAGATCCAGGATGTCGCAACGGCCCGACATGCGATAGCAGCCGGCAAGGTCGACATGATCGGCATGACCCGCGCGCACATGGCCGATCCGCACATCGTTCGCAAGATCATCGAGAGGCGCGAAGACGACATCCGTCCGTGCGTCGGGGCGAACTACTGCCTCGACCGCATCTACCAGGGCGGGCTTGCGTTCTGCATCCACAACCCGGCGACGGGCCGCGAGGAAACAATGCCGCACAGGATCACGAAATCGGATTCGCGCAGAAAAGTGGTGATCGTCGGGGCTGGCCCTGCGGGGCTTGAGGCAGCGCGGGTTGCGGGTGAACGCGGCCATGATGTTGTGGTCTTCGAAGCGGCGAGCAATCCCGGCGGGCAAATCCGTCTGACGGCTCAGAGTGAGCGCCGTCGCGAGATGATCGGCATCGTGGACTGGCGCATGAGCCAGTGCGAAAAGCTCGGCGTGGTCTTCCGTTTCAACACCTGGGCGGATGCGGATGTCGTTCTGGCAGAGAACCCCGATGTCGTAATCATCGCAACCGGTGGCTTGCCCCACACGGAGGTTCTCTCGAAGGGCAACGAACTGGTTGTCTCCGCCTGGGACATCATCTCGGGTGATGTGAAACCCGGCACCAACGTGCTCGTCTACGACGATGCCGGCGATCATGCCGGTCTGCAGGCGGCAGAGATCATTGCCAGGGCGGGCAGCAAGGTCGAGATCATGACGCCGGATCGTTCGTTCGCGCCGGAAGTGATGGCCATGAACCTGGTTCCCTACATGCGATCGCTGCAAAAGCTCGATGTAACGTTCACCGTCACCTACCGGCTCGAAGCTGCAGAAAAGAGCGGTAACCAGCTCATCGCTCATGTTGGCAGCGACTACGGTGGTGTGTTCAGGCAGCGCGCGGTCGACCAGATCGTCGTCAATCACGGCACCGTTCCTTTGGACGAACTCTATTTTGATCTGAAGCCCGCTTCGAGGAACTTCGGCGAACTCTCCCATGACGACTTGTTGTCAGGCATTCCCCAGGGCGTCGAGCGCAATCCCGAAGGCGCTTTCCAGCTCTTTCGGATCGGCGATGCCGTTGCCTCTCGCAACACTCACGCCGCCATTTACGATGCCCTGCGCCTTGCCAGCAATCTCTGAGACCTGGGTTGGGCAGCGGACCGCCGTTAGCGGCCGCCGGACCTTGGAGTGGGGCGTGCAGGTCACCGATCCAGACGGCGTTGTCGTTGACGACCACGATTCCCTGGCGCATGGATTAGGAACGAGATGAGAAGTCGTGAAAGACTGCCCTTGGAAGTGGAGGAATGCTGTTCTCGGCGGCGGCTCTTCCGAGGGCCGGAAGGAGCAGGTGCAATGGGACAATCGAGTCTGGCCGGCGCGCCGTCAGGAGGTGTCGCGCCGCCGCGCCGCCTGAGAATAGGTATCGTTCTGGCGCGATCCTTCACCTTGTCGGCCTTCGCACTCTTCGTCGACACCCTTCGACTGGCGAGCGATCAGCTCGACCGGTCGGGCCGGATTTTCGCTGATTGGCAGGTTCTCGCCAGCACCCGCAACCTGATCAGCTCGAGTTGCGGCATTCAGGTCGCCCCCACGTCCGACTTCGTCGACCCCGGCCATTTCGACTATATTGCGGTCGTCGGTGGGCTTCTCAGCGTCGACCAGCCGGTCGACCAGGCAACCGTCCGGTTTCTAAAGGACGCCGCATCGAAGCGGGTACCCTTGATCGGCCTCTGCACGGGAACCTTCATCCTGGCGGACGCCGGTCTGATGAAAGGACACGCGACCTGTGTAAGCTGGCTTCACTTCCAGGAATTTCGCGACCGCTTTCCCGATCTCGAGGTCCGGGCGGACCGGTTGTTCAACCTGGACCGCAGGCGCGGCTCATGCGCGGGAGGCAGCAGTGCCGCCGATCTTGCGGCCGCGCTCGTCAGGCGGCACATCAGCCGGGATGCGGAGCGCAATGCGCTCGAAGTCCTGCAGATCGAAAAGGCCCGCACGCAGTTCGACATCCAGACGCGGCAGCCGTTGCGCGAGCACGTCAGCGATCCGCGTGTCGCTGCCGTCCTGATAACCATGGAGCAACACATCGAGGCGGGGATTCCGATCGAAAAGCTCGCGGCATCGGTGGGTCTTTCCAGGCGCCAGCTTGAGCGGGTGTTCCACGAAACGGCAAAAATGTCCCCTGCTGCGGCGTTCCGTCGTCTTCGCATGGAGCGTGCACGACAGATCCTGCTTGCCAGCGAAAAGCCCATCATCGAAGTCGCTCTGGACGTCGGCTTCTCGAGCACCTCGCATTTCACGAGGGAGTTTCGGCGAGCATATAACAGGACACCTGCGGAAATCCGCGATTCCGCGGCCCGTGAGCGGAGAGAGATGAGCAAGGCCGCGGCTCGGCGGTGAGGCAAGCTCAAGTCAAGAGCGTCTCGGTATCCAATGCGGTCAAGGCCGAGACCCCGAACCAAGGTAAGGCGAGGGCTCGAGTTCGATCAATGGGAGTACAGGCGCGTTGGGGATGCCGTCCGCACATCCAACCCTGCGACGCGTGCCTTGCCCACGCGAGCCTCGATGAAGATCGCATGTCCAAGCACCATCGCCGGCAACATGAACCGTCGGGCGGCAGCGGCGAACCTTCTGCTTGAAGGTTCGATCGGTCTTGGGGAAGCGGCTGGTCGATAGTGTCAGCTTGACGTCTCAAGGCATCGGCGCCTCGATGCCCGATACCGGGCAGCGATGCCGAGTGCGCCTAGAGTCCTCCCCTTTGGGTGAGGCTGTCCGTCTTGTTCGCTGACGAGCCGATTTCAGCATCCGCCCTACGACATGGAATACCGATTAGACGGTCCTGACGTTTTCTGCCTTGGACTTTCCGGTCTTGCGGTCCTGACCAACGTCGTACGCGACTTTCTGTCCATCCCGAAGAGGCTCGGAATCCTGCACCGCCGACACATGGACGAACACATCCGGGCCGCCCGTATCTGGTGTAATGAAGCCATAACCTTTGTCCTGGCTGAAAAACTTGACGATCCCCGTGGCCATTGTCTTCCTCTTCAAATGCGCAGCTCGCGTGCCGCGAGACAAAACTATTTCCGAACGGCCGCGCGCGCAACCTCCTATCTGCGCCCGCAACACTTAACAGGGTAGCCCGTGCCGGACTGATGGTTGGGCTCGAGCATCGGGGCCCTGCGGCTCGCAACTGTGCTGCTTTGCGAATCCAGTTCGCACATCTCGACCGCGCTTACCAGCACATACGATTCGCCGGTTCAGAAGGGCCTAAACACCTGGGACCCAGACTCAACGCTTTTGCAGCCCGTCGACGAAAATGTCGACCATGCGCAACGCTGTCGGCTGCCAATCGCCAGGTCCCTGGGAGTAGAAGATCCCAATGAGTGTACGAAACAAGTCCTCGGGCTGCACGTCGTCACGCACCTTGCCGGCTCTCACAGCGCGCTCGAGCAAGAGACGGATTGCTCCCACCATTCGTTCCGAAGAATAGGCTTTGAGTTCGGATGACCCGGCCGCCGCAAGCTGTAGGGCCTGGATCATTCCCTTCTTCGTTGCCGCCAGGCGCACGTTCGCCTGCAGCCAGCGCTTGAGCGCATCGACAGGATCGGTTTCCCCGCCAAGCTGCTCGGCGAGATCGATAAGCAGGTCCACCTCATGCCGGTAGACCGCCTCGAACAAGCTCTCCCGCGTGGGAAAATGTCGATAGAGCGTACCGATCCCGACGCCGGCCCGGCGTGACACAGCCTCCAGGCTGGCATGCTGCCCCCCAGCACTGAAGATCTCAGTTGCGGCTTCGAGAAGTCGCTCCCGGTTACGGATCGAGTCCGCCCGAGGTCGCCTTGTCTTTCCGACTCGTGGTTCCATATCCGTAGGCAGGATTTTTTCCTCTTGCTAAACGGAGGATGCCTCCGTATAAATCCATCGGCCGGACAATCATAGACCGATCCGGCCCTGGCGGCGCCTCTTCCGCGCCCGTTTTGCATTCCCGTCGATCCGACGGCTCTAATCCATATATCCCACGATCACTGAATGGAGTATCCCATGACACTCTCCATCAGCCTTACCATCAATGGCCAGCCGCGCATTATCCCTGTCGATGACCCGCGTGTGACGCTGCTCGATCTCCTTCGCGAGAGGCTTCACCTCACGGGCACGAAAAAGGGCTGTGACCGCGGTCAGTGCGGTGCTTGCACCGTGCTTGTCGATGGACGGCGCGTCAACGCCTGCCTCTTGCTCGCCGTCAGTGTCGATGGCGCCGATGTTATGACCATTGAAGGTCTTGCAGAGGGCACTGCCTTGCATCCGCTCCAGCAAGCCTTCATCGAGTGCGACGCCTTTCAATGCGGTTACTGCACGCCCGGGCAGATCATGAGTGCCATGGGTCTGATCTCGGAAGGACATGCCGGCGGCGACCCCGAACGCGTGCGTGAACTGATGAGCGGCAATCTCTGTCGATGCAGTGCCTATCAAGGCATCACGGAAGCCATCCTCAAGGCGCATCAAACGCTCACGGAAGAGAAGGGGAGGGATGCAGCGTGAACAGGTTCGACTACATTCGGCCCGTCAGCATTGCTGACGCATTGTCTGCCGCTACGGAGTCAGGTTCCGTTTATCTTGCAGCCGGTACCAATCTTCTCGACCTGATGAAGGTCGGCATTTCTCGCCCCCGCCGCCTGATCGACATCTCCCGGCTTCCCGGCCTCGACGCCATTGAGTGGCGGCCCGACGGCAGCGTTCGGGTGGGCGCCATGGTCCGAAATTCCGATCTCGCCTACGATGTCCGTTTCGGAAAAGCGTTCCCGGCGGTGTCGGAAGCCCTCCTTTCGGGAGCCTCGGCGCAAGTCCGCAACGCGGCGACCGTTAGCGGTAACCTGATGCAACGCACGCGCTGCGCCTACTTTCAGGACACCGCCAGCCGGTGTAACCGGCGTAATCCGGGGTCCGGCTGCGATGCGCTCGAAGGCGAAAACCGTCTCCACGCGATCCTCGGCTGGTCAGAACATTGCATTGCAACGCACCCCTCTGACTTCTGTGTTCCGTTGGTGGCGCTTGATGCGATCGTCGAGGTCGAAGGCGCGGAAGGAAAGCGAACGATCCCGCTCGAAACCTTTCACTGCCTTCCGGGAGACGCGCCTGAGAACGAGACGGCCCTTGCACCCGGTGAGCTCATTACCGCCATTTACCTCCCCGCGGAGGCCACCCACTTCAAAGCAAATGCCCGATATCTGAAACTTCGCGAGCGCACGTCATTCGCGTTCGCCGTAGTCTCTGCGGCCGCGGCACTTGATCTCGAAAGCGGCGTGATCCGACAGGCACGGCTCTCGTTGGGTGCGGTGGCTGCCAGGCCCTGGCGCGTTCGCGAGGCGGAGAAGGTTCTTGTCGGCAGCCCTCCCAGTGCCGAAGCCTTTGCCCAAGCTGCCGAGGTCGCGCTCGAGAGCGCACGCCCATCAGGAGACAATGCCTTCAAGATCGAACTGGCACGCCGCATCATAGTGCGCGCGCTTGCCCTTGCGGCCGACGGAACGCCGGACGTCATGCCTGCCCTGCCGGCTTCGCCCTTTTCGACAAACCCAGGAGTGAGCCATGTCGCATGATGCTCCATCCGCCCAAATCACCCGCTATGGTTCCAATGCGGGCCAGCCGCTCACCCGCAGAGACGGGTTGCTCAAGGTTACAGGGGGCGCGACCTATGCGGCCGACAACAATCCCGAGGGTCTGCTCTACGCAGTTACGGCTGTCAGCACGATCGCACGCGGCCGCGTGACGTCGCTCAATGTCGCCGCAGCCAAGGCTCATCCTGGCGTCGTCGAGGTCCTCACGCCGGAAAACCGGCCGCCTCTCGCACACGATCCGAATGACAAGATGCCGCCCTTCGGCTTCCGGATCGAGGTCCTGCAGGACAACACCGTGCGTTATGCCAACCAGCCCATCGCTCTCGTGGTCGCCGAAACTCTCGAAGCCGCGACTGAGGGCGCCGCACTGCTGAACCCGCAGTTTGAGGCCGAGGCGCCGCGCACCGACTTTCTCAACGGAGTCCGGTTCCAGCCGCCTGCCGTCGGCATCGGCAGTCCACCGAAGGTCGAGCACGGTGACGTCGAGGCGGGTCTCGCCGCCGCTGCGAGGGTGATGGAGGCCGAGTACGAGACTCCCGCCCAGTATCACAATGCAATGGAACCTCACGCGGTGGTGGCCGAATGGAAGGGTGATCGGCTGACCCTCGACATGCCAAATCAGGCGCTCGCAATGAGTTGCGCGTCCTACGCGGCCTATTTCGGCATTCCAGCGGAAAACGTCGTCATCCGTTCGCCGTTCCTTGGCGGCGGGTTTGGATCAAAGGCGATCCTCAACGGGCCACAGATGCTGGCGATTATCGCCGCCCGCATGCTGAAACGGCCGGTCAAGCTGGCGCTCAGCCGCGCACAGATGTACGGCCCCGTCGGACACCGTGGTAATACCTGGCAGAAGCTGCGGATTGGCGTCGACGAGCGCGGACACCTCACCGCGCTGCACCACCGCGCCATATCTGCAACTTCCACTTTTGACGAATTCCTCGAGCCTTCGGCCAATGCATCCACTCACCTCTATGCGAGTCCCGCTCTGCGCGCTGAGCACGAGGGATTGAGACTGGACGTCGGTACTCCGGGGCCGATGCGGGCGCCGGGGGAAGCATCGGGATCTGCTGCACTGGAGGTCGCGATGGACGAGGCTGCCGAAGCAGTGCGCATCGACCCCCTGGAGTTCCGGCTGAGGAATTATGCCGAAACGGAGCCGGGCACAGGACGACCCTATTCCTCCAAGGCGTTGCGGGAGTGCTATGCCGAAGGCGCCAGACGCTTTGGTTGGGCATCTCGCCCGCTCGCCCCGCGCCAGATGCGCGATGACAATGGTTTTCTGGTCGGCTGGGGCATGGGAACGGCACTCTTTCCCTGTCCGCACTTTCCCGCCGAAGCCCGTGCCACACTCCGGGCCGATGGAACCGCCCTGGTAGAGACAGCCGGCGCCGACATGGGGCAGGGCGCCTGGACGGCGCTTGCGCAGATCGCCGCCGAAGCCTTGGGTCTCGATCCGGATCGGGTCGAGTTTCATTCGGGCGTGTCGACACTGCCGGACGGCGGCGTGGCGGGAGGTTCGGCCCATACCGCAAGTGCAGGTCTTGCACTTCATAACGCCGGAAGGGATGCTATCGAAACGCTTGCGGCATTCGCTACCTCCGAGCCGGAGTCTCCACTCTTCGGCGCCGGCAACATCGGCGTCGTTGCGCGGAACGGGAGGCTTCATCGTCGCGATGACGAGAGCCGCAGCGAAAGCTACGTGGAGATCCTGAAACGCGCCGGACAATCGGAAGTGATTGGATCGGGTCGGTCCGCCCGGGATCCGGAACTTGCCCAGGCCTATGCCATGTACTCGCACGGCGCAGTCTTTGCCGAAGTGAAGGTGGACCCGGACCTCGGGCAGGTGCGCGTGACGCGTCTGGTTGGTGCGTTCGCAGCGGGCCGGATCATCAATCCGCGTCTCGTCGAAAGCCAGTACTTCGGCGGCATGATCTGGGGAGCGTCCTTCGCCCTGCACGAGAAGGCAGTCGTCGACCGTCGTACCGGGAGAGTCATGAATGGCGATCTTGCCGAGTACCACGTGCCGGTCAACGCCGACATCCCTTCCCTGGAGGCCATCCTCGTCCCCGAGGTGGACCCTTACGTGAACCCTCTCGGGGTAAAGGGCGTTGGCGAGATCGGCATCACCGGTACCGTGGGCGCCGTCGCGAACGCTGTATGGCACGCAACCGGGTTCAGGGTGCGCAAGTTCCCGATCCGTATCGAGAATCTTATCGCTTGATGAGCAGCCTGATCGCGGAACATGTGTATGAGGTCATCTGACCAGTCACAGGGCCGCCGGTGTCCGTCCCCGCAGAAGCTGACTTTTCGAGCAAACCTCCCACGATGGCTGACTGGTTGCCGAGTTCCCGGACGTCGATGGCCGCCAGCAACTGAAATCGTGAGAACTGGCGAAACGCACCGGGTTCGCCGCCTGGCCGGTCCAGCCTCTGTCTCATGGTGCCGGTCAGGCTGAACGAGAGAGTGACAGCTTGGAGACGAGGTGGCCATTCCCGACCTCATCGAAGGTATTGTCCTCCGGGACATAATAAAGCGGCCGGATTGGGCTTTTGAGCTCTCGAACGTTTTCATTGTAAAGCCGCCGCTCACGTCGCGGATCGGGGACAGGCACGGCACTCATGAGCTGCCGGGTGTAATCATGCTGCGGATTCTCGAAAACCTGACGACGACTCCCGATTTCGACGAGTCTGCCCATGTACATTACCGCCACGCGATGACTGATCTGTTCCACCACGGCCATGTCGTGCGAGATGAAAAGATAGGCGATGCCTGTCTCATTCTGGATGTCCTGGAGCAGATCGAGGACCTGCGCCTGAATAGAGACGTCGAGCGCCGA
Source organism: Ciceribacter thiooxidans (assembly GCF_014126615.1). NCBI lineage: Bacteria > Pseudomonadati > Pseudomonadota > Alphaproteobacteria > Hyphomicrobiales > Rhizobiaceae > Ciceribacter > Ciceribacter thiooxidans. Next base: position 467,417 of record NZ_CP059897.1, read on the forward strand.
GACACTCTCGTCGGCAATGATGACCTTGGGAGACAGTGAGAGCGCCCGGGCGATCGAGATACGCTGACGCTGACCGCCCGAAAACTCGTGTGGGTATCGCTTGATCTGGTCTGGTGAGAGACCAACACGCCTGAACAGGTACTCCACCCTGTCCTTCAGTTCCGAGCCGGACGATACGCCGTGAATGATCAGGGGTTCGGCCACCAGATCTCCGACCCTGAACCGGGGGTCGAGCGACGCGTACGGATCCTGGAACACCATCTGTATGTCGCGCAGGACGGGCGCCATCTGGCGTCGGGACAGGCCTTTCGTCTCCTTGCCCGCGATCCTCACAGAGCCGCTCCACGGAACGAGGTTCATAAGGGCCTTGCCAGTCGTCGACTTGCCGCAGCCGCTTTCGCCGACCAGGGCCAGGGTCTCGCCGCTGTGGATCGAGAAGGTCAGCCCCTCGACTGCATGCACGCGGCTGACCGGTCTCTGGAGAATGCCGCCTTTGATATCGAAGCGGACGGTGAGGTCCGTAACGTCGATGATCGGGACACAAGTTGGCATCGGGCTTTCGGCAAGGGCCTTATCCGCACAGGCCCGTGCACGCTTGGGCATGTCGGTGCCCTCCATCTCGCCGAGCTTGGGCACGGCCGCAAGCAGACTGCGGGTGTAAGGGTGCCGGGGATTCTCGAAGATCTCGCGCACGGTACCATATTCGACCGCCTTGCCGTGACGCATGACCAGTACGTGATCCGCCATCTCCGCGACCACGCCCATGTCGTGTGTGATCATGATGACCGCCGTGCCCCATTTCTTCTGAAGATGGCGGATCAGGCTGAGGATTTGTGCCTGCACCGTGACGTCAAGGGCCGTGGTTGGCTCGTCGGCGATAAGAATGTCGGGCCCCTGTGAGAGCGCAATTGCAATCATCACGCGCTGGCGCATTCCGCCGGATAGCTCGTGTGGATATTGGCCCAGCCGCCGAGCTGCATCGGTGATTTGCACCTGTTCCAGCAACTTGCGCGCTTCTGCGAGCGCCAGCCGTTGACTGATCGCCCTGTGTGCCATGATTGCTTCGGTGAGCTGGCGGCCAATCGTCAGAACAGGATTAAGAGACGTCATCGGCTCCTGAAAGATCATACCGATTTCGCGTCCGCGGACGGCACGTAGCCGTTCTTCGTCGAGCGTCATCAGATCCCGACCCTTGAACACTACCTCTCCCGCCGACACGCGCGCCATCGGCTGCGGCAAGAGTTGCATGAGCGACAGGGCGGTCATCGACTTTCCCGAGCCGCTTTCACCGGCGATGCACAGCGTCTCACCGCGCACGAGATCTACGCACAATCCGTCGACGACGGTTTTGGCTCCGCTCGGCGTTGCGACCTGGGTTGTCAGGCCTCTGATCGAGAGAAGAAGGTCTGATGGGGTCTTGGCTTCAGAGGTCATGGCACACGCGAACGTTCACGGAGGAGAATGGTTGACGGCCGCGGACGATTCGCGGCCGCCGTCGCTGTCTTACTCGAAGATGCTGCGCGGGAAGTAGAAGGAGACCACCCAGTTCGGCATGTCGACAATCTCGCTGATACGCAGATCGCCGCAAACCGAGCAGAGCATGTAGGCCTCGTCCGCCGGCATGTTGTGGGTCTGGACCAGAAGGTCTACCATATTGGCGACGGCCGCCCTTGCGCCTTCCATCAGGTCTGGCCCGATCCCGGTCGTCACCTCGTATCCCTTCGTGTCGAGGTGGCGGGTGACGGGTCCCGGTGTTGTAAACCGCGGCATGGCAAGTCTGGTGTCTTTGACCAGATCGAGCGTCACGGTCACGTTCATCTGGCTTTCGATCGCCGTTCCGCAAACCTCGCCATCGCCCTGCGCTGCGTGGGTGTCTCCAATCGAGAACAGACCGCCCGAGACCTCAACCGGAAGGTAGAGTGTCGTGCCCGCAGTGATGTCGCGAATGTCAAGATTTCCACCAACTCGCCGTGGCGGCACAATGCTGTGCGGCCCGGGCTCTGCCGGAGCAAGGCCGATCGTGCCGGCGAACGGCTTGAGCGGAACGCGTCCATTCTTGCCGTAGAGCGCCGGCTCCATGGTTTTCTCGTAGTTCCACAGAAGAAGAGCCGGATCCTTGAACTGGTCCGCCAGCAGGCCAAAGCCAGGAATATTGGCGGTCCAGCCAAAGCCCGACGGTTCGAACTCGTGGATGGTGATCTTCAGCACGTCGCCGGGCTCGGCCCCATCCAGATGGATGGGGCCGGTGACCGGATTGACCTTCGAAAAGTCCATCGACGACACGTCCGCGACGGTGCTTTCGCGCGTGTAATGGCCGGCGCTGCTATCGAGACACTCGAAGCGGATGGTCGATCCAGGGGCCACCTTTTCGACCGGAGCGATCGCGTTGTTCCACCCGAAGGCGGATCTCTTCGATGATGCGATCGATGTCGGTGTCACCGATCGGGATGTGTCTTTCGCCGAGCACAGTTCCGCCTGAACGTGTCACCACGTCACGCGCGAGGCGGCACGTCTCCCAGCCCCACACGTAGTTGGAGCCCAGAAGGAAGGCGTTGCGGCCGTATGTGGGCAACACGTGCTCGAGCAGCAACAGGATGTGCTGGTTGGCGCAGGCTCCGACATAAACGACGTTCTCGTTTGCTTCAAAGCCCTCGTAGACGCAAGGGTACCAGAGGAGCGCCTGCGTCTTCTCCATCACGGGAATGACTTCCTTGCGACTCCACGACGTCGTGCAGCCGACGACATGCTGGAGCGATCTGTCTTTGATTAGATCGGAGGCCAGAACAGCGTAACGGTCAGCATTCCCCTGTGGATCGGCAATAGCCGGGGCAAGGGCAAACGGGCTGCCGCGACGGTTGACCTCGTCTATGCCGGCCATCGCTCCGCGGAATCCCTGTTCGCCAAGCTCGGCATAAGGACCGGAGCGCGAAAACAGGATGCCGATTTCGATGACGTTCTTTGACAATTTCGATGGCCCCAAAAGCAAAAAACCCCACAGGGGATAATCTCCCCGGTGAGGCGCAAATGCCCGCTTTCCTAGATTTACACTGAATAAACGGGTTGGGCTTGCAGCTGTCAAGCCGTTTTTGCGCAAACTTTGGAGTTGCCTAATATTTATGCGCCGCGCCTGCTTGTAAGACAACTAGACCGCCTGAACGGCACTCGGCCGGACAGGCAGGGCGGCAAGGCGCGACGGGGGGTGCATCAGGCGTCCCAGCAAAACAACTCAGGTGCGAAGCGAGACTGGTCCAGGCTCTTCAAACGCAATCGCTTCTGGTTACGGAATTCCCGCTTCGTTCCCTTCGTGCTAAAGGGGGGGACATGCTCAAGGGATGGCAGTCGTGCCGGCGCCAGGAATTGACCAGATCACCTCGTGTTGACATTCCTCATATCTCGATCCTATCGTGAACCTACGTCAGGTCGGTGACGGGTGGCAGGGCTGCCGCCATACTTCTGAGCGCAATGTCGCCTCCTATGCCTCGCATCCTTTCGAGGCTGGGAGGTTTTTTGTTTTCTCACGAGAGAATGAAAACAAACGCGAATAGCAGAACCCGGACTGACGGTACTTCGGCAGGCTGTGGCGACAAGGCGATAAGACCTTACCAGCGCCAGCCGACAAAAAAAGGGGATCAAGAACAGGGATGAACAGAGAAAATGGGAGCTACCAACCGATTCCAGCGAAGTTCCGCGCCATGGCGTGTCGGTGTCCTCTTCTCGAAGACCGGATTCATGTCCGTTATCGAGGAAACACAACTGCGCGGCACCCTAATAGCCATCGATGAAATCAATGACTGCGGAGGCGTCAACGGGCGCCCGATCGAGGCCGTCGTCTACGATCCAGGCTCGGAAGTTCGCTCGTACGGACAGTATGCCAAGCGCCTGATGGTCGAGGACGGTGTCAGTACGATCTTCGGCTGCTACACCTCCTCCAGCCGCAAAGCGGTGCTGCCGGTGGTCGAGCGGCTCGACGGTCTCCTGTGGTATCCGACACTTTACGAGGGTTTCGAATTTTCGCCGAATGTCATCTACACGGGCGCGACGCCGAACCAGAATTCAGTGCAGCTTTGCAGAGCGCTGATGAGCCAGTTCGGTAACCGGTTCTTCTTCGTCGGCTCGGATTATGTCTACCCACGGGAATCCAACCGCGTGATGCGCGAATTGGTGCGCAACAACGGCGGGACCGTCGTCGGCGAGCGCTATCTGCGGCTGGAGGCCGATCGCAGCGAATTTGTGCCGCTCGTGCGCGAAATCAAGCATGCCCAGCCCGACGTCATTTTCTCGACAGTGGTTGGGGAATCGACCACGTTCCTTTATCAGGCCTATCACGACCTCGGCCTAAACCCGAAAACCGTGCCGATTGCGAGCCTTACAACGACCGAGGCGGAAATCCGGGCGATGGGCTATGATGTGGGCGAAGGCCATTATACGGCCGCGTCCTATTTTCAAGGCGTCGACACTGCGAGCAATAGCAGCTTCGTTAGCCAATACCAGAAGCGCTATGGCGATGACGAGCCAACCAACATGTGCCTCGAAGCCTCCTATTTTCAGGTGAACCTTTTCGCGCGTACGCTCGAGCAGACAAACTCGCTCGATACAAGACAATTGCGTACCTCTGTGATGGGAGCGGAATTCGAGGCGCCGCAGGGCTGCGTTTCGATCAATCCAGTCTGGGGGCACGCGGACGTCTGGACGCGCATCGGACGGGCGAACCGCCATGGTCAATTCGACATCGTCTTCCAGTCGTCGGCAAGCGTGAAGGCCGATCCGTATCTTATCGGCTACGGTCGTTCTCTGGAGAATTGTTGAATGCGAATAACGGGAACGGATCGTCCCGGGCGGGAGGAGCAAATGCCTGACATGTCGAGGGCAGACCACGGACATGACCGCTGGATCGGCGGCCAGAGGCCAGAAAACCGAACAGGAGCGGAAGAGCGCGCATCCAAACAGGGCGCTTTACCTGCTGAATTCACCGTTGCTGTCATTGTCGAGCGGGATGACAATGGCGAATTCCTGATTCGGGAGCTGCAGCGCCAGCGCGTCACCGTTCGACACATCTGGCCGAAGCCGGCGCAGATCCCACTGCAGTATGACGCGATCTTCTGCCAGTTGTCGGACGATCTTCCGCAACGGATTCCCTGGGTGCCAGGCGAACCGTCGTCGGCCCTAATCCTGGTCGATGATGGCAAAGCGCCACTTAACTTAAAGCTGATCCACAATTGTGCCGCACATGGCCTCCTGCACTACCCAGCCACATCCCGGATGATCCAGTCGGTGTTCATGCTGGGGCGCGAGCATTTCCAGTATGAGCGGCGCCTCCGCGGGCGCATCGATAAGCTCGACGAAAACCTTCGGACGATGCGCCTCGTCGAGCGGGCAAAGGCGCTGCTCATCCGGCTGAAGAACGTCAGCGAGGAGGAGGCTTACAACTTCCTTCGCAAGCAGGCGATGGAGAAACGTGTGACGATTGGGGCTGTCGCAGCGGCGGTGATTGACTCCCACGAACTTCTCAGTTAGCTTTCTTTCACTGTACGCAGCAAAGGAGCTGCGCACATCAAGGGTGACGAAACCCCCGCAAGTCCGTGGAAACGGAATGCGGGGTTTTTTGTTTTTCTACATGACCTAGTGCATTCCCGCGGCGAGGATGCCGCAGTTAAAATCCAGAGGCGAAGAGGCCCCGACACGTCCGTCCTTCCGACGGAGCAGTGCGGGGCCTTTGTTTTTGATGGAGACAGAGGGTGAACAAAAACAGGCGTGAATTTCTCAAGACCAGCGCGGCAGTTGGCGCATTCTCGTTGGTCGGCTTTCCACATATCTGGTCAAAGAATTCCTCGCTGGCCTTCGCACAGGGCGGCGAGATCAAGGTCGGGGTTCTCTTCTCGCTTACGGGCACGACTGCGATCATCGAGGAGTCGCTCAACAAGGCGACGCTGATGGCGATCGAGGAGATCAACGCGAGCGGCGGCATTAATGGGCTGAAGATTACTCCGGTAGTCGAGGACCCCGCCTCCGATCCGGCGACGTTTGCGGAAAAGGCCCGCAAGCTGGTGCTCAGTGATCATTGCGTCTCCGTCTTCGGCTCCTATACATCCGCGAGCCGCAAAGCGGTACTTCCGGTTTTCGAGAAACAGGAAAACCTGTTTTGGTATCCTACGCTCTATGAGGGGCGCGAGTGCTCAAAAAACGTAATCTATACGGGCGCAGTCCCCAACCAGCAGCAGGACGACTTCATTCCCTGGCTCGTCGAGAAGTTCGGCAAGCGTTGGTACCTGATCGGCTCCAATTACATTTATCCGAAGGAAGAGAACAACTATTGCAAGAAGCTGCTCGAAGGGCTCGGCGCTGAGGTAATTGCAGAGGAATATGTGCCGCTCGGCCATTCCGAATTCTCCTCCGTCATCAACAAGTTCCGCTCGGAAAAACCGAACGTCATCTTCTCGACGGTCGTGGGTGACTCGGTGGTCGCGCTGCACAGACAGTACCGTGCTGCAGGCCTTGACCCGGCGGCGATGCCGATGGCTAGCCTCACCACTTCGGAGAACGAGGTGGCGGCGATGGGAGGCGATGCAGCGGCCGGTCACTTTACCTCGGCCCCATATTTTATGGTCTTCGATTCGCCCGAGAACCAGCGATTCGTCGAGGCCTACCGGTCGCGGTGGGGTGGCGACAAGGTCACGCACTTCGTTTCGGAATCCGCCTACTTCCAGGTGCATCTTTTCAAGCAAGCCGTCGCCAAGCTCACGGCGGGCGACATTAACCCGCTCACCATCCGCGAAGCCGTGAAAGGAGAGGAATACAAGGCGCCGCAGGGCCTTGTGAAGGTCGAGCCAGAAAACCTGCATTGCTGGCTGCGCCCGAAGATCGGTCAGTGCAAACCAGATGGGCAATTCGACATTCTGACGCAGTCCGCCGACTGGCTCGAGCCCAACCCCTACAGCGCTTACCCCAACCAGAAGTGCACAGCCGAAGGCCTCAAGCAGATTTGATACCACGAGCCGCCGGCGACTGATTGTCGGTCGCCGGCCAAACCTGCGGAGGAGGTGGAGATGGATTTCGTCGTTTCACAGATTCTGACCGGTCTCAGCCTGTCATCAATCCTGCTTCTTGTGGCCTTGGGGCTTGCGATAATCTACGGGGTCACCGGCGTTATCAACCTTGCCCATGGCGAATTCGTGATGCTTGGTGCCTATTGCACTTGGCTGCTGCAGACCGGGTTTGGTTTGAGTCTGCTTCCAAGCCTCGCCGTCGTTTTCGTCCTGATTGCCGCCCTGGGCTGGTTGATAGAGCTTACGGTGATCCGTCACCTCTATGATCGGCCGCTCGATACGATCCTCGCAACGTGGGGGCTCGGCGTAATGACACAGCAGATCGTTCGGCTGACAGCCGGCGGCGAGCTTCGCTACGTGCAGATGCCGTCGTCGCTCTCCGGCAGCGTCGATATTCTTGGAGCGACGGACTCGGCCTACCGGGTCTTCGTTCTGGCCGTAGCAGTCGGCCTCTTCCTCGTTACCTGGTGCATCTACCGCTACACGTCTTTCGGGCTGAAGCTGAGGGCAATTACCCAGAACCGCGCCATCGCGTCGAGCTTCGGCATCAATTCTGCTTCTGCCTTCCGGATGACCTTCGCCTATGGAGCGGGCATTGCGGGGCTCGCTGGCGCGCTGATCTCGCCTTTGAAGAGCGTGTCGCCGGAAATGGGCACAACTTATGTGGTGGACGCCTTCATGGTGGTTGTGCTCGGCGGGGTACAGAGCCTGCTCGGCACGTTGGCAAGCTCGGCCTTGCTCGGCGAGACGACAGGCCTCATCGCCTTTTACAGCAACGATACGATCGCCAAGGCGCTCGTTCTCCTCGCCATCGTCATCGTCATCCGATTCCGGCCACAGGGCCTGTTCGCCCATAACGTCCGCGCCTGATCGCCCGACCAAAGAGAGGTATACCCTTGTCTGGAAAAGTCTCACGCCAAATCCTGCTATACGGCGCGGTCTGCCTGCTGCTCCTGCTGGCGCCGGTCCTGATCGACGACGCGTTCCTGCTCAACAAATATGCCCGCTACCTCATCTTCGGCATGCTCGCGATCGCGCTCAGTCTCTCATGGGGTTATGCCGGCATCCTCAACCTCGGTCAGGCGACGACCTTTGGTATCGGTTCCTACTGCATGGCGATGTTCCTTAAGCTGAAGACCGTGCCGATCCACACGGGCAGCGACGGGCTCCCCGATTTCATGGTTTGGAACAACGTTACCGAACTTCCCTGGATATGGGTGCCGTTCCAGTCGGTGTCGTTCGCGCTGCTCGCAGGCATCCTCATTCCGGCGCTGTTTGCCGCGCTCCTCGGCTGGTTCATGTTTGGTGGCCGAGTCACGGGAGTCTACGCCGCGATCATAACACTCGCTGCTATGGTAGTGATGAACCTCATTATCATCGACCAGCAGAGCTACACCGGCGGGTTCAACGGCATCACCGATCTCGCCCAGTTCGAAATCGTCGGCCTTACGTTCGACGCCTATTCCACCTCGACCTACTACCTCGTCGCCGCCTGTCTTACCGTGACGCTTTTCCTGGCGTTCGCAATCTCGCGCAGCAAGACTGGCCTCATCCTGCAGGCTGTACGCGACCAGGAGGAACGGGTGCGTTTCTTCGGTTACGACGTTGCACTCTACAAGACCTTCGTCTTTGCGTTGTCCGCTGCAATCGCCGGCCTTGCGGGCATGCTCTACACAATCGTCATGGAATTTGCCTCGCCGACCTTTCTTGGCGTGCCGCTCAGCTTGTCCATCGTGATCTGGGTCGCTGTCGGCGGCCGGCAGAGCCTCCTTGGCGCAATGCTTGGCGCGCTGCTCGTAACCGGTGTCCAGGGCGCTCTGTCGGAATCCGAGGCTTTCCTCGAAACCTGGACTCTCGTCATGGGCGGGCTCTTCGTCCTCATTGTGCTGTTCATGCCGAAGGGGTTGGCGGGCGTCTTCGAAACCTTCGCGCGTCGTTTGCCTTCTCCGAACGGCGAGCAGGGCACGCGCCACGCCAGCGACCAGCAATCCGAGTCCCGTCCCCATCTCGGAGGTGCGCTATGACACCCGCACGCGAACAGCTTCTCGGTCTGAAAGCGGTCACTGTATCGTTCTCGGGTTTCCTCGCGGTCGACCAGCTCGATTTCGAGGTAGCTTCCGGCGAACTCCGATGTCTCATCGGTCCCAACGGAGCTGGCAAGTCCACGACCCTTGACCTCATCTGCGGCAAATCGCGGATCATCGCTGGCGAGATCGCCTTTCGGGGCAAGCCGGTCCACGCTCTCAAGGAGTTCCACATCGCGCGTGCCGGCATTGGCCGCAAGTTCCAGGTGCCGAGTGTTTTCCGCGAACTCACTGTGCGCGAAAATCTTGAGATCGGCTGTTCGCGCGATCCAGGTGTCTTGCGCAACCTTTTCCGCTTCTCCGGCGGGTTGGACACCGAACGGGTGGAGCGTCTGGCGCTTCTCGTCGGTCTTGAGGACCATTTGGACATCCAAGCGGGGCAGCTTTCCCATGGGCAAACGCAATGGCTGGAGATCGCGCTGATCCTCGCCCAGGACCCAGCGCTCATTCTCATGGACGAGCCGACGGCCGGCATGACGGCGCATGAGACGAACATGACGGCTAAACTCTTCAATCAATTGCGTGGCAAGCACACGCTCATCGTCGTCGAGCACGACATGGGTTTTGTGCGCGACATTGCCGAGACGGTTTCGGTCATGCACCAGGGCAAGCTGCTGGCACAGGGAACTGCAGACGAAGTCTCCGACGACGCTCGCGTCCGCGAAGCCTATCTCGGCTCGGGAGGTATCGGCCGTGCTTGAGCTTTCTGATGTTGATGGTTTCTATGGCCGCAGTAGGGCCCTCCAGTCCGTCTCACTGACGGTGGGGGAGGGCGAGTTCCTGAGCGTGCTCGGGCGCAACGGAGTCGGAAAGACAACGCTGCTGCGTACCATTCTCGGACTTATGTCGCGGTGCACCGGCTCGATCCGTCTCGACGGCGCGGAGATCAATCACCTTGCAACGCACAAACGAGCCCGTGCAGGGCTCGGATACGTGCCGCAGGGGCGCGGCATCCTCCCGAATTTTACCGTGCGCGAAAACCTACTGCTCGGCACGTTCGCGGCCCAGAAGCCAGCACGCTCGATCCCCGGCCACGTGTTCGACCTTTTCCCGGTTCTGAAGGATTTCCTCGGTCGGCGCGGCGGCGATCTCTCCGGTGGTCAGCAGCAGCAGCTCGCGATTGCCCGGGCACTGCTCTCGGAGCCGAAGATCCTGCTGCTGGATGAGCCGACGGAGGGCATCCAGCCCAACATTGTTGAGCAGATCGAAGACGTATTGATCGACCTAAACCGTAAGCACGGCCTAACCATCATCCTGGTCGAGCAGAACATCAATTTCGCGCGGCGAGCCTCTGACCGCTTCGCGATCCTCAATCGCGGGAGCGTGGCGGTGTCTGATGGCATCGGGGCGCTCAGTGATGACCTCATCCACAGCCACCTCGTCGTCTAGACGTGAAAGGAGAACAGAGATGTACCATGGTGATATCAGCAGCAGCAAAGACACCGTTGGCGTTGCTGTCGTGAACTACAAGATGCCGCGGCTGCATACGAAGGCCGAAGTCCTCGAGAACGCTCGCAATATCGCGGAGATGATTGAGGGCATGAAGGTCGGTCTGCCCGGGATGGATCTCGTAATCTTCCCGGAATATTCGACGCATGGAATCATGTATGATTCCAAGGAGATGTACGAAACTGCCTCGCAGATCCCCGGCGATGAGACGGCGGTCTTTTCCGAAGCTTGTCGAAGGGCCAATGTCTGGGGCGTTTTCTCGCTGACGGGCGAACGCCATGAGGAGCACCCCCACAAAGCACCCTATAACACACTAATACTCATGAACAACAAAGGCGAGATCGTGCAAAAATACCGCAAGATCATGCCTTGGGTGCCGATCGAGGGCTGGTACCCCGGCGACTGCACCTATGTTTCAGAGGGCCCCAAGGGCCTGAAGATCAGCCTCATCATCTGCGACGACGGCAACTACCCGGAAATCTGGCGTGACTGCGCGATGCGCGGTGCCGAGTTGATCATCCGCTGCCAGGGATACATGTACCCAGCCAAGGAACAGCAGGTGCAGATCTCGAAGTCGATGGCCTGGGCGAACAATGTCTATGTCGCTGTCGCCAATGCAGCGGGCTTCGATGGCGTCTATTCCTATTTCGGCCATTCCGCGATCATCGGTTTCGACGGCCGCACGCTCGGCGAATGCGGAACCGAGGAGTACGGCATCCAGTATGCGCAGCTCTCCGTCTCCGCCATCCGCGATGCTCGCCGCAACGGTCAGTCGCAAAACCACCTCTTCAAGCTCCTGCATCGCGGCTACACGGGCGTAATCAACTCGGGCGAAGGCGACAGGGGCGTCGCCGCCTGCCCCTATAACTTCTACGCCAACTGGATCAACGATCCGGAAGGGACGCGCGACAGAGTGGAAGCCATCACGCGCAGCACGGTCGGCACGGACGAGTGCCCGATCGACGGACTTCCGCACGCTACCGCACATCGGTGATCCCGCCAAGGCAGTCCGGCGCCCCGGCGCCGGGTAGACCCATTCATCAAAACAAACGAGGGAACGAACGTGTCCAGACACTCCACACAACCCGGCGAAGCCTCGCCGCTCGATGCCGACCATGTGCTCGGCGAAGAATATGAACATGTGCCCGTGCCTATTGCGGCCCGGCACAGCCTCTTTTCGATGGTGGCGGTCTGGGCCGGTTTCCCGATGATCATCACGGGTTCCATGACGGGGTCGATTCTCGTTCTCGGCATGGGCTTTTCTCGCGCGCTCGTCGCAATGATCCTCGGTAACCTGATCATGTTTGCCTATGTCGGAGCGCTCGGCGTTTCGGCGACGAAGTGTGGCAGGAATTTCGCGTTGACCGCCTCCCAGGTCTTCGGGACAAAGGGTTATATGCTCGCTTCCGGTCTGCTTTCGACACTGCTCCTTGGCTGGTTCGCCGTACAGACCGGCATTACCGGCGCTCTCATCGCCAGTACCTACGAGATGAACTATGTCGCAATGTCTGTTGTGGCGGGTCTCCTCTACATAGCGATCACCTTCATTGGTGTCCGCGGCCTGCATTTGATCGGACTCGTATCCGTGCCGCTTTTCTTGGTGCTCGGCCTTTTCGTCGTGCTCCATTCCGCCTCGACCACGACGTTCGAGGCGATCTGGACCTATGCTGGTAACAACGGTGTTGCGACGATGTCGATGGGCGTTGGCCTGACGGTCGTCATCGCCCTTTTCATCGACGCTGGCACCGTAACCGCCGATTTCAACCGTTGGGCCAAGACCGGCACCCATTCTCTTATCGCGACCTTCTCGGCTTTTCCGCTCTCCAACCTCGTCGCCATGCTGGTGGGCGGTATCCTGACAGCAGCTCTGGCGGTGCCGAATGCCAACCCTTTCGGCGCGGATAATATGTTCGGTTACATGAACAAGATGCAGATCGGCTGGCTCAGCGTGCTCGCCTTCCTGTTCCTCTATATCAATCTCGGCTCGGTCTGCTCGCATTGCCTCTACAATGCGGCAACCGGCTGGTCGCGTATCCTCCATTCGAGAATGCGACTGCTGGCCGTCGTGCTCGGTATAATCGGCATCGCAATTGCCGCAGGCAATGTCTGGGCCTTCTTCATTCAGTGGCTCTCGCTGCTCGGTATCGTCGTTCCGCCCATCGGCATGATCCTTCTCGTCGAGGCCTACATATTCAAGAACAGTGGCAAAATCGAAAAGGAATGGCGCTCGACTCCCTTCATCTCCTGGGCAATCGGGGCCACCGTAGGCTTTATCGTTGAGTTCTACGCACCGCAGCTTTCCACCGCGATCAGCGCGGGTATGGTTGCTGGAGTTGCCCATCTCGCGCTCTCTTCGCTGAAGGATCGGCGGTCCGCCGCAGGCGCATCTATCTGAGACCGGCGGCGCGCGCTCGTGCGCCCCGAACACCCCTTTCCAAAGAAGGAAGCATAGAATGACGATCGACTATGAAATTTTCGAGCTCGGGGATTTCGCCTTGCAGAACGGTGCGATCCTGCGTGAGGCCAAACTCGCCTACAAGACATTCGGATCCCTCAGCGCCGAGCGGGACAATGCCATCATCTACCCGACCTGGTACTCCGGCCAGCACTATGACAACGAATGGCTTGTTGGCCGAGGCATGGCGCTCGATCCCGACAGGTATTTTATTATCATCCCGAACATGTTCGGAAATGGTCTTTCCTCCTCGCCGAGCAATACGCCGGAGCCCTATAACGCCGCCCGCTTTCCGAGGGTGACGGCTTATGACAATGTCCGTGCCCAGCACAGGCTAGTCACCGAACATTTAGGAATCTCTCATCTGCGGATGGCAACGGGATGGTCCATGGGCGCGCTCCAGACTTTCCACTGGGGTGCCATGTATCCCGATATGGTTGACCTGCTTGCGCCCTTCTGCGGCTCGGCAAAATGCTCGCGCCACAACTTCGTTTTTCTCGAAGGCGTGAAGGCGGCTCTGACGGCGGACGACGCGTTTCGCAACGGCTGGTACACGGAGAAGCCGCAGAAGGGGCTTCGCGCGGCCGCCCGTGTCTATGCCGGCTGGGGTTTTTCCCAATCCTTCTACCGTGAGGAACTCGACCTGAAAACGCTGGGCTATGCCTCCCTGGAGGATTTTCTTATATCCTTCTGGGAAGGCTTCTTCCTTCCGAAAGACCCAAACAACCTGCTTGCGATGCTCTGGACGTGGCAGCACGGCGACATTTCGGCAAACGAACTTTACAATGGCGACTACAAGGCGGCACTCGGCGCGATCAAGGCCAAGACTTACGTGATGCCGGGTGAAACCGACCTCTACTTTCCGACCGAGGATAGCCAAAACGAAGTCGCTAGCATGCCGAATGCGCGCTTCGTGCCGATCCCTTCGATCTGGGGTCACTTCGCAGGCGGGCCCGGCACAAATCCCGTCGACGTCAAATTCCTGGACGAAAAGCTGAAGGAACTGCTGGCGTCCTGAAATCCCCTTGCGCCGCGATGACCGGCAGCGTTGCGGCGCCAACTCCAAGAGGCCTGTTGTGACAAACCTCGATGCCTATCGAATTTCCAGCGAACCGTTCTATCGGGCAGTCGACAGCGAGATCGAGCTGTTCGAAGCTGCCCACAAGAGCCGGATGCCCGTCATGCTCAAAGGGCCGACCGGCTGCGGCAAGACGCGCTTCGTCGAGTACATGGCGTGGCGCCTCGGCAAGCCGCTGATCACCGTCTCTTGTCATGAGGATATGACTGCATCGGATCTTGTCGGCCGCTACCTGCTGGATTCACACGGTACGGCCTGGCACGACGGACCGTTGACGCTCGCTGTTCGCGGGGGGCAATCTGCTATCTCGACGAGATTGTCGAGGCTCGACAGGACACCACCGTCGTCATCCACTCACTGACAGATGACCGCCGCATCCTGACACTCGAAAAGAGAAACGAGGTCGTCAAAGCCCATCCGGATTTCCAGGTCGTGATTTCCTACAATCCTGGGTATCAAAGTGTGCTTAAGGACCTTAAGGAATCGACCAAGCAGCGCTTTTCTGCGATTGCGTTCGGCTATCCGAACTCGGATGTCGAGGCCGAAATCATCAAAAGGGAAGCTGCCGTCGACCGGAGGACGGCGGACACGCTGGTCCGCATCGCCGCGCGCTCGCGCAATCTCAAGGGGCATGGTCTCGAGGAAGGCGCGTCCACCCGAATGCTAATCAATGCCGGATTGCTTGTTGCGGCCGACATACCGATCGAGAGAGCCTGCCAAGTTGCTATGGTCGTGCCGATCACCGATGATCCCGACCTGCGCGACGCCCTGACCGGGGCAATCGCCGCCTGTCTCTGAGGGGCTTCATGTCGGATGCAGTGACCATGCACGAACCTCACGGATTTCCGCCCGAATGGCAGGATCGCTGGCATGTGGCCCACAGCCGCATCGAACAGGCCGGCTATGGCGAGCTCGTCGCAGCCGCCTATCGCCGGGCCGGACCGGAGCTCGCTGCGCGAATCGGCCCGGCCTTTGCCGTGCGACTCGCGTCGGCAATCTCGCAGGTGGCAATCCGATCGGGACGGCTGGCCGCTAGCCTGGTACCGCAGGCGGCGCTTCTCGCGTCGCGGCGTTTTCAAGGAACTGTGGCAATGGATTCCTGGGCGGCGGCGCTCGACCAGACCGCACGCCAAGCGCCCGAAGGGGTTCTTCCTTTGCTGGAGAACACAGGCAAGCTCGTGGCGGCGCTCGATGCGCCGGGCTTCATTGCCTTCGTGCGCATGGGACTTCATCTTGCCGATGGGAATCCAGAGCGCAGGCGCGCCTTCTTCGCACTGGAAAGTGCCGAGGCAGTCAGACTTATTGAAGGGACAGCTGGAGACGGCGGTCTTGCCGAATTGCGGCATGGTCTTGGCCTCTTTCTCGGTGCTCTGTGGGGAATTTCGCCGCCGATCGCCGAGGCTCCGCCGGATGCGCCCGAGCAGATGCGACGTCGGCCTGGTTTTGGGGGCGGCGGCTTGCGTTTGCCGTCCGCCTTCGCGGGCTTCGGCGGCGACGAGGCCAAGCTGCTCTACCGGGCAGCGGTCGCCCATATTGGCGCCCACCATCGCTTCACGCGCACGAAGTTTCCAGTCGCCGAGCTGAAGCCAATGCAGATCGCTCTGGTTTCTCTTATCGAGGATGCGCGCATCGAAATGCTCGCCTCCCGGTCTATGCCGGGTCTCTCCCGCCTCTGGCGCCGCTTCCATGTTGCGCGGCCGGAAGGCCCTGCTGTCGCAATAGCTCTGATGGCGCGTCTCTCGCGGGCGCTGGCGGATCCGGACTACGAGGATCCGCATGCTTGGGTGAAAAAGGGCCGGGCGTTGTTCGAAAAGGCCGCCCGCGAAGACGTCGACAATCAGCAGCTCAGTCGCCGTATTGGTGGCCTGCTTGGCAACGACATTGGCCAGATGCGTCTGCAGTTCGATGCGCGGGCCTACGTGGTCCAGCCACCCTACCGTGACGACAATTTGGGAATTTGGGACTTCGAGCGCGACGATGACCAGGTGCCAGTCGAGATCAAAACAATGCTCGAGGGTGCTCGGATCGACCAGCGGGTTGGCGATGATGGGCGACGCGAGGAGGCCGAGGATGGCGATACTGAGCGCGGAAAGCTAGTCGAGGCACAGGACGACGACCGCTCGGTCGTCACAAACTATCCGGAGTATGATCACGTCACCGGGCGGTATCGGCCCAACTGGTGCCAGGTACGTGAAATGCCGGGTCAAATCGACTCCCTCGGGATAGCGGCCGCCTTGAGGGAGGCGCGTTCAGATCTCGTAGACCGGCTCACCGGGCTCATCAAAGCGTCGCGGATTAACCGTCAACAGCGAGTTCGCGGTCAAACGGAAGGAGAATTTATCGATATCGACGCTGGTATTGACGCCATGATTGCGCGCCGTGCCGGCGCTGCGCCCGATACGCGAGTGTATTGCAGATACGAGCGGCGCTCACGCGACATGTCGGTGCTTCTCCTCATCGATTCCTCTCGGTCGACGACGGAAAGAATGCGCGGTTCGACTAGCACGGTGCTGGAGATGGAACGGTTATCGACAGCCCTTCTGGCGCGCGCGATGACGGATGTAGGCGACGCCTTCGCCATCGCGGCCTTCTGCTCCAACGGGCGGGAGGACGTACGCTACGAGCGCGTAAAGGATTTCGGTCGGCCCTTCGACGCGGGAGCTCTCGACCGCCTTGCTGGCCTTGTAGGCGACTATTCGACCCGCCTCGGTGCGGTCATGCGCCATGCGGGAAATGACCTTCGCAGCCAGAAGAGTTACCGTCGGTTGCTGATGATCGTCACGGATGGCGAACCCTCCGATATTGATGTCGATGATCCAGACTATCTCGCAGAGGACGCCCGCGCCGCGGTTCACGAACTCAACCGTGATGGCATCGACGTTTTCAGCGTGGTCCTTGATTCAGCCGCAGAATCGTACGCGCGAAGGATCTTCGGCCCGAAAGGCATGGTGCGGCTCGATTCGATTGACCGTCTGCCCGATCTGCTACCCGGCCTCTATCTGAGGATGCGCGCTTAGCAGATGGAAACAACCATATCCACGTGGCTCACAGGAGCCTTTTTCGGTTCATCGCGACCAATCTGCTATTTGTTTCGGCAAAGTTCAATGCGAGCCGTGGATTGATCTTCAGGAGGCACGCTTCGACCGCCATGAAATGTTCAAAGGCATTTGACAGGCCTCTGTCGGTTCCTCGCAAAGATCGGCGGGCCCGACCTAGGCACTGCGATCGGCGCGATCGCGCCGCCTCCAGGGACCGCGTTTCAGATCGACTGGTGAACCCCGCAGCGCGTGACAATGTCAGCGCTGCGGAGAGAACGCGGCCGGCAACATGAAGCAGCTCTCCTGATGGACTAGGAAGGGAAGAATCCTGGGCACAAAGGCCTGCCACTCCGGATCGGCGCCCATCTTTGCGCGCTGTGCGGTACGATGGGCGAAATCGTCGTACCCCCAGATAAAAACAACCGAGTTGAGGGTGCCGCTCTCTGTTGTCCAGCAGCCGATAAGCCTTGCATATCTTGTGATAATGGCGAGGCCCTCCTCTTCATAGATCTTCAAGAACGCGCCAGCAGAGCCCGGCTTCATCTCGTAAATGCGCTGTTCGTAGATCATCTGGATTCTCCCCTAAATATTCCCGCTCAAACGCCCGGCAATCTTCGCCGGTACCAACTCCTGCACCATGCCCATCATGCATTAATTCGTCAATTGACGACATGATGCCCACTATTGATAGTTGGAAACGGTTCGGCGATATGAGTGATCAAGGCCAGAGGGCGTCAAACGCCGGGAGCGAGGACAACGTGAAGGCGAAATCCACCAATTTGCGGGGAAGTCAAACCGGTGCGGGACAGGTCGGTGCGGCTAAGGGCAAGAAGAAGGAAAAGCGCATGCCCTACGCCGAGCGGCGCGCGCAGATCTTGGAAAAGGCGACCGAACTGTTTGCCGAATACGGTCTCACGGCGCAGACGCGGGCTCTTGCAGCTGAATGCGGGATCTCCCAAAGGTTGCTGTACCGCTTTTTTCCGACAAAGGAAGATCTGCTGAGGGAGGTCTATGATACCGCCATCCTCGGACCTTTCCAGGCTGTCTGGTTTGCAGAACTGAGCGACCGTTCCCGACCGATGCACGACCGACTGAACGATTTCTACAACGATTATCTCGATACGGTGCTCGGACGACGGTGGCTGCGGCTTTTCCTCTATTCCTCGCTGGCCGAAGCGGATATGGCGCCGAACTATATCTCCTCCATCATCACCAAGCTGACGGAGACGATCGTCACCGAAACGGCCCGCGAGCGCGGCATCGCGCTTCGCATGGAGCCGGAGGCTATCCACGAGATCGGCTGGACAATTCACGGGGCGCTCTCTCACTACGGAATTCGTCGTCACATTTATCGCGCGAGTCTGATCACGCCTCAGACCCGGGTTGTCGATATGCATGTCCGGGCGTTCCTCAGCGGCTTCGACGCAATGGTTGAGCAATTCGAGTAGATCGAGGTCTGGTTTCGGTAGAGGACAACGCATATCAGGAGGTTGTTCCTCATTCGAAAGTCGTCAATTGACGACAAACGAAATCGCTGTTAGCTTTTTTTAATCGAGATTGAGAATGTCACCGCGGCTGCCGCCCGTGACAGGTGCGGTTTCGATGAAAAAAAGGGGAAAGCAAGGATGAAAACTGGGTTTGGACGCGCAATCGGACGGCGCGATTTTCTTAAGGCTTCGGCCGTGGCCGGCGGCGCCGCGCTGGCATTTCCGGGCATGACGTTTGCTGCCGGCAATACCATCAACTATCAGACGTGGTCGGCGGCCGTCGATCTGGTGAAGAGCCATATCGCGGCCTTCGAGAAGGCCAGCGGCCTGACCGTCGACTATGCAAACGCGCCATGGGCGCAGTATCGCGATGCCATGGTCACCAAGTTCGTCGGCGCAGCACCGCTGGACGTCCTTTGGGTATCCGACGCCTGGTTGCCGGAATGGGCCGAGGCAAAGTGGATTGCTCCGATCAATGCATACGACAATCTGATGGCCTACAACAGCGATGCCGAGGCCTTCTGCACCGATTCCATGACCTACAAGGGTGAGCAGTACGGTCTCACCTACTATACCGACTACATGGGCTTCATCTACGATGCGGAAAAGCTCTCCGCCGCCGGCTTCTCTGCTCCTCCCGCGAGCTGGGATGAGCTTGTCGAGCAGGCGCTGGTGATGAAGCAGAAGGGTATTGCCGAATTCCCGCTGATGCTCGCCATGGCCAAGGAAAGCTGGCTTATCGAGTTTATGTCGGCGATGGTCTTCTCGCATGGCGGCCGCTTCACCGACGACAAGGGTGACTCGATCATGCAGGAGGAAAAGGGCGGAGCTTTGTCTGCCCTCCAGTGGGTGGTTGACACGGTCAGCAAGCACAAGATCGTTTCGTCGGGCTGCGTGGAGACGGGTGAACTCGCGGGCCTGAAGGCCTTTGCCGCCGGCAATCACGCTTTCGCGCTGCTGCCGAAATATCGTCTTGCCATGCTGAACGATCCAGCTCAGTCGCAGATTGCCGGTCGCGCAAAGCAGGCACTGATGCCGATGGGCGCAAATGGTTCCCACGCAACGGTCGGCTGGATGCGTTTCCATGGCATGTCTGCGCAGGCTGCTGCCGACAAGGCTCGCGCCGACAATGCCGCCAAGCTGATTGAGTGGTTCGGCGGCAAGGCAGATGGGCAATACACGTTCCAGAAGCTGCTTTTCCTCGATCTTGGCTCCGGCTTCGGAGTGAAGCCGCTTTTCGAGGATGCCGATGTGCGCGCCGCATACAACAAGTATGGCGATGTGGAAATGATCCAGCAGCAGCAGGCTCTCGCCCAGAAGAAGGATGTCGTCACTCCCTGGTTCGGTGATTGGAACGAGGTGAATGGCGCGGCCTGGCAATCGGCGATCCTCGGAAACGCTTCCCCGGCCGATGCCCTGAAGCAGGCAGGCGAGGAATGGGACGACCTCAAGTCGCAGTCATGAGTTGGCGGCTTGCTGGCCCGCGATGACGAGCGCGGGCCACCCAATTCAGGCATAAGTAGTAGGTGTGATGCGACATGCCGCCAGGCGGGCGCAGTGATCGAGCACAGCTCATTCTGCACGACCCGCTTGGTGTCGGCCAATGGACTGGTGAAGTCGAGCGCGGCCTAGCTTTTGCGGCAGGAACTTGAGGGAGATCCCCGGATTATGGTGAAGACAACAGGGGGAATGGCCGCGAGCGTGCGGCGGCATTTCAACTATGAGGAGCGAACGGCGTATCTCTTCATAGCGCCGGTCATGGCAGTCCTTGGCCTTGTTGCGGTTTTCCCGATCGCATACTCGTTCTATCTCAGCTTTTTCCAGATCAAGCTGACCCGTCCCAATCGCACTCCGTTCGTCTGGCTCGACAACTATCTCGAACTCTTCAGCGATGACCTGTTCTGGACCGCGGTATTGCGCACGGTAACGTTTACCGTGATCTCCGTGACGGCCGTTACCGTCTTGGCCCTCCTGGCAGCCTTGTTGCTGAATGAGAAATTTCGTGGACGGCGTCTGGTCAGCACCGTGCTGCTGATCCCTTGGGCGATACCCTATGTTGCTGACGCGCTGATGTGGAAATGGATCTACGATTCAGGCTACGGCGCGCTTAATGGCCTCCTCTATCAGCTTGATTTTATCGACAAATACATGGTCTGGCTCGGCGACCAGAACAAGACGTTGCCGCTGATCGCCAACGCCTTCGTCTGGAAGGAGGTGCCGCTGGCGACGATCCTGCTGCTGGTGTCGTTGAAGTCCATCCCGCAGGACCTCTACCAGGCGGCCCGTGTCGATGGCGCTCCGTTGTGGCAAAGGTTCATCCACGTCACGCTTCCCTCGATGCGGACCGGGTTCATGCTTGTCATCATCTACGAGACCATGATCGCCATCCGCCATTTTGACCTGTTCTTCATCCTCACAGAAGGCGGTCCCGGGACGGCTTCGCATGTTCTTTCCTGGGAAATCTACGTCGAGACATTCCGTAACCTTTCCTTCGGCTCGGGTGCGGCGATGTCCTACCTCTTGGCGTTGGTTACCTTCGCGCTCGCCTTTTTCATCATTCGAACCCTTGGCAGGAGCGTCTAAATGGAAACGGTTCACCAGACCCCTGCCAGCGAGAATTTCGTCGGAAGACCGGGCCACAGGCGTGGCATCAACTACAAGCGGCGCAGTGAGTTCTTCAGCTGGATGCATCGCGGCGTCATCTTGCTCGGCTCACTGACGATATTGTTCATCGTTCTGGCGCCCGTCGGCTGGCTCGTGTCCTCTTCGATGCAGACCGAGGCCGAAATCGTTTCGGTGCCGCCGCATTGGATACCCGACCAGCCGACGCTGAAGAATTTTCGGGCGATCTTCTCGGCTGGAGACGAGGAAGTCACCTATGAGACTCGCAGCACGCAGGACCCGTCCTCCGGCAACTATATTCCCTCAACTGCGCGCAACCTCTTGCCGGCCATGCGAAACAGCTTTGTGGTGGCGACGCTGGTGGTCATCCTGAATCTGCTGGTCGGGGTACCTGCGGCGTATGCGATGGCGAAGATCCGATTCCTCGGACGATCGGGGTCGGTCTATTTCATTCTGACGACGCGAGTCATTCCCGATATCGCGCTGGTCGTGCCGTTCTTCTTGGTCATCAAGAATCTCGGCCTACTCGACAACATCATGTCGCTGGTCATTACCTATCTAGCGATCACCGTTCCGTTTACGGTGTTCATCCTGATCCAGTACTTTGAAGGGCTTCCGGATGAACTGGACAAGGCGGCGCGCGTGGATGGTTGTTCGCGCTTCCAGACCCTGACAAAGGTCTACCTGCCGCTTGCTCTTCCCTCTCTGGTCGCGGTGATCCTGTTCGCCTTCCTGACCAGCTGGAACGAGTTCCTCCTGGCGTTGATGTTCACCCAGACGGCGCAGTCCCAGACGCTGCCGATCGTCCTCGCATCGTTCACATCCGACTTCACCATCAGCTTCTCGTTCATCAACGCGGCGGGTCTTCTCGCTATCGTGCCGCCGGTGATCGTCGCCATCATATTCGAACGCTACATCGTGTCTGGTCTGACGGCCGGTGCGGTGAAGGGTTAACAGGGAGTTCGCCAGTGGCCCGTATCCTTTTTGAAAATGCATCGAAGCGCTACCCGAACGGGTTTGTCGCGCTCGAAAATCTCAATCTCGAGATCAAGGACAAGGAATTCGTCGTTCTGCTCGGACCTTCGGGTTGCGGCAAGTCGACGACGCTCAACATGATTGCCGGCCTTGAGGAGGTCTCCGAAGGGAACCTCTTTTTCGACGACGAGACCGTGAATTTCACGCCGCCGCATCACCGCGACGTGGCCATGGTGTTCCAGAGCTATGCGCTCTATCCGCATAAGACGGTCTACGAGAACATCGCTTTCGGCCTGGTGATGCGCAAGCACCCCAAGGACGACATCGACCGCCGGGTGCGTGACGCGGCGCAGCGGCTGGAGATCACCCATCTGCTCGACCGGCGACCGAGCCAGCTCTCCGGCGGGCAGCGGCAGCGCGTCGCGCTTGGACGCGCGATGGTGCGCAAGCCGGCAGTGTTCCTCATGGATGAACCGCTGTCGAATCTGGACGCGGCGCTGCGTATTTCCATGCGAGCCGAGATCAAGGAACTGCATCGCAGCATGCAGACCACATTCGTCTACGTGACTCACGATCAGGCCGAGGCGCTGACGCTTGCAGACCGTATCGTGGTGATGCGGAACGGACTTGTACAGCAGATCGGTACGCCCGACGAAATCTACGAGCATCCCGCAAATACCTTCGTCGCCTCATTCCTGGGCAGCCCACCGATCAACTATCTCGACGGTGAGCTGGTCGTCGAGGGGGACAAGGTGACCTTCGTGCGCGGGGAGACGAGGCTCGATTTCGCGCCGGAGCGTGGCAAGAAGCTTCTCGGGCAAAGTGGACGCAAGGTGAAGCTCGGCATTCGCGCGGAAGATGTCGATGAGCGGTCGGAGCCATCCAGCGGAGAGGTGATTGCCGGAGCCGTGACGTCGGTGCTTCCGGTCGGGTCCGACCAGTTCCTGGGCCTCCAGGTGGAGGGTGAGGAGCTGTTCTTCCGCATCAACAAGGATCTGCGTCACAATTATGGAGACAAGATCAAGCTGTCGGCGAATACCGGCAGGTTGCATGTCTTTGACGCGGACACCGAAGCAAGCCTGATCGGGTAGCAGGATGAAACCGGCGTCGTTCGAATATCATCGACCGCAGACTTTGGAGGCGGCGCTTCGCCTGCTCGCGCATTATGGCGACAAGGCCAAGCCGATCGCGGGAGGGCAGAGCCTCGGCCCGATGCTGAATATGCGGCTCGCCCGGCCAGAGCACCTGATCGACCTGAATGACCTCGTTGAACTTGATTTCATTCGCGTCTCGAACGGTGCGTTGGAAATAGGTGCCATGACCCGGCATCAGCGGGTGGCGACAGCGCCCGAGGTCCGTCGGGCACATCCCTTGCTTGCGGCGGCGGCTTCGACGATCGGACACTATGCGATCCGCCAGCGCGGCACGTTGGGAGGTAGCCTGGTTCACGCGGATCCCGCTGCACAAATGCCGCTCATTGCCGTTCTTGGCGGGGCGAGGATTGTAGTGTGTGGGCTTGACGGACAGCGCGAGATCGATGCAGTCGATTTCTTCCGCTCCGTGATGACGGTCGACGTTCGCCACGGCGAGATGGTGACCTCGGTCCGGTTTCCCCATTTGTCGGCGAATTCTGGTTGGGCCTTTGAGCTTTTCAGCCGACGGCGTGGCGATTTTGCCATCGTCGCGGCTGCGGTGACGCTGCTGCTGACCAGGGACCAAAGATTGGCATCCCTGGAAATGGCGTTCGGCGGCGTCGGTTCCGTACCCGTGCGGCTTGATGTGTCGGCGGTGGCAGAAGCCGGAGCAATGCCAACCGAAAAATGGGTCGCGGGTGTTTCCGCATTCGCTGCACAATCCATCTCGCTCGAGGACAGTGCGCCGATCCCGGCGGTTTTCCGCCGTGAAGTGGCAGCATCGCTCATGGAAAAGGCGTTGGCGGCGGCCCTAGCGCGTGCGCGCGGAGAGACGGTATGAGCGACGCCAGATTGATATCTCTCATCGTAAACGGCGAGACTCGCGAGACAATGGTTGAACCGCGCAAGCTGCTTGTCGACGTTCTGCGCGAGGACTTCGGGCTGACAGGAACGCATGTCGGTTGCGAGCATGGGGTCTGCGGCGCCTGCACGGTCCTCATCGACGACCAGCCGGCGCGGGCGTGCCTCACTTATGCCGTCCAGATGGAAGGGCATGAGATCGCGACGATCGAGTCGGTGGGTGGAATTGGCCTGAGCCCGCTTCAGGAGGCCATGCATGAGGAACACGGGCTGCAATGTGGCTTCTGCACACCCGGTATCATTATGACCTTCGAGGCTTTTCTGCGTGATACGCCGGATCCGACAGAAGAGGAGGTGCGCGATGTTCTTTCGGGCAATCTCTGCCGCTGTACGGGCTACCAGAACATCGTTGCCGCGGTCATGAAGGCAGCGGCGGTTATGCGGGAGGTGCGGTCGTGAGCAAGGCAAGCAGCTTCCACTACATTGGCAAACCGTTGGCGCGAAAAGAAGACAAGCGTCTTGTTACAGGGCAAGGTCGCTATCTGGACGACATCGTCGTACCGGGCGCGCTGCATGTCAGTTTCGTAAGGTCGCCGCATGCCCATGCCCGCATCCTGGGAATTTCGACGGATGCAGCGCGGGATCTGCCCGGCGTCACGGGAGTTTTTACCGGCGAGGACCTCGACAAATGGACCAATCGCCTGCGGTTGGCACCGCCAATTGAAGGGCTTCACCCGACTGAGATCGCGACGCTGCCGATCCACAAGGTGCGGTTCCACGGCGACTTGGTGGCTGCAGTGGTGGCGCGGGATCGCTATGTTGCCGAGGATGCGGCAGAGCTGGTCGAGGTCGAGTACGAGGTGCTGCCGGCGATCGCGTCGTTGGAGGGCGCTTTTGCGTCGGACGCAGCGCTCGTCGACGAGACGTTGCCTTCGAACATCGTTTCGCACCAGACATTTTCTGCCGGAGACATCGCTCAGCGCCGTGGCGAAGCTCATGCCGTGGTCGAGGCCTCCTTTTTCCAGCATCGCCAAACCCATGTGCCAATGGAGACGCGTGGATGCGCCGCCGTCTGGGACGCAGGGCGCGAACATCTGACGTTTCATATCGGCAACCAAGTCCCGCACCCCCTCAGGAGCCAACTGGCCGCCCGGCTTGGACTCTCGGAGAGCCAGGTCACGGTCATGTCGCCCGACGTGGGCGGGGGTTTGGCCAGAAGATCGCGCTCTACCGCGAGGAACTGACCGTTGCCGCGCTCGCGCGCCAGCTCAATCGCCCGGTGCGGTGGCGCGAGGACCGCACAGAAAATTTGATGGCGGCAAGTCACGCGCGGGAGAATCTGTGCCACACCCGCGCTTCCGTTGCCGCGGACGGGCGGATCCTCGGGCTTGAACTGGAGATCACCGAGGATTTCGGTGCGTACTGCTTCTATCCGGCTAACTACATGTCGCGCGTCGTCGCGATGATCCTGACAGGTCCCTACCGGATCGAAGACTATGCCTTCGAGGTGAAGATCGCGCTCACGAACAAATGCGGCAACGGGCCGATGCGGGCGCCGATGGCGATTACCAGTTGGGTGATGGACGGAACGATCGACGCCGTCGCCCGCCAGTTGGGTCTCGATCCGCTGGCGGTCCGGCGGATCAACATGCTGCGGCCCGACGATCTGCCCTATCGCATGGCGACCGGCGAAGTGCTGGAGGACATCACTCCGGCCGGGACGCTCGAAAGCGTGGTCGAAGCGATAGACTATGAGGCTTTCCGTAAACGCCAGCAGGCGCTCAGGGCCGAAGGGCGGTATGTCGGGCTCGGGCTTTGCACCGTGGTAGAATCCACAACCTATGGATCGGCCTTCTACAAGTCGACCGGCATTCCCGGCTCGGGGCACGAGGCGGCGTGGGTGCGGATCGAGCCGAGCGGGGTGGTCAATGCATCCGTTGGACTCGGCGCGACGGGGCAGGGCTATGAGACGGCTATGTCTCAGGCCGTGGCCGAGGGCCTGGGGGTGGACCCATCCAATGTCAGGATCCAGATCGGCAACACCGATGTGGCTCCCTATGGCATGGGAAGCCGTGGCGCACGCGGAGGCACGGCGGGTGGCGGCTCGCTATACCTCTGCGCGCAGAAGGCCCGCGACCAAGTACTGCGGATCGCCGCCCACAAGCTTGGTCTCAATTCTGCGCAAGATATCCGCCTGCTCGACGGGCAGGTTGAGCGCCTGATCAATGGCGAATGGAACGGGACGGGTCTGTCGCTCACCGATATCGCCCGCACGGCCTATCTCGATCCGACGAACCTGCCCGAAGGGGTGGCGCCAGGGCTCGATTTCTCGCTGACCTATGATCCACCGCCGATGACCTATTCCAATTCATCCCATGCCTGCGAGGTGGAGGTCGACATCCGAACCGGCACGCTCAACATCGCCCGCTACGTGGTCTCTGAGGATTGCGGCACCGTGATCAATCCGATCGTGGTGCGTGGCCAACAGCAGGGAGCGATCGCCATGGGCCTGAGCGGCGCGCTGCTGGAGGAGGTTGTCTACGACGAGAACGGGCAGAATCTGTCCGCGACCTTCGCCGACTATCTGGTAGCCACAGCCTGCGAACTGCCGAATTTCGAGATCCTGCACCATCACACGCCGAACAAGCGCACGCCCGCCGGCATCAAGGGCATGGCCGAGGGCGGCGTGATGGGAGCGATCGGGGCGGTGACGAATGCGATCAATGACGCGCTGGCGCCCTTTGGCGTGGTGGCGGATCGCCAGCCGCTTTCTCCACAATATCTGCGGTCGTTGCTGCGTGAGCGCAGCTTAATGGCCCTGCCAGAAGGACAAAAACTGACATGAACGTTACGAACGGCAGGAAAAAGGTCGGCTTCATCGGGCTGGGGATCATGGGGCGCAGCATGGCCGGCCATATCCTCGACGGTGGCCATGAATTGCATGTCTACAACCGGACCCGCAGCAAGGCGGACGAACTGGTCGCCAGGGGTGCCATCTGGCACGACACGGCGGGAGACGTTGCCGCCGCGTGCGACGTTGTGATCACGATCGTAGGTTATCCGAAGGACGTCGAGGAAACCTATCTCGGCGCGGGCGGCGTCGTGGACCGGGCAAAGGCCGGGATGATCCTCATAGACATGACGACATCGAGCCCGACCCTTGCGGGCGAGATCGCGGCCAAGGCAGCGGAAAAAGGAGTATCCGTGCTCGATGCGCCGGTTTCCGGCGGCGATATCGGTGCAAGGGCGGCCAAGCTTTCGATCATGGTCGGCGGCACCGAAGAAGCCTTCGCAGCGGCGCTCCCGCTGTTCCAACTCATGGGCGAGAACATTGTCCACCAGGGCGGTCCAGGCGCCGGGCAGCACGCCAAGATGTGCAACCAGATCGCCATTGCCGCGACCATGCTCGCTGTCAGTGAAAGCCTTGCCTACGCCAAGGCCTCCGGGCTCGACGCGAAACGGGTCCTGTCGTCAATCGGCACCGGTGCGGCGTCGAGCTTTCTGCTCAACAATCTCGGCCCGAAGATGCTCAACGATGACTATGCGCCCGGCTTCTATGTCCACCACTTCATCAAGGACATGTCGATCGCGATCGACGAAGCCGAGCGCATGAAGCTCGATCTGCCGGCGCTGGCGCTAGCGAGGCAGCTCTATGAAAAGCTGGCGGCAGGCGGATTTGGCGAAGAAGGAACCCAGGCGATCTTCAGGGTCTACGGAAACTAGACCGCGCAAGAGGGAAGACGGCAATGGAATTTGTTGGCGAACACGTGATCCCAGCGGCCATCGACAAGGTCTGGTCGGGGCTCAACGATCCGGAGACCCTCAGGCGCAGCATTCCCGGCTGCACTGAAATGCTGCAGACGGGCGACAGCGAATTTACGGCCTCCGTGGTCGTGAGGGTAGGCCCGGTTTCTGCCACCTTCAAGGGCAAGGTGGAATTGGGCGATCTCGATCCACCGCA
Source organism: Ciceribacter thiooxidans (assembly GCF_014126615.1). Taxonomy (NCBI): domain Bacteria; kingdom Pseudomonadati; phylum Pseudomonadota; class Alphaproteobacteria; order Hyphomicrobiales; family Rhizobiaceae; genus Ciceribacter; species Ciceribacter thiooxidans. The sequence goes on from NZ_CP059897.1 coordinate 495,603, forward strand.
CGGCTATACTTTGTCGGGGCGGGGGCAGGGCGGCCCGGCGGGTTTTGCCAAGGGTTCGGCCAGGATCCGCCTGACGCCGGAAGGCGAGGGCACGCGGCTGGCCTATGTCGCCGATGTCGATATCGGCGGCAAGCTCGCGAGTGTCGGCGGACGGCTGATCCAGAGCGTTGCCAAGAAGAATGCCGATGATTTCTTTTCGGCCTTTTCCAGCGTCGTCACCGGGGGGAACGGTTTGTCGGAGAGGCGGCAGCGGGGTGCGGGTGCGCTTGGCGCCGCTGCGCCAGGTGGAACACATGCTGGTGGCGGGCACATTGCGCTGATCGACCGGGTCGCCTGGCTGCTCGTCGGAACGGCGCTGGGAGTGGCTGGCACATTGTTTTTTGGAGCATAGCGATGAAGGTTTCCGATAGCGTCAAGGCGCTCGAACCGCGCCTGATCGAATGGCGTCATGACCTGCATGCCCATCCGGAAACGGCCTTCGAGGAACACCGCACCGCGGCCTTTGTGGCACGGGAGTTGCGGGCCGCCGGTCTCGAGGTTCACGAAGGCATCGGCAGAACCGGCGTCGTTGCCGTGCTGCGCAATGGCGACGGACCGTCGGTCGGCCTGCGGGCCGATATGGATGCCCTCGACATAACCGAGACGGCGGGGGTGCCCTATGCATCGACGACGCCGGGCAAGATGCACGCCTGCGGCCATGACGGCCATACCGCGATGCTGTTGGGTGCGGCCTGTCATATGGCGGCCAATCCGCCGAGCCGTGGCACCGTGGTCTTCATCTTTCAGCCAGCCGAGGAAAATGAAGGCGGCGCCCGGGTCATGGTGGAGGATGGCTTGTTCGATCGTTTCCCGGTCGACTGCGTTTTCGGCATGCACAACTGGCCCGGACTTCCGGTCGGGCAGTTCGCCCTCCACAGCGGCGCCATGATGGCGGCGCAGGACAATTTCGAGCTGAAGATCATCGGCAAGGGCTCCCATGCCGGCATGCCGCATCAGGGCATCGATCCGATCCTGGTGGCCGGCCAGGTCAACACGGCCTGGCAGGCAATCGTCAGCCGTACATTGAGTCCGGCTGACGCGGGGGTCATCAGCATCACGCAGATCCACGCCGGCGACACCTGGAATATTATTCCCGAGAGCGTGCTGGTCAGGGGTACCGCACGCTCCCTGTCGCCCGACGTCCGCGACCGGCTGGAGGTCGAGATGGGGCACCGGGCGAGGCTGATTGCCGAAACCTTCGGCGCACGGGTGGAATTCGACTATCAGCGGCGTTACCCGGCCACCATCAACACGTCGGCGGAAACCGATATCGCCCGTGCTGCATCCGAAGCCGTGGCCGGCGAGGACGCCATTCGTCAGGACATGCCGGCGAGCATGGGGGCGGAGGATTTTTCCTTCATGCTGCAGAAGAAGCCGGGCGCTTACATCTGGATGGGGAATGGCAGCGCCGAGAGCGGGCGCAACCTGCATAATCCCAATTACGACTTCAACGACGAAGCGCTTATCGTCGGTGTGCAATACTGGATCGAGGTGGCGCGCCGGGCGCTTGGGAGGAACAGCGTGGCCTGATGGTCTGCATCCCCGCCATGATTCCAGTTGTGTACGTTACGTCCGAATGGCCAAACTCAGGTCTTGCGAACGACACTTGTTGAATGTGTCCAGCATCTTCTTTCACGATCAGCATGCGACGTGAAAGAGGCCTCCGTTCTGACTGTGGTCGACACTTCCAAGCGTCATGTGCCGGTGTTTGATCCCAAGCATCGTTGTTGTGGTGAACATAAAAGCCTGGAACGCTCAGTTTCACCCAGGCACTCACCGCTGCCGGATGATGGTTAAGTCGCAGGTCATCTGGCGCGGGAACAAGGCAGAACCCCGCCTCCACCAGTCCCGACATGCCACCTCTAAAGCGCCAGCCGGAGTTGCGGTTCTAGTGGTGACGCTCGCCGTTCCAGCGAGGACAGCGCTGATCGTCTGAACGAATGATGTTTCGACGAAGCGGAATTTAGCTGAGCGCGAGAACGATAAACCGCTCTTATCGCGTGGTTACAAAGAGGGTCGCCAGTTCTGTTCCCTTCAAGGCGAAGACGATCCCATTGGCCCCGATCTCGCGTTTTCAACGAGACCGGGGATTTGATTTCAGAGGACGCTAACGTTCTCAGCCTTCGACTTTCCTGTCTTACGGTCTTGGCCCACGTCGTAGCTGACCTTCTGGCCATCGGTCAGGGAAGCGCCGAAGCCTACAGCCGAGATGTGGACGAACACATCCGGTCCACCATTATCCGGGGTGATGAAGCCGAAGCCCTTGTCCTGAGCGAAAAACTTTACGGTACCAGTTGCCATCTTTATCCTCTTTGATTGGAAGCGCCGAAAAGCATTAACGATCGGACAGGCGCCCAGCAAGGCATTTTTGGTCCGTGGCCATGCGGGAAGATGCGGGCTGACGGCCTGGCGCCTTCAAGCTTGGCCCTTGCCAGCTCTCCAGCGAGTTCCGCAAGCTGACGTTGCTGCAGACTGGCGCAGTCGAGCATTATTCTGGCATCCTTGGAAGGTCGACTTGACGTTGCGCCGACCTCTGTCAGGGCTTCACGAATCGATATGCGAAGCGATCGGTCTCGCCCTTGATCGAGGGATCGAAGACCTTGGTCGCGTGTGGATCGCTCCTGTTCGCCAGCAGGGCGCTTTCCGCATCCAGTACGAAGCCCGCAGCCTCCACCTCCTCGCACACGGAGGCAGGGTCGATGCGATGCAATGACTGGGCATCAGCTGTGCCGGCCCCGGCGGCGGCGGCGTGATCGATGATGACGTAGAAACCACCTGGCTTCAGCCGTTCATAGACAGCTCGATTGAAGTCCGCAGCCGTCGCCCCCTTAGCCTGCATCAGCGCGGTGTGGAGATCGTGGTAGAACAGGTGCAGCCACAGGACGTCCGCTGGCTGCGTCATCTCCGGCATTGCCACGAGGTCCGCTGAGACGGCTTCGACGTTTTCCCTGCCAGGCTCTTGCGCGAGCGTTCGCATGAGGCCGACCGGATCGTTCTTGAAGTGCGCGAGTTCGGCCGGCACGAAGCTGGTGACTCGACCTTCGGGTCCAACGATCTCGGAGAACAGGCGCGTCCACTCGCCGCCGCCTGGATAAACGTCGATGACGGTGGCGCCCGCATCAATGCGTGCGAACCGGATCAACTCGGATAGTTTGGATTGGTCGTACATCGGAATCTCCCTTACGGTTGGGCGTGTCCGCCGTAGGTTCCGGCCGGCGGCCAGTCCTTGCCCGGAATGATCCACTCAATATCCCCGGTGACCAGCGCCAGCAGAGCCTCCCTGTCGCCGCGGCCGATCGCGGCGAAGAAGTCCTTCACGGTCCGGATGTTCTTTTCAATGCTCATGGTAGTGTCTCCATTTCTCGGCTGTGGTGTCCATCAGTCGAACTTCACCAGGTCCTTGAAGATCAGATGACCCCAGCTCTTTCCGCGCGCATGGACCAGCAGCCCGCCTTCCGACAGCCCGCCAAGCTTGATCGGCGCGAAGCCCAGATTTTCCGCGAGCGTACCAATCTCCGCCGCAGCGTCGTCATCGTCGCTTGCTAGGAACACGGCTCTTCTGCCACCATGCACGGCCGGATCTTGGGCAAGAATGGCAGCGCCCAAGTGGTTGAAACCCTTGACCAGCCTTGCACCACGGAAGGCTTGCGCGACGAATTTGGAAGACGACTGTCCTCCCAGGTCCTCGGGTGGCACGCCATAGGCATTGGTCACATCGATGATCGTCTTCCCTCGCCACGTGGGAAGCGCCTTCGCGACATCCGCATGCGCCTCGAAACGGACGGCTAAGAAGATGACGTCCGCCTTGATGGCGTCCGTCAGCGTTTTGGCAATAGCCTTGGGCCCGATCGCGGCCGCATCAGCAGCAAAGCTTTCCGGGTCGCGCGTCGTTGCAACGATCACTTCTATACCGTTGCGTGCGAAGGCCTTGGCCAGAGCTCGGCCGATATTGCCGAAGCCGATAATTGCGTAGCTCACAGTGCTTCTCCGATCCTGTGTTGATTCTGGGTCAGACCTGCGCCCAACCACCATCGACGGCGAGATCTATACCGGTGATGTAGGAGCTTTCATCGGAGGCGAGGAACGTGAGCGCAGCCGCAATTTCCTCTGCCTTTCCCCTGCGACCCATTGGGATCTGTGAGGTAAACTGGGCGACCGCCTCCTCGGCTTGCTCAGCGGTGAGGCCGGTCGTTGTCGCCAAGGCGGGAGTCTCGATCGCGCCGGGGCTCATCGTATTGACGCGGATATTGCGATCCTTCAGCTCCTGGGTCCAGGACCGGGAGAAGCTGCGGACAGCCGCCTTGCTTGCTGCGTAGGCGCTGAACGCTGGCAGCCCCATCACATTCGAGACCGAAGAGTTAAGGATGATCGATCCGCCGTCCTTGAAGAGTGGAAGTGCCTTCTGCACCGTAAAGAACAGACCCTTCACGTTCACATCGAAGGTCTGGTCAAAATGGTCCTCAGTAGCTGCCGCGAGCGGCGCGACCGTTCCTGCGCCCGCATTCGCGAAGAGAATGTCGATGTGACCATGTTTCTCCTTCACGGTGGCGTAGAGCTGGTCCAGATCTTCCAGGCGCGAGACGTCGCCCACGACTGTTGTCACGTTTTTCGCGATAAGGACCGCGGCCTCTTGTAAGACTTTCTCGCGCCGCCCAATGATCACGACCTGCGCACCTTCTTCCACGAAACGCTTGGCCGTGGCCAAACCAATCCCGCTGCTTCCGCCCGTGATGACTGCGATTTTGCCTTCGAGTGCTTTCATAATCTTTGTCTTTCGCTGTGTGTGAGTTAGGCACGGAACTGTGCCGGGGTCAGAGTTGGGCCAGGCCGCCGTCGACGGCGACTTCGCTGGCGGTCATGAAGCTGCTGTCGTTCGACGCGAGGAACGCGGCCACGGCTGCGATTTCCGCGGGATCGGCCATGCGCTGGAGCGGGGTCATCGCGCCGTAGGCCCTCTGGCCCTCCTCTCCCAGCGCTTCCTTCGCGAGCTCGGTCGCCGTCGCCCCGGGCGATAGTACGTTGACCCGGATACCCGTACCCTTCAGGTCCTCCGCCCAGGTGCGTGCGAGATTGCGCACGGCTGCCTTGCTGGCGCTGTAGGCAGTGAAGGCCGGCGCGCCGGTGGTCCCGGCACTCGATCCCGTCAGGATGATCGAGCCGCCCGGACCCATCAGTGCTAACGCCTTCTGGACCGTGAAGATCGTACCCTTCACATTGGTGTCGAAAGTGTCGTCGATGTGCTTGGTGGTAATCTGGCCGAGAGGAAGCGGGCTTCCGGCCCCGGCATTGGCGAAGAGGATGTCGAGGCTTCCGCGCTCGGCTTTCACCGCCGCGTAGAGCCGGTCCAGATCGGACTCATCCGAGACTGAGCCCTTTACGGCGCGGGCATTGGGGCCAAGCTCGGCCACAGCGGCGTCGAGTGCTTGCTGCCGACGGCCGTAGATGAAGACGAAGGCATCTTCCTCGATAAAGCGCTTTGCAGCGGCGAGGCCGATACCGGTGGCGCCGCCCGTGATCACGGCGGTCTTTCCATTCAATCTGGTCATGTCGTGCGGTCCTTCTGTCGTTTCTCGGGTCATCGCTTTGCGGAGACATCCTCCGGCAGCCTCGATATGGGTTCGCCGGCGCCCGGCGGTGAGTGCGCATTCGCGCGCATCCATGGTGCGAAAACGATCCACTTACTTGAGCATACGCAGTGACGATCACGCGCAATCCGTCCCAATATGGTAGGCTAGCGTCTGGAAGCCGCTCCATGCGGCGCGGGAATGGACCATGATCGACTGGGATGACGTTCGTTACTTTCTTGCCGCTGCGCGTGGCGGTTCAGTGCGGGCTGCCGCCAAACGTCTGGCCGTGAACCACGCGACGGTGCTGCGACGCATTGCCCAGCTTGAGGAGCGCCTCGGGACGCAGATGTTCGAAAAGCTGCCTTCAGGTTACCGTCTGACGGCTGCGGGCGAGGAGGTCCTCGAGTTCGCGAACCAGATGGAAGCCTCGTCGCACCAACTGGAGACGCGCGTCTTCGGGCGCGATCAGAGCGTACGCGGGCTTCTGCGAGTGACGCTGCCCCCGTTCCTCGCGACACACCTGCTCATGCCAGATATCGCCGATTTTGCGCGTCTGCATCCGGACATCGAGATGGAGATCGTATCGACTGGCGACGTCGTGAATCTGACCAACCGGGAGGCGGATGTGGCGATCCGGATGGTCTCTAATCGCAAGACCCTGCCGCTCAATCTTCATGGCCTGAAAGGTCCGGATCTGCTCGCGGGAGTCTATATGTCCCGCGATCGACTGGCCGCGTGGCATGCGGGTGCGCCGGATCCAATCCGGCCCATCGTCATCGGCGGTCAGGCTGTTCCGGACTGGATCGCCGAAGGGGAGGTCCCCGTCACAGGGGTTCCGTTCAGGACGCCGGATGCGGATGCGCAGATCGCTGCAACAAGGCAAGGGATCGGCATGACCAGACTGCCCTGTTTCGTCGGAGATGCCGATCACCTGCTGGCGAGAGTTCCGGGCATCGAACTCGATGCACCTGCGACGATCTGGCTTCTCACGCAGGGGGAGACACGCAAGACGAAGCGCGTGCGGCTTTTCACAGAGTTCATATCCCACCGGCTCGCCGCGTACGCTCCGCTCCTCGCCGGGCGGTCCATATCGCCCGGCTGACGTACCGTGCCAAAGGCCACAAATGGGCTAGGGAGATTGCGGTTGGAGATTGGCCTTCGTAAGGGGACATGCTGCGGAGTGGCCGCTCTCCGTGAAATCGTAACGCACAGCGGACCGTCGCGAGTGCGGCCCCCTCGATAACCTAAAAGCCTAAGCGTTCTTCCCTCGGCCATGGTGGCCAAGGAGAACTGAAATGGGTACCGCACAATATGATCCTGCCGCACTCGGCCGACCGGCTTGGAACGCCGGTCGACAAGTCGGCGTCAAAGAGCCCCTGAAGCAGCGCCAGATTTGGGCAATTCGCTTTTTCCTGGACCGAGAACGACGGATTAGAGATCATGCGCTGTTTGATCTCGCCATAGACAGCAAGCTCCGCGGGTGCGATCTCGTCAAGATCAAAATCGGGAGCCTGGTCACGGGCAAGGACATTCGAAATCGTGCAATGGTCGTGCAGCAGAAGACTGGACGTCCTGTACAGTTCGAGATGACGACCGAGGTCAGGACAAGCCTGCGTGTCTGGTTTCAGCGGCGAGGAGGTACAGTTGATGACTATGCCTTTCCCAGTCGAATTGATCACGCAGAACATCTCAGCACTCGCCAATACGCCAGGCTGGTCGATGAGTGGGTCACCGCGATCGGGTTTCGTCGGGAAGATTACGGCACGCACTCTCTTCGACGCACAAAGGCTGCGATGATCTACAAGGCCACCGGCAACCTTCGTGCGATACAAATCCTGCTCGGACACACCAAGATCGAGAACACCGTCAAGTACTTGGGAGTCGACATAGAGGATGCGTTGGAACTGGCAGAGCATAACAGAGATTTGAAGTGTGCGGCCCCGCGCCGAGCGGGGCCGTCGCTTTCAGCGGAAGCAACTATGCGCCAAGAGCGGTCATCACGAGAAGCCGCTATTCGATTGCATTGCCGAGAGTCAGGTTGAGGCGTAAGCATCCGGCTGGCCTGGATTGGGCAAGGCCGATCACGACGCTTTCCTCGCCGCAACCATTACCACGGGTGCGATGCCGGCAGTTTGTTTCCCTAATTCTTGGACATCGCAACAGGGGGATGGAGCATGTTTACGATCATCGGAGCCGCCGGCAATGTCGGCTATTCAACGTCATCGGCCCTGCGCCGGGCGGGTATACCAGTCCGGGCAATCCTGCGCGACAGGACAAAAGCAGCGCGGCTGAGCGACATCGGCTGCGAGATTATTACCGCCGATTTGCATGATGCCGCCGCCCTAGCCAAGGCGATCGACGGTGCCAACGCCGTGCAAATCATCATGCCGGTGTCGCCACGGGCAAAGGACCCGGCTGACGGTCTCCGGCGCTCGATCGAAAGCCTGTTCGAGGCGATGGCCCAGGCACGCCCGAAGCAGGTGCTGGCAATCTCCGATTACGGAGCCCATGTCGCCGATGACATTGGGATGCCCAGCATGTTCCGCGACCTAGAGGTGCGGCTCGCCCAACTCGAAACCCAGCTGCTTGTGCTGCGGTCGGCCGAGCACATGCACAACTGGGGGCGCGTCATCCCGATGGCTGTCGCCTCCGGCATTTTGCCGACCTTTCAGGATCCGGTCGACATGGCGCAGCCGACGATCTCCGCCCATGACCTTGGCCTGATTGCCGCCGACCTCCTGCTGCGACCCGAGAGCGGCAAGGAGTTGGAGGTTATTCATGCCGAGGGACCGCACAGATATAGCGCGAACGACGTTGCGGCGGTGGTGAGTCAACTCTCGAGCCGGGTCGTGCGCGCTCGGGCGGTGCCCCGGTCGCAGTGGCAGGCGATGTTCGAACGCACCATGCCGTCAAGCCTTGCCAACCTGCTGATCAAGGCCAACGACGCCAAGAATAAGGGTGGTCTGGTCGAAATTTCGCCGAACGCCGGTGACGTTCGCTATGGCCCTACGTCATTGATAGATGCACTGCGGCCGCTTGTTCTGCCCGAGTGACCTCGAGCCGAGACCGCCAACCGAACCAGTTGCAGAAACAGTTCAGCATTAGCTTAGGACGATGTCCTCTATGGACCGAACCCGGAGCACTGGCGGTAAAGACAATGATGTTCGCTTGTCTTGGTGATGCCCCGGCAGCGGAACTTCAGCTTGCGGCCCCAAAGTGGTCATCCGTCCGGCGTAAGATCCCAAACTGTGAGCGAAGCGGACAGCTTGGGTTACGGTTTGATAGGGGGCCGTAGGTTCATATCCTCTCAAGGCGAATACCAGCGCGACAGGAGGAAGAACGCATTCCAGCCCCCTACGATAAAAGGAATAAGCTGGGTCCCCCAGCCAAATCGTCCTCTTTGAAAAAGCCAATATTTGTGCCCTCCGGGTACTCTTTTCACAAGATGTGCAAAGACAGGTGGTGCATCTCTTCGAATCTGTGCTATCTTGTGTACCATGAGTACACCAAAAGAAGCCAAGCTAAAGAATGTCTTGGAAGCAGTCCCGGCGGGCTTCGTCGCGGACGCACCTTGGCTAGACAGCCGAGGCATCAGCCGCTTCCTCACGCGAAAGTACGTTGACAGCGGTTGGCTGGAGCGCCTCGAGCGCGGCGTCTTCCGTCGCCCGGCGCCGCAGCCAGCGCCGCTCGACTGGCGGACCTGCCTACTCTCGCTCCAGCACATCATGAGCTACAAGATCCATGCCGGTGGCATCACTGCCCTCGGCGAGCAAGGATATCGCCACTATTTGCCTTTGGGAGCTCCCGCCCCTGTGTGGCTCTATGGCGATGATATCCCGTCATGGGTACCGCGCTTGAGACTCGACGCGCCCCTAATTACCCGCGGCACGTCCCTGTTCACCGATCCAGGTTTAGGCCTCATCGAGAACAAATCTGCCAGCGCTCCTACGACGCCGTGGGGCTGGGCGCTTCGAATGTCGTCACCGGAGCGCGCCTTACTGGAAGCCCTCGACGAACTCCCCGCCCATGAGAGCTTCCACAATCTCGACATGGTATTTCAAGGGTTGGCCACGCTCAGTCCGCGCCGCCTGACGGCGCTGCTACAGAGCTGCCGGAAGATCAAGGTTAGACGCCTGTTCTTCGTGTTCGCCGACCGCCATAAGCATTCTTGGCGCGAACGCCTCAATCCCGATGACTTTGAGCTTGGAGCTGGCGATCGTGCTCTGGTTAAGGGCGGCAAGATCCACCCCCGCTATCGCATCATGGTTCCATCGGAGTTCGTCGAAACCTCAACGGGAGCTGGTGATGGCCCGTGAACCCTATGCCGCCCAGGTCGCGCTGTTGGTGCGGCTTCTCCCCTTTATCGCAGCTGAGAAGGCCTTCGCGCTGAAGGGCGGAACCGCGATCAATCTGTTTTATCGCGACATGCCGCGACTTTCAGTCGATATCGACCTGACTTACTTGCCGGTCCGGGACCGCGCGGAGAGCCTGGCCGAGATCGATGAAGCACTGGACCGCATCACCGCCGCCGCCAACGGCGGCATTGCGGGGCTTGACGCTCGCCGCATTGCCGGCGGCGGTGGCGGCGCCACCCGCATCCGTGCTCGGCTCGCTGGCGCCGACGTCAAGATCGAAACTTCGCCTGTCACACGTGGAGTCGTCCACGAGCCCGAGCTACGGGCTGTCTCGCCCACAGTCGAAGATGAATTCGGGTATGCGTCTATCCAGGTCGTATCGTTCGAAGATCTGTTTGGCGGCAAGCTCCACGCGGCGGTGGATCGCCAGCACCCACGCGATCTCTTTGACGTCAAGCTGCTCTACGACCATGAGGGGCTGACCGACGCGCTGTTCCGTACGTTTCTCGTTTACGTCGCCAGTTCGCCGCGTCCGGCGCACGAACTGCTCTCACCGAGCCTTAGTCCTCTGGACGAACCCTACGCCTTGGAGTTTGTCGGGATGACAACCATCCCAGTCACAATCGATGAGCTCGCGAGGACAAGAGACCAGCTTATCGCGGATATCCGCGCCCGACTTGCTGATAAGGACACGCAGAGGTTTTTGCTGAGCCTTCATGACGGGGCGCCGGATTTTGACGCTATCGGCCTACCGCAGGCAGCCGCACTCCCGGCGGTCCAATGGAAACTCGTGAACCTGCGCAAGCTCATTGCCGAAAATCCCGAAAAGCATGCCGCGCAAAGAGCTGATCTGCTGCAGCTCTTTGCATGAACGACACGAGGAACGGGCAGATCATGAAAATGGAGAGACCTGGAGGTACGACTCCCCAGGAGCATTACCGCGCGAAACCGTAATCGAATTCGACACACTCGTAGGAAGGATTGCTGCGCAGGGTAACAGGTGGCCATCCTCCAACACTTCAAATGCTATCTCGCGGGCGCTTGCGGCAGTACAGCCAACCGCAGCTCGTCCGAGAGCTGGGCGGAGTCTGACCTCAACAGTCGATCGTGTCCCGTGGCGTGGTGTAGGTTCGGCGGTCGCCGTGCCTTCCGGACAGAGCCGGGAATGGATCAGCTTGCCGCTGGCAGGCTGATGAGAGGATCATCGCTCATCGTGGCGATAGTTTCCAGTGTCATGTAGCGGGAACGCTGGACGGCCCATTCGTCGTTCTGTTCGAGCAGCAGCGCACCGACCAGCCTGACGATGGCATCATCGTTGGGAAAGATGCCGACGACTTCTGTGCGCCGCTTGATCTCACCGTTGAGGCGTTCGATCGGGTTTGTCGAACGAAGCTTGGCCCAGTGCTGCCTGGGAAAGGTCATATAGGCGAGCACGTCCTGCTCGGCGCTGTCCATGAGACTGGCGAGTTTGGGGACCTTCGGCCTGATCTGGTCGGCGACATTGCGCCATTGGGCACTTGCGGCCTCCGGTGTATCCTGGGCAAATGCCGTGGCGATGAAGGCGGAGACGACCCGGCGTCCGTTCTTTCCGGCATGGGCCAGGGCATTGCGCATGAAATGAACCCTGCAACGCTGCCAGGTGGCGCAAAGCACCTTGGAAACAGCCGCCTTGATGCCTTCATGGGCATCCGAGACGACCAGCTTGACGCCACGCAATCCCCGCCTGGTCAGCTTGCGTAGGAACTCCGTCCAGATCGCTTCGGCCTCGGATGTGCCGATCTCCATTCCAAGCACTTCGCGTCGGCCGTCGGTGTTCACACCCACCGCGATGATGACCGCGACAGAGACGATGCGCCCGCCGCGCCGGACCTTCAGATAGGTAGCATCGATCCACAGATAGGGCCATTCCCCTTCGATGGGCCTGTCGAGAAAGGCCTTCACCTTGTCGTCGATCTCCTCGCAGAGCCGGGACACCTGGCTCTTGGAGATGCCGCTCATGCCCATGGCCTTGACCAGGTCGTCAACGGAGCGGGTCGATACACCCTGGATATAGGCTTCCTGGATCACCGCCGCCAGGGCCTTCTCGGCCATGCGGCGCGGTTCGAGAAAGCTCGGGAAGTAGCTGCCTGTGCGAAGCTTGGGAATGCGCAGCTCGACGGTGCCAGCACGCGTCTCCCAGTCCCTGTCGCGATAGCCGTTGCGCTGGGCCAGTCGGAAGCCATTCTTCTCGCCATAGCCCGCGCCGGTCTTCGTGCCGACCTCCAGCGCCATCAGCTTCTCGGCAGCAAAGCCGATCATATCCCGCAGCAAATCGGCGTCGGCGCTCTTCTCAACGAGTGAGCGCAGGTTCATCATGTCGTCGGTCATCGGTGGTCTTTCCATCAGGTTGGTCTTCAACAACCCGACCCTACCGGAAAAACACTGGTGACCACCTATACCCTGCTACACCACGCCCTGGGACACGATCGTTCACCACTCCAATCTGATGACTTGGTCAGGGAAAGATCAAGGCTCAAGGCATGGCCTAGGTAGTATCGCCAGCTGATAACCGCATAATGTATCCTCCGACATTAACCAAATCGCTCGGGAAAACCGACCGCGAAGCGATGTAGTGCTGCCGTCGATTGGCGCACCCTAATCTCGCAAGAAGCAACAGAAATCACGAACGTCGCGCGATTCATTCGAAGACTCACGCGACATGCGTTTCCTTGTCAGTCCGGAGAACTCCTATTTATACAATTCAGCCCTAGAATTTATATGAAATTTAGACATAATTACATTGTGTAAAAAGATATTTTTGAATGGATGGATCGGTAACGAAACCAAAAATATCTCAGTTGACATTTCTATAGTTATGTATTTTTATAATTAACCTCTTACGGCCTGAAAGTATCTCAAGCGCCACGTTTCGATGTTCGGCGCGTAAATGACTGGCGACTGCCATAACCACTAGCCAGCGGCTGGACCTTAAAGCGCAAAAATTTTGAACGTGTCTGCGTTGTCTGACACAATTTATGATTGCTCATTTGATTCTTCGACTGATCGCGCAACATTCTTCTTCGAGGTGCCTTTCATGTCTGAAACAATCACTTGGTCCCTAACCGCGGGCGGCACGTCAGGTTCTGCCATCCAGACCAAAGGCGCATCGACGGGCGATGGAATCGTTTCCGTCTCCGTCGATCTCGATGTCGGAGGCGCCGCGCGTGATCTCGCCCTACAGGTCGATACGGTCGACAATGTCGACTTTCTCGCAATCTCGTCCGACCTCCTCGACGGCTCGGTGACGGTGAAGGCGGACGGGGCGAATGCCTCCGCGCTGAGCGGCCCGATCCTCCTGTTCGGAGACGCAGTCAAGCTCTTTGCGGGTGATTTGACCACACTGACAGTCCACAACACATCGGCGGCCAAACCCGCCAAGGTCACCGTTCTGATCGGCCTTACGGTCTGATCTGACGTCATCCGGTTTCGGCGGCCCGGACGGGCCGCCCGATGCGTAGTCCGCTTCTTGCATTCACGATCCGTTTGGGAACAGGAGCCGCGCATGCCCATCTCTCCAACATATCCCGGCGTCTACATTCAAGAGCTCGACTCTGGCGTGCGAACCGTCGCCGGCGTGCCGACCTCGACTACCGCCTTCGTGGGACGAACGAAGAAGGGAGGCGTCGGCGAGCCGACGCCCTGTTTCAACATGGGCGAGTTCAATCGCCGTTTCGGTGGGCTATGGACCGACAGCAATGTCTCCTACGCCGTGGACGATTTCTTCGCCAACGGCGGCGGGCAATGCCTGATCTTACGGCTGTTCGAACAGAACGGTGGCGACGGCTATTCGGGGCTGACGGTAGGCACCCTGATCCTGCGAGCCAAGAGCCCGGGTAGCTGGGGCAACTCGCTGACGGCGAGAATTTCGCACCCCGACGTCGCCGATCCCGAGGGTGCAGCTGCTGCTGCCGCAAAATACGGACTGACCGTGAACGATATCTTCGATCTGGAAATCGTGGACACGGCTACGGATACGCGGGAAGTATTGCGCACCCTGTCGATGAGAAGCGACGCGGGCCAGCGCCGGTTCGACCGGATCCTCGCTGCCCAGAGTAACCTCGTCGAAGCGCCACCTGCGCCGACCTTTTCCAACAGCCGGCCCGCGGATGCGGCCACCGGCACTGCTTCCGGTGGCGACGACGGAACGACCCTGGCCGACGCGACCTATCAAGGTGACCCGGCGCTGAAGACGGGCATGCAGGGGCTGCGCAAGGCGGACATCTTCAACCTGCTCTGCATTCCTCCGGATACCCGTGAGGCCACCTTGCCCAAGGCCGTCAGGGAAACCGCGGCGGCGCTTTGCGCCGAGAGGCGCGCGCTTTACATTGTCGATCCGCCGAACGAATGGGACGCCAATCCAGACACGGCCGCGACGACGGCAAGGAATGCCCAGCTCGACGCCACGGACCAGGTGCTTCCGCTTACCAATGCCCGCAACGCCGCGCTCTATTTTCCGCGGCTTCTCAAACGCGATCCGCTGCGCGGCGGTCAGATCGATGCTTTCGCGCCCTGCGGCGCAGTGGCGGGCGTGATCTCGCGCACCGACGTCAATCGTGGAGTCTTCAAGGCGCCTGCCGGTCTGGCCGCGACGCTGTCCAACACCCAGGGACTGACCGTGAAGCTGACCGACCAGGAGAATGGCCTTCTCAACCCGATCGGCGTCAATTGCCTGCGGTCGTTTCAAAACATCGGCCGCGTTGTCTGGGGCGCACGCACGCTGGCAGGCTCGGACGTGCTGTCGGACGACTACAAATACGTGTCCGTCCGGCGCCTTGCGCTCTTCATCGAAGAAAGCCTGTTCCGTGGCACGCAATGGGTTGTGTTCGAGGGTAATGACGAGCCGCTCTGGGCGCAGATCCGTCTATCGGTGGGCTCGTTCATGCAGCGGCTTTTCCGGCAGGGCGCCTTCCAGGGGGCAAGCCCCAAGGAGGCCTATTTCGTAAAGTGTGACGCCTCGACGACCACGCAGGACGACATCAATCGCGGCATCGTCAACATCGTCGTCGGCTTTGCACCGCTGCAGCCGGCCGAATTCGTCATCATTTCGATCCAGCAGATCCGCAGCGCGTCCTAAAGGGAGGGCGGAGAAAGATGCCACAGTTCACCACGAATGCCGAACGTTTCGACCCCTACAAGACGTACAAGTTCCGTTTGCGTTTGCCGGATGGAGACTACATTGCAGGCGTCAGCAAGTGTTCCGGGCTCAAGCGCTCGACTGAGGTGGTCAAGCACCGCGAAGGCGGTGATCCCTCGACCAGCCGCAAGTCGCCCGGCCAGACCGAATACGAGGCAATCACGCTGGAGCGTGGGGTGACCCATTCCAAGCAGTTCGAGCAGTGGGCCAACAAGGTGTGGAATTATGGGGCAGGTCTCGGGGCGGAGGTGTCGCTCAAGGATTTCCGCAAGGACCTGATACTCGAAATCTACAACGAGGCCGGCCAGATCGTTCTGGCCTACAAGCTCTACCGATGCTGGCCCTCCGAGTTTTCCGCCTTCTCCGACATGGATGCCTCGGCCAGCGCCATTGCGATCCAGACGCTGAAGCTGGAGAACGAAGGATGGGAGCGGGACGAAGATGTGACCGAACCCGAAGAGCCCAGCTTTGAACTTCCGGCCTGACCATGACCCTCGGAGCCCCCTCACGGCTGGACGCGTGCGCGGTGATCGACCTCGCCGACCGCGCGAGCGTGCTGTCGCCGGCTCAATGGTCGGTCGCGCTGCTGCAGGGCGCCTATCCGCAGGCCACGCGCGAGACCCTCTTGGCCCTGCCGATGGGCGCGCGCGACCGGTTGGTCCTGGCGATCCGGGCGCGGCTGAGGTCCGGCCCGCTGAGGGCCGAACCGCTTTGCGAGGCATGTGGCGAGATCTACGAGCTCACGCTCGAGCCCGCCAAGTTCGGGCTGGCGGGCGAGGCGGTGTGGCCCGAGCCGGGTTTTCGCAAGGTGACGATCGGTGCCCATGAGGCAGTCGTGCGCCCGGTCACTCTCGGCGACATTCTTGAGATCGAGAACATAGCCCAGCCTGAAACCGCCGTGCGGATGTTGGCGGCACAGGTTCAAGACGCTGCGGTGGATCTGCCGCTCGATGCGCTTGCCCAGGCACTGGAAGCCATCGATCCCGGTGCGGATGTGTGGCTGGAGACCGTCTGCCCGGAGTGCGGCGCAAGGCAATCCGTGGCGTTCGATTCAGTGCATTTCGTTGCTCACGAGCTGCGGCAGATCTCGCGGCAGATCCTGCGCGACGTCGTGGACATCGCACGGGTCTTTCATTGGTCGGAGGCCGAAATCCTCGCCCTGCCGGAGCATAGGCGGGCCTTCTATGTGGCAGAGGCACTGGCATGAGCGCGTTCCTGACAAACCTTGCCGCGCGCGCCCGTGGCACGCTGCCCCGCCTGGCGCCGCGCCGGCCGGCCCCCTTCGAGACGCTGGGTGACAGGTCCGATCCCTTCGAGAGCGATAGGCTGGTGTCTTCGATCTTCACCGAGGTCCCGGCCGGCACCTCGCGCACCGATGGGGCCGTGCCTCCTGCGCGGGTGTCCGCTCCGGTTCCGGGTCCGACCATGTCCGCCGCAGAAACGGTTCCCAGTTCGGCGCATTCCGCAGCGCCGCCCATCACCCCGGCCACGCCGGCGCCGGCAACACCGGCGCGCCGGATGGTGCCTGCGTCTCGCACCGCAACGGTTGCCCCGGCCGCCCCTGCCAGGACACGGGTGGTCACGCCGCCGGTGGCGATATCGCCGCAAACCGTCTTGACCGCCGAGGCATCCCCAGTCTCGCACGCCGCCGTTTCGCCGCCCATTGTGCGATCCGCTCCGGCGGCGGTGATTCCTCCCGTCACCATTGGAGACGCCCTTCCAGACATACCCGGCGAACGGGCTCGGGCGGACCCCGAACCGGCTGCGTCCCGTGTGGCTCCCGATGCTCACCCGGCATCGCGATCGTCAATTGTTGCGGTGGTTGCGGTGCCGGAAGCCCCCGCGCCGCTGCTTCCGCGCGAGGATAACGCGTCGAGGAAGGCAGGGCAGATCCCGCGAGGCGAGAACGCCTCCCGAGCTGCACAGCCACGACAACCGCCCCAGGTCGAGATCCGCATCGGTACGATCGAAGTGGTGGTGGATCCGCCGCGGACCACGCACCCGGCCCCGGCATCGACCCACGGCCGGGGAATCAGCCTGGATGACTTTCTCGACGGGAGAGGTGGGCGATGAGCAATCCACTGGCCATATCCGCCGTCAGTGCAGCCTTTCTCCGGCGTATCCTGTCGGCGGCCAATGCCGCGGTGCCAAGTGCCAAGGTGCGATTGGGCGCGCCTACGGCCAAGCTTGCCGAAGACGCCGCGCCGCTGGTCAATCTTCATCTCTACCGGGTCGAGCCCAATGCTGCGCATGCCAACGACCATCTACCGACGCGCGGCGCCGCCGGCCGGATGCGCGGCCCCAGCAAGCTGGCGCTGAATCTGCATTATGTCATGAGCTTCTACGGCAATCACGATGCGTTCGAGCCGGATCTGATGCTCGGCGAGGTGATGCTGGCGCTGGAGCATGAGCCTCTGCTCAGCAAGACCACGATCCGCAACGCCATCGACGACAACGACGAGCTGGAAGATAGCGATCTGGAAGCGGCGTTGGCGCGGCTGCGGGTGACGCGCCAGCTGATGACGATCGATGATTTCTCGAAGATCTGGTCGATCTTCTATCAGGTCCCCTATGCGCTGTCGCTCTCCTACGAGGTCAGCCATGTGGTGATCGAGACCTCCGACATGCCACCGGTTCCGACGCCGGTCGCGCATCCAGGGCTCTGGGTCTCGCCGATTTCAACGCTTCGGCTCGATACGGCGGGCAGCGCGCCTGGCAGTATCATCCCGCCGGTCTGGGGCGGTGCTCTCCATGTCGCGGGCAGGGGCCTGGCCGAGCCGGGGCTCGAGCTGGAAGTGGACGGTGACGGCCTTGTTATGGGCGGGGTGAAGCAATCGGAGACGGCGCTGACGGTGCCGCTGAATGCGGCCACGTTCGCAGGAGCGGAGCTTGCCGTTGGCGTCCACAGACTTCAGGCGGTCGCGCCAAAGTTCAGCCCCGATCAGCCGGATCATCTGCGCGCACGTTCCAACGCCCTGGCTTTCGCCATCAGCCCGGCCATTGTCGTCGGCGCGATCACCGCGCCGCCCGGTGGATCCACGGCGACCGGTACGGTCGATATAGGGTTTACGCCGTCGATCCGGTCGGATCAGGCGGTCCGGTTGCTTCTCGATGCCCGCAACCCGGCATCGCCGGCACAGGTCATTCTGCCCGGCCGCGACCCGGCGGAGGGCGGGCCAGATGCTGCCTCGCTCACGTTCTCCTTCACCAACCTGCGGCGTGCTGACTATCTGGTTCGGGCTGACGTCGAGGGGCTTTTAAGCCCGGTTGCGCTCGACAGCACCGCGGGCAGCCCGACCTATGGCCAGATCATCGGCCCGGAGCTTTCGCTGTGAGCCGCGCCGAACATATGGCGTCCGTGGCCGACGCCTTCCCGGTCGTCCGGGCCTGGCTCGAACACGGCCCGGTCGCCGAGACGCAGCCGCCGCGCACCGCTGCCTGTGAGCTGGCCGAGACCTTCCGGCTGGATGAGTTCGGACGCAATATCCTGCTCTTGTGCGCCTACGTCACCCTGGAGCCAGACGGACGTGAGGTCGTCGCGCGACTGCTTGACGATCCTATGATCTCCGCTCCAACACTGTCGCTGGCGTTGACGCGTCTGCCGGGCGCGCATTGGCAGGGGCTGTCGGCCGAAGCGCCACTGCGCCGGTCGGGACTGGTCCGGATCGAGGGCAATGGCTCGCTTGTCGATGCGCGCCTGCGCCTTGCCGACACCGTGCTGCTGCGCCTTCTCGGTGCACCGTCGCTGGAGGCGGCGGCGTCCGCCGTGCTGCGCCGCATCCCCCGGCCCCTGTCCTTGGCACCCAACCGCGCCACGCTGGCCCGCGAGATCGGCTGCCGTCTGTCCCTGCTGGACACACCGGTGTTGCACCTGACCGGAGGTGACCCCGAGGGCAAGCTTTGCGCCTTTGCCGAAGCCGCGGCCGGGATCAACGCCATCACCTATGCGCTGAACTCCCAGCTTCTGCCACAGATGCCCACCGAATTGGTGGACTTCGCTGCCGGACTGACGCGGGATATGACGCTTTGTGCCGCGCGGCTGGTGCTGGTGCACGACGACATGGGCGAGACACGGACCGCTCAGCTTTTTGCCGAAACCTATGGCGGGCCGCTGGCCATCGCGTCGGTCGAGCCGATGCGGGTCGGTCACAGATTGGCGCTCCGCCTGGAGATGCCGCGCCTGAAGGCGTCCGAGCAGCTTGACGTGTGGTACAGCGTTCTGGGAGATGACGACGCCGATCTCGTCCCGGCCCTGCCGCGCCTTGCCGGCACCTTTTGCGTGGCTCCGGAAGCTGCGCGCGCCGTCGCCGCCGAAATGTCGCTGGAGAGCAATCGCGATCCGAAACATCTGGCGGCTCGTGCCTGGGAGGCCTGCCGCCGCGCCGCGCGGCCGCGAATGGACGACCTCGCCCATCGTGTGGCCTCGTCCGCCGAGTGGGACGATCTGATCCTGCCGCGGCGACAGAAGGATGTGCTCGAAAGCATCATCGCCCAGGTGCGCAACCGCACACAGGTCTATGAAGACTGGGGCTTCGGCGTGCGCCTCCAGAACAAGGGTCTCGGGGTCTCGGCGCTGTTTTCGGGCCCGTCGGGCGCGGGCAAGTCGATGGCGGGTGAGGTCATTGGCAATGCTCTCAACCTCGATGTCTACCGCGTCGACCTTTCGGCGATGGTGTCGAAATGGGTCGGCGAGACCGAGAAGAACCTGCGCCGCGTCTTCGATGCGGCCGAGGACGGCGGGGTGATCCTGCAATTCGACGAGGCTGATGCGCTGTTCGGTCGGCGGTCCGAGGTCAAGGACAGCCACGACCGTCACGCCAATATCGAGGTGAGCTACCTGCTGCAGCGGCTCGAGGCCTATCGCGGGCTCTGCATCCTGACCACCAACATGCGCGACAACATCGACGAGGCCTTCCTGCGCCGCTTGCGCTTCATCGTCGATTTCCGCTTTCCCAACCTGGCCGAGCGCCGTGCGATCTGGACGCGGATCTTTCCCGACGCCCAGCCTCGGGAGCAACTGGATTACGACAAGCTGGCGCAGCTCAACCTGGCCGGCGGATCGATTCGCAACATCGCGCTCGGCGCGGCCTTCCTGGCGGCGGACCGAGGTTGTGCACTGTCGATGGCTGAGATCCTGCAGGCGGCACAGCTCGAATACGACAAGGTCGGCCGGTCGATGACCGATGCCGAGCGCGCGGGGTGGCTGCAATGACTGCCGGGCCACGGATCATTCTCAACATCGACCGGCTTCGCGTTCATGGCGTATGCGCAGGCGACGCGGCCGCATTGGCCGAAGGACTGAGGACGGCCCTTGTCGCGCAGCTTGGCGCCAATGCCGGCGCGTTGGCCGGGCAGGGTGGTACCGATCACCTGCGTTTGACCGTGCCGCAACATGCGGGGCACGGGCCTGCCGCGCTCGGGCGCCTGGCCGGCCACAAGATCGCCGGAGCGCTCACCCGCCCGAAAGGAGGTGGCTGATGTCCCTGCACGCTGCTCTCCGTGCCCGACGCTCGATGTCCCGCGCCGCACGCAACCGCGGTGGCTCGACTGGGTCCGAATCCAAGATGCGGCTGCCCGGATCGCTCGGCGCGGTGCCCGGGGTGCTTCAGCGCAAGCCCGTGGTCGGTCCGGCAGATGACGCCTATGAGCGCGAGGCCGACCGGGTCGCAGGCACGGTCGCAATGGGTGGCTCCGCAGGGGCCGTCACGCCACTGACCGCCGCTTCGGTGCAGCGGGAAGGCGGTGGGGCTGGGCGCAGGACTGGGGCCGGCGCATCCGGCGCTGCCACGGCGGCCACGGCGGTCTCTTCGGGCGGGCGTGCGCTAAGCGCCGCCGAAGCCAGCTTCTTCGCACCACGTTTCCGGCAGGACCTGTCCCATGTGCGCGTCCATGAGGGACCGCAGGTCGATCAGGCCGCGGCCGCCATCGGCGCGCGCGCGTATACCCTCGGAAACGACATTGCGTTCGCCAAGGGCGAGTACAACCCCGGAACCGCTGAGGGCCGTCGCCTGATGGCGCACGAGTTGACGCATACCCTGCAGCAGACCGCCGGCGAACAAACCATCCGATGCGCTCCCGATGGCGAGCGGAAGGCGACCGACTTCAAGAAAGTCACAATGGTCTTCGACGGCGAGGAACTGATCGTTTACGGCGATGGCGAGGAAATCATGCGCTACGACGGCGATTCCGGTCGGCCGATCAAGATCACCGAGGAGGATGCAAAAGCCTGCGGCGCAGATGCCGATGTTGACACCTATCTGAATGATAGGCGTTTCACCGGCATCAAGGACAAGGGGCCGATTCCCGAGGGCGTCTATACCTTGTCGCCGCCGGGCATCACCGAGTTTTCAACCGGGGAGCAATTGGACCTTCTGTTTAGTGGCATCGTCGGCGCCATGAACGTCACGGTCCAGGGGCAGAGCATTCATTCCGGCGACTGGGGGGCAGGGCGGGTGCACCTCAACCCCGTCGCGGTCAGGCAGGGACCATGCGGCAACGCCAAAGGACGAAGCGCGTTCTTCTTGCATGGCGGGCTGTTACGCGGCAGCTCGGGCTGCATCGACATCCAGACGAGCTTCGATGACCTGGCTGCCTTCCTCAGCGGTTACAGAAGGCCGGTCACGCTCAAGGTTGAATATACCGATCCGGCGACCAGGGTCGGGTTCTGGACCGGGCTCGGCGGCGCGCTCGCCTATCAGGGATTCCATTTCACCAGTCAGGGCACGGGTTTGGTCGGTGCCGAGGTGGCGGGCGACAGGCCGAGTTTCGTCGCCTCGCTACAATACAATGCACTGCTGGACTGGGCTGGCGGTGCCCTGACGGCCGGCGTTCATGTGGATGTGCCGGTTGACGACCGCGACGCCTTTATCCGCGCCGGGCTGCGTGGCGGCGCAGAATTCCGCGTCTACCGGTCCCTTTACGGACGGATCTTCGGTGGCGGTTACTACGAATCCTCGCGCGGCGATCTTCCGGCCGGGTTCGGCCTCCAGACCGGCGGCGGGCTCGGTTATGACTTCGGACCAGTACAGATGGAGGCCCTCTACAATTTCCTGGCGCCTTTGGGCGAGGAGGATGCGGCCACGGCCGGCCGACCGGAACGCCAAAGGGCGCACCAGGTCCTGACCGGGATCGGTTTCGAATG
Source organism: Ciceribacter thiooxidans (assembly GCF_014126615.1). NCBI lineage: Bacteria > Pseudomonadati > Pseudomonadota > Alphaproteobacteria > Hyphomicrobiales > Rhizobiaceae > Ciceribacter > Ciceribacter thiooxidans. The sequence goes on from NZ_CP059897.1 coordinate 517,878, forward strand.
GTAGGCCGGGGCGACATAGGGCGATCCGCGCCCGTGATCACCCGCGGCATCAGGTTCGCTGCCGGAGTGCTGCCATGTCCGTGAGCGTCGCCCAGGCCGCCAAGCCGCCCGCCTTTGCCGTCGCGACACCGACGCAACGCAAGGTCGAGCCGTCGCCGGACAAGGAGGAAGCGCCCCGTCGACTTCTCTCCTCGCTGTCTTCCGTTCCGGTGGTTCGGCGCGTCTGCGCCGAATGCAGCAGGGAGGATGACGAGCACAAGATGCCGGTCATGCCGAAGCTTGAGGTTGGACCGGTGGATGACCCGTTCGAGCGCGAGGCGGACGACATCGCCGGACGCGTGATGGCAATGCGCGGGCCGCAAGCCGTTCAACGGGCCGAGATCGCCGCAGAGACGCCGGACGTCATGACCCGCCGCATCAGGCGGAAATGCTCGGCCTGCGGAGGCGACGAGACGGAGGTGATGGCGCGCAGATCGGCAGTTCAACGCAAATGCGCCGCCTGCAGCGCCGCCGACGAGGAGATGCCGGTCATGCCGCGCCGGGCGGGCGCGACGGTCCAGCGCGCGCCCGCGCCCCTGCTTGAGCGTGAGACCTTACACGATTTGGCCGAGATGCCGCGGATGCGGCCCGGAGGCGATGTGGGCACCGAGCACATTGCGGCCTCGGCCAGTCAGCTTGAGTCCGGTGGCAGCGCCCTCTCGCCGCAAACCCGCGACTTCTTTGAAAGCCGCATGGGTCGTGACCTCTCGGCCGTGCGCGTCCATCAGGGCGGCGCTTCGGATGCGCTGAACGACAGCATCTCTTCCCGCGCGTTTACCTTCCGCAATCACGTCTGGCTGGGGCGTGACGAAACGGAGACGCCGTCCTTCACCATGGCGCACGAGTTGGCGCACGTGCTGCAACAGACCCAGCCGGGCGAGGTGAAGCCCAAGGTGCGCCGGGTACCCTCCGAAATCATCAGCGAAACGCTCTATTTCGGAGAAGATCCCAACAAGGCCACCAGCACCCACGACCTTGTCGTTGCCGACGCAGTCAAGAAGAATGCCAAACTCATGGGCGAGGTCGCGGTGCCAAACGCGCAGCGCGACAAGGGCGCTGTGGAAGACGGCTTCGGCTATGCGGACCTCGTTCTCTCGGATCCCAACAAGCTCTGGGGCCTTCGGTTCGCGCCTTACACCGGTACAGGCACCGTTTCAGGTGCTGGAGCCGGCGCCCAGACCGCGCTGCCGTGGTATGTCGTGTCGGACGGCGGCAAGAACATCGTACCTAAGAGCCTAGGTTATCACGCAAAAAAACAACTCCACATCGGCGGAACCGCCCTGAGGCCAGGCGCAGGTTATGAAAAATACAGCAGCGAATCGAGTCCGCGCTGGGCCACCACCGACTTCATCCGGTCCGCCATTGATGCGCCGGCCGGCTACGAGATTGGCGACGTGAAATTCGCCGGTGACAGGGATCGCACGAGCGGCGCGGAAAAGCAGGTCGGCGATTACGCTACCGGGTTCAATGCGGCCGCCCGACACTACAACAAGGTGGTGGAACAGAGCGAGGCCGTGAAGAACGGCACCGCTGCCGGTTCCTGGACCGGGTCGTCGCGGAGCAACTCGCTGGCCAAGACCAAATTCACCGCAGCAAAGATGACCAGCTCGGCCAGCACCGGCGATTTCATCCCTCTGGAAACCGCATTGAAGCTGCGCCTCAGCAAGTACAGCAAGACGATCCTGGGAAACGACAAGTACGAAAACGTCACCGGTTTTACCTATACCGGGAAGTCCTATTACCGGCAGAAGAGCGGGTCCAAGTTCCTTTGGGAGTACGTGTTCTGGCCGGATGAGATCAAGGAGCAGGACGACAGTACAGCGCGGTCCAACCGGCGCGACAAGCTGACAAATGCGAGCCAGACGCTGTATGACCAGATGATCTCTTCGCCGACGGGCAAGAAGGTGATGCCACTGCGCCATGCAGATGCCCGCGTTCAGCCCAAGAAGCCGAAAAAGCCGCTGCCGCCGAAGGAGGATCCGTTCCAGGCACAATACAACACCTGGAAGGAGAAGCAGAAGACCTTCACCAGGACCTTCGCCGACTACACCAACATCAAGACCGGGAGCGGGAAGGCCGATATCGCCAAGCTGGCCTTCGATACGGCGATCCAGAACACCGTCAAGCTGCTTGGGGGCACGGGGCCGGACGGATCGCGGCCTGTGCAGAACACGGCCGAACTGACCAAGGCGCAAACCGAGTTCAACCGTGCCGAGCTGATGGAAGGACGCTCGGGACGGATGCTCGGGGCCATGCGCAAGACCTTCGGCGCGACGTTCATCAAGGCGATCAACATCTACGAGCGGCTGAAAACCAAGTTCGAAGCGTTTTTGAAGGGTGCGAAAAAGCGAACCAGCGGTGGGAGGATCGGCAAGGCGATCATGAAGGTCGGAGGGGTGATCTTCGGGGCCATTATCAAGGTCATGCTGCCACAGGTCGGCGCCTATCTCGTCGATTGCGTCGAGGAGGGGTTCAAGTCGCTGCTGAAGTCGATGATCGGCACGGACTTCAGCAAGTACACCGATACGGTCGAAGGCGAGATCATCAAGAAATACAAGGAAATCGCGGGAAGGATCGAGGCCAAGGTCGAGGAGGCGGCCGAGGCGATCAAGACGCGCTTCGGCAGCATTTATGAAGCAGTGATGGACACCTGGGAAACGGCCAAGACACTGCTGAGCATTGCGCGGCATGTGTTCAATGTCGCCCGCATCGCCTCCTGCGCCGCCGGCGGGCTCGAGACAGTGGGGATTTCCTGCGTTGTTGCCGGTGTCGACTACATCCTTTCGCTCTTCGACGTCTCGCCGAGTGAGTATCTTCTGTCACATCTGCTCGGCTCCTGTGTCGCGCAGGACCTGATCAAGGAATTCATCCTCGGTCGGGCGATCATCCAGAACCTGCCGAAGGAGATCGCCGAGACGATCCGTAAGCACGTCAAGGAACTCCTGCCGCCAGAGGTCCAACCTCTGCTTTGCGATCATATCGGCGATGCGCCAGATCTGCCTGATGCGACCGAGGTTCCATGCGAGGACATCGAGAATCCGGGCAGCGGACGCGGCGGCAGCGATCTGTCCAAGCCGCCGCCGGACTTCCCGCCCGGCATGAACGAGCGCCGCGCGACCGAGAAGGAAATCCGCGATCACGGCCGTCTGGGTGGCGGGGTTGTCGACAGCTCCGGCAAGGTCGACCGCAGCAAGCTGCCGGAAGAGTTCCGCAAGCTGCTCGAACCCGAAGCGCCTCCGCCTCCAGGCACCCCCGAAGTCTGGGATCCGCCTGCCAACACCAGTCCGCCGACGGCTAGAACCAGCCCACCGGCTGGCAAGCAAGCTACTCCCGATGCGGCGCCCCACGACCAGGAGAAGGACAAACCGGCGGACAAGGCGCCAGGGCAAGCGCCGGGGAGCGGATCGACCGGCGGAAGCGGAGCTCAGGGCGGGTCCGGCGGGCAGTCGGACCAGTCCATCCGCCGTGGGAAGATCGACGGTCCGACCGATATGGTAACGGCCTATCACACCATCCTGCCTGGACCTAGCGGTGGATTCGCGCCAGGGCGGGGCAATGCCAAGACCCTGTTTAGCGTCTACCTCTACGTCCAGCTGTCGGACATGCGGACCTTCGGGCCACTGCCGATCCGGATCAAGGTCATCGAGGTGGGGCGTCTCAAATCGGGCGACTGGATCAAATACCTGCCGGACGGCCCCTATGTCCTGACGAAGAACGGTCAGGAAATCGAGATCGACCCGGCGGGCCACGATTGGATCATTGCAAAGCTGAGTGCTGACCGATGAGAAGGATCCCAAAAATGCATCTCTGTGATTTCACGGCCGGCGTGCCGGATCGGAGCCAGCGATGACCGGTCTCACCATCTCCCCGCAGGTCCAGAAGGGCGCGCTCGTCGGGCTCGACCTCTTCAATCCGCTCTCGTCGGTGGCGATCTTCCAGTACAACCCCGACCAGATCACCCGGTCGATCGCGCCGAACTATAGCCAGGCTGGTGGCGGCAAGGCCGAGCCGTTGCGCTTGGCCGGACCTCCCGCCGAGACGATAAGCGCGAATCTCAAAATGGACCTGATCGACCAAATGGAAGAGGGCGAAAACGGACCGCTAGGCGGCGGCATTTCGGGTTACCTCGCGGCGCTCGAGATGATGGTCTACCCCAAGACCATCGCCGTCGCGATCAACCAGGCGCTGATGCTGGCGGGAACCATGGAGGTGGTACCGCCCGCCGCGCCGCTGACGCTCTTCATATACGGCTGGAAGCGGGTGGTGCCGGTCAAGATCGAAAGCCTGTCGATCACCGAGACCGCACACGACCCGGCGCTGAACCCGATCCGCGCCGATGTCGCGATCTCGATGAAGGTGCTGACCTACAACGATCTGTCGATGACCAATCCCGGCTATTGGGCCTTCCTGACCCATCAGGTCGTCAAGGAGACGCTCGCCACGGTCGCGAGCGTCAACAACATCGCCGATGTGGCGGGCAATCTGGATTTCTGAGAGGACGCGATGATCACAGCAACGAGCCGATATGCCACTGCCACCGAAACCGAGTTCACCCGGCCCGACGGCAGCAAGGTGCGCCACATCGTGCCGCCGATCCTGCCCCACCCCGAAGAGCACACCGTGGCGCGCCAGCATCGCGTCACCGACAGCGATCGCGCCGACATCGTTGCCGCGCAGACCTATGGCCAGGCGACCGCCTGGTGGATGATCGCCAATGCCAATTCCGCCGCGCATCCCGACCAGCTGACCGAGGTGCCCGGCTCCCCGCTGGCGATTCCTATGCCCGATGCGAGGGGAGGCAGGATCACGTGAGCGCCTTCGGCAACATCCTCGGCATTCGCGCCACGCTGCTTCTAGGCAGGGAGGCCGTCGTGCTGCCTGCGCCGCACGAGGCGATGGAGGCGATCGAAGAGATCGAGGTGCGCCAGGCGATGAAGAAGGACTCGGGCTTCAAGATCACGCTGCTGGCTGGGCGAGAGGGTCCGCTTGGCGCATTTGGTCCGCCGTTCGTCAATGATCCACGATTCCAGCGCGGGGCGCGGGTGGTGGTCGTCGTCTGGAACGGGGTGATGCCGACGCCGATCTTCGATGGTGTGGTGACCAAGACCCAGTACATACCCGGCGAAGGTTCGAATGAAGGCAAATACCTGATGTTGGGCCGCGACCTGACCTTCGTCATGGACCGCGAGCAGAAGCGCGCCCAGCACCCGGCTCAGGACGAAACCGTCATTATGAATGCCATGGCGCTGAAATACGCCACCTATGGCGTGATCCCGGTGATCATGCCGCCTTCGGTGATCGATCCGCCAATTCCGGTCGATCGCACGCCGCAGCAGACCTGTACGGACCTTGCCTATGCCAAGAAGATGGCCAAGCGCCACGGCTACCAGGTGTTCATCGATCCCGGTCCGGCGCCGGGGATCAGCCAGCTCTATTTCGGCCCGGTGCCGCGCCCGGGCCTGCCGCAGAAGCCGATCTCGGTCAACCTGGGACCGATGTCGGATGCCTACGACGTCACGATCAACCACGACGGCGAGACCCTGACGGCCGCGCGCGCCAAGGTGCATGACCGTTCCACCGGGCAGGTGGTTCCGCTGGAAATCCCCACCTCGACCAATACGCCGATGTCGGCTCTGTCGGATGCATTGACGCAGATCGGCAATACCAAGACGAAGGAAATCGAAACCTCAGGCCTGAACACCGCGCAGGTGCTTGCGCGCCTGATGGCCGAGGTGAACGAACCGGCCGAAAGGGTGCTGGAGGTAACCGGCACCATCGACAATACGCGCTACAACGCGGTGCTCAAACCATACTACGCGGTCCCCATCCGCGGACTGGGGATGATCTACAACGGAACCTATACGGTGGCCGAAGTCAGACACGTCCTCAAGCCCGGCTCCTACACCCAAACGTTCGCGCTTCAGCGCGACGGGCTCTACCCGATCCTGCCCGCGGTTGCACCGGAGGTATCGCCGTTATGAGCTGCGAGGACGAAAAATTCTTCGGCAAGTACCGCGGCAAGGTTGAACTCAACATCGACCCGCTGGGCCTCGGTCGGGTGCAGGTCAGCGTGGCGGACGTTATGGGCGATGGCACGCTTGCCTGGGCCATGCCCTGTCTGCCAGGAGCCGGGCCGGGCATAGGTTTCTTTGCCATCCCACCGTCGGGCGCCAATGTCTGGGTCGAGTTCGAACGCGGCGATCCGGACTATCCGATCTGGTCGGGCGGGTTCTGGGACGCCGGAGACACGCCGGCCGCGATGGGGCCGACGCAGGCGCTGACGCGGATCTGGGCGGGTGACAACTTCAAGCTCGAGGTGCTCGACGCGCCGGGCATGGGGGAACTCACGCTCAGCGTGACCACGGCCATGGGCGAGGCCGTACTGAAGGCTGGGGCAGACGCCATGGAGCTGAGCTTTTCCGGATCGACGGTCAAGCTTGGTCCCGATGGGGTCACGATCAACAACGGAAATCTGAAGGTGCTGCCATGACCACGCCGATCGTCACGCAGGGAACCGTCGCCACCTGCCCGCATTCCATTCCGATCACGATCGCGGCGACGGGCGCGAAACTCCTCATCGATGGCACGGCCGCAGCTCTTCTCGGCGACAAAGGCACGATCGCAGGCTGCCCGTTCACCACGCCCGAACCCAAGCCGCAGCCCTGTCTGATCGCAGAGTTCACCAAGGCTGCCAGCAAGGTGCAGTCGGCCGGCAAGCCGGTCCTGTTACTCAACCCCGGCGACCTGTGCAAGTCCGGCCAGATCCCCAACGGTCCGGTGGTCTGGTCCTCGCCGCAAACCAAGGTTCTGGCGATATGACCTGGTTTTCGTTCCCCTACCGGACCTCGGCAGCCGGAACCACGGCCGAGGCCGACCGCGACCAGCAGATCCGCGACATGATCGAGCAGGTGCTCTTTACGCGTCGTGGCGAGCGCCTCAATCGGCCTGAATTCGGGGCCGGGCTGCACGAAATGGTGTTTTCGGAGAACACGCCCGAGATTGCGGCGGCAGTCCAGCACATGGTTCAGGGTGCGCTCCAGCAATGGCTGGTCGAGGTGATCGAGCTGCGCGGCGTGCGGGTTGAGGCGGTGGACAGCCAGTTGCGGGTCACGGTGGTCTACAGCCGGCTCGGCGACGACGAGCTCCGCCGCGCCGTGGTGGAGGGCGCGATATGACGAAGTGCAGGTGTCATTGCGGCACGTCGCTGCGCCGGCAAAGGGTTCTGGACAGCAACGCCGACATGGGGGGCGGGCTTGAGATCAACGGCATCGACTTCGTCGAGGTCCTGGACAGCGACGCACCGGCGGGCATGGCGCAGAAGCTGCTTGATGTCGCCTTCCTCAAGCCCGACGGGGTCGCGGCCCTGAACGAGGACAACTTCGCCGTCACCGGCGGAACGCGGATCAAGAGCATCAAGGTCGTGTCGCTGGCGCTGCAGCCGGACGGGTCGACCCAGCGGTTGGTGTTGGACCAGGCCGGGGATTTCTCGCCATATGTGCTGTCGCTGCGACAAGGGCCGCTAAACGCCGCACCGCCCGCCAATATGGATCGCCAGTTGGCGAGCGTCAGCTTCTCCTTCAAGGTTGAATGCCCCTCGGATTTCGATTGCGTCGACCCCGAAATGCCCGTTCCCGTGCGTCCTCAGGGGCCGCCGACGGACTACCTGACCCGCGATTTCTCTGGCTTCCGCACGATGATGCTGGATCGCATGTCCGCCACCATGGCCGACTGGACTGAGCGCAACCCGGCGGACCTGGGCGTGACCCTGGTCGAGGTGCTGGCCGATGCTGCCGACAAGGCGAGCTGGTTTCAGGACGCCATAGGCACTGAGGCGTTCTTCGAGCGCACGCGCTTTCGACAGTCGCTTGTGCGCCACGCGCGGCTGCTTGGCTATCGCCCGGGCGAGGGGTGCAATGCCAGGACGGCCGTCGCGGTGACGGCGGATGTCGACCGGGATGGCGCGCCGGACGTAATTGCGCGCGGCACGCGGTTCTTGACCCGCCCCGAATCCCGGGGGCAGGAGTGGTCGAACGTGCTGACGCCGGACGCCGAGCTGTTCGAAGACATGGTCCGCCGAGGGGCGGTGGTATTCGAGGCGTTGGAGCCGCTGAAGTCCCTGCGCGTTGCCCGCAACGGTGCGGGGTTCCACGATTGGGGCGACGAGGGTTGCTGTCTCACCAAGGGCGCAACCTCGGCCTTCCTGACGAGGGGCCCCGGTGACCTCGACCTGGCGGGCGGCGATCTTCTGGTGCTGGAGGAGCGCATTCCCTTTGGCGGCAGCGCCGAGGATCCGCCTGATCCGACCCACCGTCAGGTCGTGCGCCTGTCGCAAGACCCCACGCCGGCAAGCGACCCGATCTTCGGCATCGCCCTGACGGAAGTGCGCTGGTTTGCCGAGGATGCGTTGAGGTTCGCTCTGCCCATCGGCACACTCAATGGCGCACCGATGTCGGTGGCGCGTGGCAATGTTCTGCTCGTCGACGAAGGCCGTACCGTCGATCACGGTGACCCCGCGCCCGAGGACGAGATCCTCCTGGAGACTCTCTCCGAGGGCGGCCTCCTGCCGGATGACGGACCGGGCCAGGTGTTATGCTACCGGCTGGCTGCCGAAGAGGTGGTGCGGGCGCCGCCTTTTGATCCGGAGGGCGCGCGAAGCGCCTCAGCTGTTGCTTCGCTGTCACCGGTGGCCGAACCGGTTGCTCAGGTCGCCCTCGTTGGAGATGGCGAGATCTGGACGACAGTGCCTGACCTGCTGGCGTCGGAGCGCTTTGCACCGCATGTGACGGTCGAGCCGGGCACCGCGCAAGGGTCCGCCTATGTGCGCTTCGGCGACGGGGTGCTGGGCCGCCACCCCACCGACGGTGCCACGTTCGTCGCGCGCATCCGTCACGGCGGCGGCTTGCGCGGCAACATCGGTGCCGGCGCGATTGCCCATGTAGTGACGGGCGACGGCAGCGGCATCTTCGCGCTGGACAACCCTGTCCCCGCGACTGGCGGCGCGGTGCCGGAACCGCGCACCGCCGTGCATGTGGCCGCGCCACAGGCCTTTCGCATATCGCGCCGCGCGGTCACCGCCGCCGACTACGCCGAGGTTGCCGCCCGCCATCCGAGCGTCGCTCGGGCCTTCGGCCGTCGTCGTTGGACCGGCAGCTGGCACACGGTCACGCTGGCGCTCGACCTCGTCGGCGGTGGCGAGGTGGATGTCGCAGTCGAGGCCGAGTTGCGCGCCTTCATTGAAGATCATCGGCTGGCGGGCCACGATCTGGAGTTCGTCTCGCCGGTTTTCGTGCCGCTCGACATCATCCTCTTTGTCTGCGCCGCGCCCGATGCCTATGCGTCAGACATCAACCGCGACCTTCTGGCGCTTTTTTCTGACCGCGATCTGCCGGATGGGACGCGCGGGCTCTTTCATCCGGATGTTCTGGCGTTTGGAGCGGATGTGGCGCTGTCGCCGATGATCGCCCGCGCGATGCGGGTTGACGGGGTATCCTGGATCGGCACCACAGACGAAAACAACGTGCCGGTGGGTCGGTTTGCCCGGATGGATCAGCCCGGCGTGGACTACGCTAACGAAGCGATCCTGCCAATCGCCAGCGCCGAGATCGCCCGGCTCGACAACGATCCCAGCCGTCCCGAGAACGGCCGGGTCCGCTTCATCGTGGAAGGGGGACGCTGATCATGGCGACGCATGATAAGAACTCGCCGTGCGGAGGCACCGATCTCAATCCGCATCGCCCTGCCAACCGCGCCGGGCTTTCACAGGTGGATTACCGGATCGCGACCCAGCCCGAGGCGTTGGCGCGGATGCTGCACCTTCTGCCGCGACACGGGGTGACCGACCCCGAGACGAATAGCGAGGTCCAGCCGATGGAAGCATTGCGCACGCGCGACCTTCGCGATCCGACGATCAGCCTGCTGGATGCCTGGGCCATGGCCTGCGACGTGGTGTCCTTCTATTCGGAGCGCATCGCCAACGAAGGGTTCATCGGCACCGCCACCCAGCGCCGCTCGGTGCTCGAACTGGCGCGGATGATCGGCTATGAACTTGCGCCCGGCGTGGCCTCCAGCGCGCATCTGGCGTTCTCGGTCGAGGATTCGGACAATCCCTACCGCGTGGTTCAGATCGGTGTCGGTGTGCAGGCAATGTCGATCCCGCACGAGAAGGGCAAGCTGCCGCAGATCTTTGAAACGGTCGAGGAAATCACCGCGCGGGCTGAATGGAACGACATTCACGCCAGAACCGAGCGCCCTCAGAACCTGGTGCTCTACAATAACCTCGAAAGCGACGGCGACGCCGCCAACGGCACGCTCTACCTCTTCGATCTGGACAATTCCTTCGACGACGCCACGCTGGCCGATCCTGACCTCGTCACAATTGCCGCCGAGGCGGATCTGGAACACTACCACCCGATGACCCGACGGCTCGATCTGCCTCAGGCGCTGGCAAAGCGCATCGAGGATAACGAGACCAACCAAGAGATCGATCCTGTGCTCTACGCCTTGCCGGTGAACGAGGTCTGCCTCGTGGGGCTCGGGCTCAATCTGCGCAAGGGTACCAGATTGCTGGCGGTGGCGCAGGCGGCGATCGATGGCGCGCCGATTACGGCCATGCCGATGCGGGTCGTTTCCGTCACAGAGGACCGCGCTTTCGGTCTGACGAAGGTCGTGCTGACGCGCAGTGGCAGCGCGCCCGAGAAGGTGCGTCGCGCGCCGCCCTTCCGTCTCGCGAAACTGCTGATCGGCATCATGCCCTCCACGCGCATCGCGCTGGGCACCCAGGCAGTTGAAAGTCATATCCGCGGCAGGACCTGGTCGGGCGATGGGCTCTCGGCGCTGGTGCAATCACAATCCTGGCAGCGCGCCAAGATCATGACGCTGGTGCGCCTGCTTGTCTTGCCGCCGCCGGAGAAAGACGATGGTGAGGTGCCGGCGCTCGGACTTCATGTCATGCGCGAGAGCTCCGGGTTTTTCGGCAGCACCGCGCCGCTCTACGCCACGGTGAACTACGGCACCAAGGCCAACGGAACCTATGACAAGGGCCCCTACACCCACAACTGGGATGGGACCGCAGGCGGATCACCCAACACGATCTGGCTGGACGGGATGGGCGCGAAGTACATCGACCAAGGCGCTTCCCACGTCTACCTCGATCGCGAGTTGAAGGAATTGCAGCCCAACGGCTGGGCAATCATCGAAAACGCCGCAGGTGGTTCTCTCGGTTTGCGGGTCGTGCATGCGGCGGCAGAATCGCGAGCGGACTACGCAATCACCGGAAAGGCGACCGGCGTGGGCTTCCGCACCGCCAATGGCGATCCGTTGGATCTCGGTGGCGCCGACTCGACCACCATCTACAATTCCTTCCTGTTCCGGGGCTCGCAGATCCATGCCGTCAGCACGCACCTTCCGCTTGCCGGCGTGCCGCTGTCGCCGGAGCTGCCACAGAAATCGACCTCAGTCGAGCTGGACCGGCTCTACCTCGATCTCGAACGCGGTCGGCCTGTGTCGCTTTCGGGCGCACGCAACGATGCCGAGGGGATCACCGGCCGCGAGACCCACATCATCGACGAGGTCCAGCATATCGACGGGATCACCCGGCTGTTGCTGACTGGGGAGACCGCCTGGCCCTATGACCGCACCACCGTGCGCATCAACGCGAATGTCGCGCTGGCCACCCATGGCGAAGCGGTAACCGAAGACCTCGGGAATGGCGATGCGCGGCTGACGTTCCAGACCTTCACGCTGAAGAAGCCACCGCTCACCTACGTCTCTGCAGCCAACGATGCCGGTCGCGCCTCGACCCTGAAGATCCGCGTCGACAGTGCGCTCTGGCAGGAGGTGAGCGCGCTGGGCCAGGCCGGGCCGGAGGATCCCGTCTACGAGGTTCGCCTGTCCGACGACGGCAAGGCGCATGTACGGTTCGGCGACGGCCGGACCGGGCGTCGCCTGCCGACGGGATCGCTGAACGTAAAGGCGGAGTACCGCAGCGGCATCGGTCGTGCCGGTGAAGTGCCGGAGGAGGCGATCAGTCAACTCCGGACGCGACCGCTCGGCGTGCGCGCGGTGGTGAACCCGTCGCCAGCGACAGGCTCGGCCGATCCCGAGACGTTGGAAAGCGCGCGCGAAACCGCGCCGGGTACGGTCAAGACCCTCGGGCGCATCGTCTCGCTCACTGACTACGCCGATTTTGCGCGAAGCTTTGCAGGCGTCGGCAAGGCACAGGCGCGCGAGCTGTGGTCGGGACAGAACAAGGTGATCCATGTCACGGTGGCGCCGGAGGCGGATGCCGAGCTGACGGCAAGCGATCCCCTGCTGACCAACCTCGCGGATGCCATGGCGAAAGCGCGAGACCCCGCGCGCCCGCTGATCCTCCAGCCCTATGCGCGCCGCTTCTTTGCCCTGACGGCGAAGATCTATCCCGATCCGGCCTACCGCGCCGAGGATATCAAGCTCTGGGCGCGCCAGCAGGTCGAGACGCTTTTCGGCTATGACGCGCGCAAGCTTGCGCAATCGGTGAGTGCTGCCGAGGTCATCGCGGCGCTGCATCGGGCGACCGGTGTCGTGTCGGTCGATCTCGACGCGCTCGAGGTGCTGCTCGACGGGTCCGCCGGCGGCTCCATCGCTGTGGAGCTGTCCTCGGAGCTGCCGTCGCTTCCAGCCGTCGGGCCGGGTCAGCGCGGGCAGCAGCACGACTTTGCCCCGGCCCAGTTGCTGACCGTGCTGCCGTCGGCGGTCAATCTGACGATCATGGAGGCCGCAGATGTATAACCGCGCCCCCGCCAAGCTGTTCGAACGGCTGCCCAGCCATTTCCGCACCCGCGATGCCGCAGAAGGCCGGCCGCTTCAGACGCTGATGGAGATCATGGCGCAGGAGCTGTGCGTCCTGGAGCGTGACATCGACCAACTCTACGACGACTGGTTCGTCGAAACCTGCGAGCCCTGGGCGCTGCCCTATATCGCCGCTCTAATCGGGGCGCGTCCGATGCGCGAGATTGGCTCCGACCAGGCGGGGCTTCTGCGCGGATACGTCGCTAATGTGTTGCGCAACCGGCAGGCCAAGGGCACCGCGGCGGCAATCGAGCAGGTAGCGCGCGAGGTGTCCGGATGGTCGGTCGTGGCGGTCGAGTTCTTCCAGCGGCTTGCCACCTCGCAGCACATGAACCACGTCCGGCCGGATACACCGGCCTTTGCCGACCTGCGCGATACCGCGCGGAGCCGCGCCAGCCGGTCGCCTTTCTCGACGATGGCGCATTCGCCGGCTGCCGGGCAACCGGGCGCCTATGCCGGGCGCTACAACATCCTGCATCTGGGGCTGTTCATCTGGCGGCACGCCGCAGCGCCAATCTGGCCGGTGGAAGACCCGGCCGCAGGATATCTGGGCGGGGCGGTGCCGCGCCCCGATGCACCGGACCCGGGGCTTTTGACCTTTGATCCGCTGGGTCGTGACATACCGTTGGTCAATCGCCCGGCGGCCGACCTGAGCGTGGGCGCGCGGATGAGCCGGCGCATGGTGCCCGCGGCGCTGACCCGCGACGAGGTCTTTGCCGCGCTGAACACTGCCCGCGCAGAGGGCGCCACTCCGGGCCGCTGGTTCGAGGAAAGCCCGCCGTTCCGGGTCCGTCTGGACGGCGCAGAGGTGCCGCCTGAGAAGATCTTCTGCTGCAATCTGGAAAAGGCAGAAGACGGCACCTGGCGGCGCCCGGCCGTGGCCGGCACGGTAATGGTCGACCCCGAACGCGGCCGGATCTCGCTGCACGCCGCGGACGAGGGCAAGGCGGTCGAGACCGGCTTTGCCGCGGGGCAGCCCTTCGATATCGGTGGAGGCGCCTACGACCGGCGGTCCAGCCTCGAGAAATGGCTGCCCGATTTCGTCATACCCGGCGAAGCGCCGCCGTGGCAGATCGGCGTGACGAAGGTGGCGGGCCATGTGACCGACAACCCGCTCCAGGGTGGGCCGGTAGTCGCCAGCCTGCGCGAAGCGGTCGACCGCTGGAATGCCCAGTCCATCGAGGGGTCGCGCGGGATCATAGCGGTGATGGACAATGCCACTTACACCGAGGCATTGAATGCCACGCATGCAATCAAGCTGCCGAAGGGCGCGACGCTCGCGATCGTTGCCGCCGCCTGGCCCGTGGTGGAGGAGCCGGGCGGGGTGCGACGCCGCATCCCGGGCCAGTTGTCGCCGATGCACCGCCGTCCGCTGGTGCTGGCGTCAGCGATGATCGACGCGGCAGACGCCGGTGACGACCGGGCCGGCTCGCTGGTGATGGACGGACTGGTGATCGGCGGCAATCTCACTGCCCGTCCCGGGAGCGATCTGGGGGCGCTCAGGCTTTACAACTGCACCATCGGCGCCTCGGGCGCCGCGCTGGACCATTCGGTGCGCGCCACTACCGAGAATGCGCGGATGAGCTTGGTCTTGGACCGCTGCATCGTCGGCAAGGTGGACCTGCCGCAGGCGACGGGCGGAATAGAAATCACCCGGTCGATTATCGGTGAGGATCAGACCGCGGGTGGCGGTGGGGCGGGGGCCGGCCCCATGGTCCTGCGCGTGCCGCTGATGGACATGAGCTGCAGTGGCAGCACTGTCTTTGGCCGCACCAGCTGCCGCAGCCTGGAAGCGGAGAACAGCATCCTGATGGGAAGGATCACCGTCGAACACCGGCAGACTGGCTGTGTCCGGTTCTGCTATGCCGCCGAGACCTCTGTTTTGCCGCGCCGCTACCGCTGCGTGCCGCGTGCCAACGATGATCCCAAGCCGCGTCCGATCTTCGTTTCGACCCGTTTCCAGGATCCCGAATTCGGACTTCTCAGCCTGCGTACGCCCGAGGCCATCCTCGAAGGGGCCGAGGATGGCATGGAGATGGGGGTGGGCTACGCCAACCGCGACCCCGCCCGCCGCGCCAACATCCGCGATGCCGTAGAGGAATTCGCGCCATTCGGCCTCGTCCCGGGCTTCATCTATATGACATAGGAGGCCTGCCATGACCGGCGATATCTCGAGAAAGACCTTCGATCCTGCCAAGGACTTCAGCCTTGTTGGGATGCAGCAGGGCCGCCTTTTTACTGATGCCGACTGGAACGAACAGGGCGAAATCCTGCGTGCCTCGGACCGGGAGACCACGGCTGATATCATCGGGCCCGCGGGCTTTCCGGAGGAGGATGCGGGATTCGGACTAATCCCGGATGCCGGG
This sequence comes from Ciceribacter thiooxidans, assembly GCF_014126615.1. NCBI lineage: Bacteria > Pseudomonadati > Pseudomonadota > Alphaproteobacteria > Hyphomicrobiales > Rhizobiaceae > Ciceribacter > Ciceribacter thiooxidans. The sequence goes on from NZ_CP059897.1 coordinate 533,108, forward strand.
ACCGGAACGCTGGTGATCACCCCGGGGACCGGATACGTGGCGGGTGTGCGCCATGTACTGCGCTGGCCTGCCGCCTACAAGTTGACACGTCAGTCGGGCACCGGCGGCAATGCGGTCTGGCGGATCGACGATGGCAAGGAACTGTCGGATGGCGATGTGCTGAGCACAGACCCGGCGGGCCTGACCGGTTTCGTCAAGGTGCGCAATCTTGCCGAGGATTCCAGCGGCGTGCGGACCTTCCGTACCACGCCCGCCCTTGGTGACGCTGTGACCGGTGCGTTCCGTCCGGCAATCTTCTCGCGCCAGCCTTACGGTGCCGGTACACTGCTTCCCGAGGTGGCAGGCGACTACCTTGCCGTGCTCAAATCCACTGATCGGGTCGTGACCGCGCTCGATGATCCGTTGTTGCGTGAAGTGGCTTTCGACGGGCCGGATACGGCCTATCGTGACCGGACTGTCTGGCAGGTTTCGCTGGTCTCGCGCGCGGCTCTTCTGGCGCTCGGATACCAGGCTGCCGACCTGACCTGCCCGGCGCTGTCCAAGGGGTTCGACCCAGTCCTCGCTGATCGCGCGCGCGGCGAGCTCCGTGCGCGGGCCGAGCTCTCCGACCTCAGTGCCGGCCCCTGCAACCTTCCGCCTGCCGCGGGCTACCGCAGTCTCGACAACCTGCTCTTCCGCGTCGAGATCCATCTGGGCGGCGACGAGGCGACGGCGTTCTACAAATGGTCGCGCGAGAACGCCATTCACCGCACGCGATACCGCGAGATCGACGCCGGCGTATTGGCGGTGGAAAGCATTGGCCGGGACGAGATGACGGCACTGAAGACGGGCGACTGGATTGAAATTCGCGATCAGGCGGCGATCTACGGCGAAGCGCCGGGCTTTTTTGCCCGGATTGATGAGGTAGTCGGTCAGCGCGTTTCGCTTGCCGAACTGCGCGATCCGCTCACGCTTGCGCCGCTGCTCAGCAACGGTCTTCCGGACACCGACAAGCTTCCGGCCGAGGCATTCGTCACCCGCTGGGAAGGCGGGCTGCCGGTGCAAGTGGACGATGCTACGGCCGATTGGGCCGATCTGGAGAACGGCGTCCAGATCCGCTTCGAGGTCGGCCAATACCAATCCGGCGATCATTGGACCATTCCGGCGCGCGCCGTGTCGGGCGACGTGGAATGGCCGCGCAATCCGGCCACGGACGAGCCGATGTCGAAACCTGCCGACGGGCCGCGGCGCAACTATGCAGCACTGGCTTGGCTGGCGCTCGACGGGGCCGGCGCGTGGACCGTGACCGAAGATTGCCGCCTGCTTTTCCCCCCGATTTCCCGGGCCAAGCAGGTGCTCTATGCTGGCGGTGACGGACAGGAGGCGCTGGACGATCCACTGAATGCGGCCGCCTTGGTGCCTCTGCCGAAGGAGCTTTCAGTGGCCGTGGTGCGTGGTCACAGCCCGGTCGAGGGCGAGACGATCCGCTTCACTGTGGTCGAAGGTGCCGGGCAGTTTGGCAATGGCCTGCCGACCCAGCAGGCCACCACCGATGCCGCTGGCGTGGCGTCGGTGAACTGGAGCCTCGATGGCACGAACCGGGTCCAGCGCGTCGTTGCCCAGCGGCTGGATGCCGCCGGAACCGCGACCCATGCGCCAATCGCCTTCAACGCGACCCTTGCGCGCGCGTCTCATGTCAGCTTCGATCCGGTCAACACGCCTGAACTTGGTCCGGCCAATACGGTGCAGAAGGCCATCGAGGCGCTGGTGGGTCTCCAACAGTTGGGGTGCACAACCATTGTCATCCAGCCAGGCGAGGACTGGGTAGCGCGGCTTGAAGGGCTGCAACCGGGCGAGAACGCCTCGATCTGCTTCGCCCGCGGTACCTACACCAGCGGGCGCACCGTACGGATGAGCGGCCTGGGTCATATCCGGATCAGCGGTGCTGGACCGGGGACCGTCCGGATCGTGGCTAACCGCACCGAGGCGGCGCTGGCCTTCGAGGGGTGTGTAAGCGTCGCGGTGAGCGGGCTGGAACTTGCAACTCCCGACGCGAATTCCGCCGTCGACGCCGGCCTGAAGGGGCACCGCCAGGGTACGCTGGATTTCGGTCATTGTGACGAGGTCGAGGTTCATGGCTGCACCCTCAGCTGCGGCGGCGGCACTTCGACCGAACGCACCTGCGTGACGGTTCGGGGCTACAGTGAGACGCTGAAGACCTTGAAGGTCACGCGTTCGGTGCGGATCACCGGCAACAGCCTGACGGTCGGCAACCTTCAGGAGGGGATCGTCGTGACCGATGCCGTCGACGTCGACGTCTCTGGCAATCTCCTGACGGCCAAGCCGGGCAAGGGCTCGCTTAAGATCGACGCGTTCCTCGCCGACAAGGTCTGGGTAGCGACCACGGCAAACAGCCTCATTTCTCGACCCGTGAAGGGCAATGTCGGCCGAGGCACCGGCGTCAAGGAGATTGCCGCAAAGGAATGGCGAATGACCTTCGACAGCCCGGTGCCGCAGAAGGACTGGGACGATCTGGTCGCGATGAACCCGCCCGTGGCGTCGGACCTGAGGAACCAGGACACGTTCAGCCGCTGGGCGCAGGGGCTCATCGCCTCCGTGGCTGAGGACCCCGACAGGATGCCGGTCTTCCGCAAGCAGCTGAAGCGGGTGGGAGAGTCGTTTGGCACCGACGGTCGGGGCCTAGACAATCCGAAGGTGCGCACCACGCTGCTCGTCTCGAGCGATCCGGTCGTGCAGCGGTTCGATGCGAGGTCGGGTGCGCAGCGCCAGGTCGTGGTCGAGGCGAACGGACAGGTCGTCGCCTTCGACAGCGCCTTCAGCCAGAAGGACTGGACGACGTTGATCTCCCGCAGCGGCTCGGCCACCAAGATCGCGAACGCGGACGAGCTCCTGAAACTTAGCTATGGCCTGGCGAAGAAGGTGTTGGTGGACAAGGAACTTCGCGCCGGATTGGGTTCGGTTCAGAACTGGCTTAAGGCACTTGAAGAAAATTCTGTCAGCTTGGGGGCGCAGGGCATCGTCTGCGGCGGACGGCGTATGGACAATGTCGCGATCCGGGGCAATGCGATCCGCGCTTTCCAAGTGGGGGTGCGGGTGGCGGTGAGCCACATGCGCACATTAAACGTCCGGTCAAGATCGGTGTCGATCGACGACAACCGGATGGAGCTGATGGCGCCCAGCGTCGAAGCCTATGCCGGCTACGGCGTGATGGTGGGCAACGTCGATACCCTGCGCATCCGCGGCAACGAGATGGCGCTGTCGAGCCGACCGAATTTCATTAGGTACTTTGCTCAGGGTATCCGCATCTGGGGCTTTGTCGGCCACCAGATCCTTGTGGCGGAAAACAGGATTTCGATGGCGACGATGGGCATCCGCTTGGTCTCGGTGGTCCCGTTCGACAACGACGATCCGCACCTTTGGGTGTTCCGCGAAAACCTGATCCAGGGGCCTGCCGGCATCCGCAACTGGAAGATGACGCCATCCTGGCCGCTCATCGACCAGAACAATCTGACGCGCAGTATCTAAGGAGTGGTCCGAGGTCCAATTTCGTTGTATACGTATGTTTCCTGGCTCTAGTGGCAATCGATGTTTGGTGCCACCGGGTTCGAGTCCCTGTCAGGTTAGCGAAGCGGAGCGGGAATACCCGGTCCGCTTCCCGCATTTTCGGGGTAGGCGAAGCCTTTCCGCTAAGCATTTCGGCGCCGCAAATCCCGAAGGGGCAGACATGGCCGGGGCTACCGGAGGTAGGTCGGTCGAGGTGGGTTAATCCAACGTCGGGAGCGCACAATCCGCACATACTGGGCAGGCGCGTTACCGTCCTTTGGACCATGATCCAGCGCTGACGGACCTTCGACCCGCTTATGAGTGCTGCTTGACGTCCGCATCACGCAGCCCCGACTGCAATGGCGGCGAACCAACACCTGGAAAGTCACCGCGTGATCCCGCACGTGATCCCTTCGAACCCCTCCCGGTCGAAGACATGCGCGGTCTCCGACAAACGAGACAGCAGCCACGCTCGCTTTTTCGATAATCATGGAAATAAGGTATGCAGATCAGTCGAGGCTGCCAGTAGCTATTTCGACAGTCGTAGAAATACTCTGTACGCACCGTCAGACCTCGTGGCCGAGGCGATGACGTAGTGTTGCCAAGTATGACGCAGCCACTCGCCGGAGCCGACATATTCGGGGTCACGTCCGCGCTGTCATCGGAAAATCCGAAAGCGCGATCGGATACTTCCGTTTTCCTTGCCGCACGGCACAAGGCATCTGCTCTCCATCGAAGAAGGAGATGCACATGACAGATACCAAGATCGAAGGCGCGGAAATCGTTATCGTCGGCGGGAGCTCCGGCATGGGATTGGCGCTTGCGCGGCGGCTGCTTTCCGAGGGAGCGCATGTCACCATCGCGGGTCGTACAGCGGCGAAGCTTGAAGCCGCCTGCGAGGCGCTCGATGACCATCAGGGACTGAGTACCGCAGTCCTCGATCTGACACGCGAAGGTGAGGTTGCTGCCTTCTTCGCCGATCGCGCTCGGGTCGACCATATCGTCAGCACGGCGGCCGATATTGACGGGGCTTATCAGCTGTTGCCGGATATCCAGATATCCGCGGCGCAGCGGGTGGTGGAAAGCAAGTTCTACGGGCCCTTGCTGCTTGCCAAACACGGTGCAGCCCGTCTGCCGCCCTCGGGTTCGATCACTTATACATCGGGGGTGGCGGCCTACCGGCCGGCAGCGCGCGGTTCGGTCGTTGCAGCCGTGAACGCCGCGCTAGAAGGACTTGTGCGAGCTCTCGCTGTGGAACTCGCGCCTCTTCGTATCAATGCCGTATCGCCGGGATGGGTGGCAACACCTATCTGGAAATCTGTCGCGGGCGATGCCGCGAAGGCGAGGCTGGACGCGATGGCCGAACGCCTGCCGGTCGGTCGGGTCGGCCGGCCCGAAGACATTGCCGATGCGATCCGCTTCCTGATCGGTAACGGCTTTGCCACCGGTACTATTCTTCACGTCGAAGGCGGACATCGGCTGGTCTGACCGGTCGCAACTCGCTCTGCGCTGCGGCAAGCAGCAGGGAAAGCGCCGGTGGCTGTACCCGCCGGCGCCGCCAGACCATGATCAGCGAAGCCGTCGGTACGTTGCCCGGCCAAGGCAGTTCGCAGATGTCGTTGCGTTTCGCGTAGGCGCCGATCGCGAGACGTGGCACCAGGCCGTAGCCCGCGCGGGCCGCGACAAGCCTGATGATCGTTGCGATGCTGTCGACCTCGGTCGCGACGCGTGGTGGTTCGACGCCCGCGCCGGCAAAGGCGGCATCGAAGAGGCGGCGGTAGACGCAGCCCTCCTGGGTCGCGATGAAGGGCAATTGGCTCAGGTCGGCGAGGGTTGCGGGGCACCGAGCATCGGCGTTGCCGCTCGAAATGAGTGCAAGCGGTTCGTGCGATACCAGACGGGTGACGAAGCGACCGTCTTGCTGGTCGCGGTCGAAGGTGATCGCGAGGTCGATCGAACTGTCGTCCAGCCAGCGCTGCAGTTCGGCGCTGCCGCCGATCCTCAGTGTCAGGCCGATATCGGGATGTCTCTCCCGGAAGCGCGGCAGAAAGGCTGCGAGTTTCTCGGCCGCGACGGTCTCGAGCGTCCCGATTGCAAGAGTCCGCTCGCTCTGACAAGCAGAGGCGCGGACGGCAATCCGCGCCTCGTCGTTCAGCGCCAAAATCTCTTCCGCATAGGTCTTCATCACCTGCCCGGCCGGCGTCAGGATCACGCCATGGCGACTGCGCTCGAAGAGCTGGACGCCCAGTTCCTGCTCGAGAGACTGCATCTGGTCGCTCAAGCTCGACTGGGCAAGGTTCGCTTCCGTGGCGGCCCGAGTGACATTGCCGAGTCGTGCGACGATGAGGAAGGTTTTCAACTGTCGTGGATTCATCTCAAGCCTCCGCGCTCACGGTCCCGCGATCGTCCATGTATCACACCGCGGCGGTCTGAGCTGCGGGTCGGGCGCGTCACGGTCAAACAGGAAGACGGAATTGGTTCTCCCCTGGCCGAGCGTCAACGTGGAAAAATCCGGTCCAGGATATTCGGCGAGAAGTCTGAGCCGCGACCTTGGCAGATAAGCCCGGCAGGGATCGCCAATCAGCGAGAGCACGCCTGAAGCCAGGCATCGGTCAAGAAGAGCCGTGATCCGCTCGGCAAGTGCTTCGTCATAGAAGAGATCGCCGACCAGCACGATGTCGAAGTCGAGCACGGGCTCGGCAGACAGATCGCCGAGCCGAGTAGTGATCGAGACTGCATTGGCCTCGGCGTTGAGTTCGATCGCGGCCATCGCATAGGGATCGACGTCGGCTGCGACGACCGCCGATGCTCCCGCCTTCGCCGCCGCGATACCGACAATGCCAGAACCGGCGCCCAGATCGAGCACCCGCCGGCCCGACACCGATGCCGGGTTGTCGAGGACATACCGTGCAAGTGCCAGTCCTCCGCCCCAGAGATGGGCCCAATAGGGTGCGCCGAACGCGTCGTCGCGCTCGGCGAGGCGCCACAGCCCGCTTCTCGGACCGGCAGTATAGAGTGATATCTCCGGCACCGTCGCTGCGCGGCCGAGCGAGAAATTGTTGCGGATGAACCGATGCAGGTCGATCGATTGATTGGAGGTGATGAGAGCGATTCTCCTGTTGGACATTGCCTTGCCGGGGTCTTATGGAGAGCCGTTGCCGGAAAGGATCTGTGCCGCGCCGCGTACGGCGACGCGGAAGGCTTCATCGAAATTGACGCCTCGAACTGTCCAGACGTATTCCTCTTTTCCTGCGGCGGCTAGGCGCCATGTCCCGGTCCAGCCGAGGTCGGCATCGCTCCAGATGAGCTTGCCCACCAGGGCGAGTTCGGCACCCGCTGCCTTTGCGGCGCGGGCGAGTTCCGGTGCGCCAGGTCCCGCCGCCCAGGCATCGACATCGGCGCTTGAGGGAAATGAAACCCGCATCGCCATTGGCTCGGCACCCAACGCGAAGGACTCGCGCATTGCGGCATCGCGTGGGTCGTCAGGCGAAACGCTGTACAGGGAGTCTCCTCGCTGGACATCGAGGAACACCGCGAGAGACGGTCGCGCATCGCGCCAGGGACGGCTGCCGAGACTGGTGAGCAACTCGTCGATGATCATCGGATCATAGAGGCAGGTCAGATCGTGCGGGCGGTCGTAGGTGCCCTGCTCGTCATGGATAGGTCTACCGGCCAGGCGGTCACGATAGGAGAAGGATCGAACAAAGGTGCCGGCGCGTTCCCGCAGCGCCTTCATCTCGGGGCGGTGGGTGAGGCGCTGGTTGCCGGATACCCGCACGAGCACGTGGTCGAGACAATCCCGAAAGCCCGTCTCCCGGTTCTTTTCACCCTGCCCGGTGACGATCGTCCTGGCGCTATAGAGTTCATCGAATCCGTCCGCTGAGGCGGTCCCGGGGAGCACTACCAAGAAGAGGAGTATGGCCATTTTCGCGAAGCAATGCATGTTTCCCCAGCGCTTCCCGGCAGATATCGGCCCCGCAACCTTCCACAGCGACCTCGATCGTGCAAACGCTTTTCCTTCGGGCTTCCTCACCGACGGCATGGTGGAGAGACTGGTCGTGCCGTGAGCGTGCCGCAAGTTCAGGTGTTCGTGCGCTGGCTGAGCCAGATACTGCCGATGACCAATGCGATACCGACAATCTGAAGCACGGTCAGCGTCTGTCCCAGCAGACTCCATCCCAGCAGCACCGCCGTCAGCGGGCTGAGGAACAGGAGGGACGATACGACCGAGGGAGGCAATCGTCCGATCCCTCGGAACCATAGGGCATAGGTGAGAGCCGCTCCAATAAGGCCGAGCCATGCCAGTCCCAGAAGGTTGCTCGCCGTCGGAACAGGGATTGGTTGTCGGGCGATCGGAACGGCGGGAAGCAAAAGCAGGCCGCCTGCAGTCAGCTGCCAGGCGGTGAAGGTGAGCGGCGACACCGGAGGCCGCCACTTGCGAGCAAGGACGCTTCCGAGCGCCATGGATGTCGCGCCGGCGAGACCGGCGGCAACCCCGATTGCGTCGAGCGCGGCGCTGGACGTCAAGACGAGCAGGGCGACGCCGCCCATTCCGACAAGGGCGCCGATGATGTTCGATAGCCGCACCGGGCTGGACAGCAGCAAGGAGGCCAGAATGACGACGATGAGCGGTTGCGACGAGAGAACGGTGCCGGCAACCCCTCCGGGAAGCCGGTAGGCGGCGACAAACAGCATGCCGAGAAAGATCGAGATGTTGAGGGCGCCGAGCACGAATGCGCGCAGCCACCAAATTCCGCTCGGCAATTGACGGACGATCATCATCAGGATCAGGCCTGCGGGCAAGGCGCGCAGCATGGCGACGGTCATCGGCGAGAAACCCGGCAGGAATTCGGTCGTCACGAGATAGGTGCTGCCCCAGATGACAGGTGCGATTGCCGTCGTGGCGAGGTCGGAAACGCTGGTCTTCATGATATCTGCAGAACCTCCGAAAGCGGCCGGCGCGGCTTCTGTGGCCAGTTGCCCGGCGCGGCGCGGCCGACTGCAAGAAGCACAACGGGCGTCTCATCCTGGGCGAGGTCGAATTCTCGAGCCACCGCGTCGGCTTCAAAGCCGCCCATGAGGCTCGATGCGAGGTCCATTGCAGCGGCAGCATACATGAGCGTCGCGGCGCCTAGGGTGGCCGAACGGATCGCCTCGTCGCGGGCGGTACGGGGCTCGGAATACTGGGCCCTGACACTCTCCTGCCAACCCAAAGCCATGTCCTGCGGCATGTGTCCCGCGTCGACGAATGGGCGCAGCCGGTCGGCAAGGGCGGCATGGTCGGGCGCTTGCCCACAGATGATGAATGTCACGGCAGCGTCGGAAACCTTGGCCTGGCCATAGGCCCGATAGCGCAGTCGTGCTTTCGCATCCGGTGTCTGGACTGCAATGAACCGCCAGTTCTGTAAGTTGTAGGCCGTCGGTGCGCGCGTGGCGAGCCTGACGAGCGCGCCAATCTCGGCGTCGGTGAGACTATGAGACGCGTCGAAGCGATTGACGGAAACGCGCTGCTCGATGAGAGGGATCATTGGATGGAGCATTGTGAGAAATTCCCTGACACTGTTGCAGGAGAGGTAGAGAATTCACGCTCGGGATAGAATACTTTGATAGAGAAAGATACTCTTAGCTGTTAGGGAATAATCAGATGGACCGGTTCACGGCATTGCAGGTCTTCCGGCAGGTGGCGGAACTGGGCAGCTTTGCGGGCGCGGCCCGTAAGCTCGGCCTTTCTCCACCCGCCATCAGCAAGAACCTAGCGGAACTCGAAGCGCATCTGGGGGTGCGCCTGATCAGCCGGACGACCCGGCGCATGGCGCTGACCGAGGAGGGCAAGACCTATCTCGACCACGTCACCCGCGGCCTTGACGCGCTGACGCAAGCGGAAGAGGCGCTCTCGTTGGTCAGGACGTCACCGTCGGGCACGCTGCGCGTGAGTGCACCCATGACGGTCGCCCTCGTACGGTTCTCCGAAGCCATTCCGGAATTCCTCTCGCTGTACCCGGATCTGAAGCTCGAGCTGCATCTCGACGACCGACGGGTCGATATCGTTCGTGAAGGGTTCGACCTCGCAATACGCGGCAGCAGCAATCTCGAGGACTCAAGCCTCGTTGCAAGAAAACTGGCGGTCATGCCGCATGTGCTCTGTGCGGCTCCTGACTATTTCAAGCGGCATGGAATTCCGCAAACACCATCCGACCTGAAGACGCTGGACCACATCCGGTTTCCATTTGGCGCGAACGTCGATGTCTGGGAATTCAAAAAAGATGGCCGAACCGAAAGGATCGCGGTCCAGGCGCGCTATTCGGTAACGTCGAGTCTCGCCGTCCGGGACGCGTTGCGGGGCGGCTTCGGCGTCAGCCTGATCCCGCTTCCCTATGTTGCGAAGGACCTGCGAGAAGGACGGCTGCAATCTGCCCTTGATGATTGGAAGACAGCTGAGGTCACACACTACGCGGTCTATCCATCGCGGCAGCATCTTGCACCGAAGATCCGCGTTTTTGTCGACTTCCTGGTCCAGCAGTTTGATCGCGTCCCGTCCGGCTTCGACCGCGCGCCGGTGCCGTAGACTTACGCAGAGACTGAGACCAGTGACAGACGTCCCATGCTTAATCTCTGGAAGAACACAGCAATCATGGCGTGTGGCCAGCGTCTCGCCCGAGCGACGTGCCAAATCATGCCTCTTGAGCAAATGAGCGCACGCCTGCAGGTGCAGTGCATGTTATGGCCATATATGTACCGGGGCGCGGCACCGTCATTGATAGTCGTCGCGTCGTCGGCGTTACCGGCGTTATTCGTGCTGCAGGCACGTCCGTCGGCTCAGATTACATGAAGCCGCAAGGTTGAGCAGGGGTAAAGCCCCTGAAACCTACGCGCGGACAGTCGCAACGTTCATCGAAATGGGAAGGTGGCTTGGTTCGCTTGCAATTGGGATCGGTTTTGTACGCATGTCCGGGCACATCCACATACTTCTCGTTGTTGCTACTGGTACAACCTGCAAGAATGACGAGCACAGAAGAAATTATAAGGCTTTTCATAGAAGTTCTTCCAAAAGTTTCTAAATTAGCATATGCGCACATAATCCTTTGCTCTGCCTTGACCGAAATCAAGTTTTTTGGAGAACCGGCGAGCCGCCCATGCTTCGGCGAGTCTGAGGCGAGGAACATCGAAATCTACGCTGCCGCCGGATCAAACCGGTGGATACGGAAAGGGCTTGCCAACTTCCGTCGGCTAGTCCCCCTGGGCGGCGAGTACGGGAGCGCGTGGACTGGAGGCTGAACATGGAAATTCTTGATTTGTGCGGATGGCCGGCGCCGGAGACTTCCGCGAATCTTGAGAAGCACTTCGATTGTGGTCGATGGCTTAGGTCCAAAATGCAGGTTCTTTTTGTAGACCCGGGTGTTCACCCGTTGCGACTGTTCAGCAACGTCTGGGGGATACATTTGCATTTCGACGTTATCTTTGCATCACCCGCCTAGGCTGGTTCGAAATCCGCTCGCCCACCACCGCAAGCGCGATCGAGCAGGTTGAATGCAGCTTTCCTCGATCGCATTGGCTTCCCAGATCCAGCTGCTCTGCATTGTCCGTATCGGGCACGCGCCACGAGCGAACGCACCAAAAAGGCGAGGCAGGAATGGCACGCTTTGCGCGCCGATCGTTTTGGGGCTACCGAGGGCCATCCGATGACCGCGTCTTCCGTGGGAATTCCTGGCCGATATGCATCGCAGTCACCTTCTCAAGGTGGCTGTGTATGTTCGCTCGCAGAACCTGCTCAACGGGGCCTTGATCATGGGCCGCCAGGAGGTGTGCCGCCTACTCTGCTAGGATAGACGCCAAAGGAGTAGGTGTTCACCCCGTCGGAACGCCGCGGCTTCGGCAGCCGCGGCCGCACTCCCGTCTTTAGCGCTCCGATTACCGGACCGGCGGTGCGTATAACAGCCCGCCGTCGTTCCAGAGTCGGTTTAGCCCGCGGTCGATTTTCAGCGCGCTTTGGCTACCAAGATGGCGGTCGAAGACTTCGCCGTAGTTGCCAACGGCGCTGACCACTTGATAAGCCCACTTGGGGTCGAGACCCAGAGCCTTGCCGGCCTCACTACCAATATTCAGAAAACGCTTTTGCGTGACACTGCCTTCATCGAGCAGCGAAGTAGCGTTCTCCTTTGTTATGCCGAGTTCCTCTGCCTCGATCATTGCAGACAACGTCCAACGCACGGTTTTGAACCATTGATCATCGCCTTGGCGCACCGCCGGCCCGAGCGGCTCCTTGGAGATGACTTCCGGCAAAATAATGAAACCTTCAGGGTCGCTGAGACTTAGTCTTTGCGCGTAGAGCGCCGAAGCGTCGGTAGAATAGACGTCGCAGCGGCCGGTGTTGAAGGCCTGGACTGTCTGGTCGGGCTTGTCGAAGGCGATGACCTGATACTGGATTCCATTGGCCTTGAAGTAGTCCGCCATGTTTTGCTCGGTCGTCGTTCCGGTTTCGGTGCAGACGGACGCGCCGGAGATTTCCTTGACACTCGTCACACCGATATCCTTCCTGACCATGAAGGCCTGACCATCGTAGTAGTTCACGCCGACAAAACTAATGCCCAGGTCGGTATCTCGCGAGAGTGTCCACGTCGTTTGACGTGAGAGCAGGTCGACCTCACCGGACTGCAGCGCGGCGAAGCGGTCTTTCGTGGAGAGTTGTACATATTCCACTTTATCTGCATCGCCGAGCGTTGCAGCAGCGACTGCACGGCAGAAATCGACATCGAAGCCGCCCCACACGCCTTTTTCATCGGGAGCGGAAAAGCCGAGCACGCCTTGGCTTACGCCACAACGAACCTCGCCGCGCTGTTTGACGACGTCCAGCGTGCCGGCGTTGGCACCTGTGCCAAGGGCAACCACGGTGGCAACTAGTGTCAGGAATCTCATTCTCATAGGTTCTCCTCCTCAGTTAGATTTCATGAATATCTCAAGCGTGCGTGGGCGCGTGGGCGCTCCCGCTGTTGCCTAGTTGAGGTCTGTGGGCAGCCAGCTCAGGCGAGGGTCCGTGTGACGTCCGCGAAGGTTTCATCAAGAACTGAGATCAGATGATCAGCATTGCCCTTCGAGAAGATCATGGGCGGGCGCATCTTCAGCACATTGTCAAACGGTCCCTCGGTTCCTAGCAACACGCCGCGACGGCGTGCTCCATTGCAGACGGCGTGTGCGAAGCGCGTTGCCGGTGTCTTCGTTGCGCGATCGGTGACAAGTTCGATACCCAGGAAGAGACCTAGCCCGCGTACGTCCCCAATGACCTCATAGCGCGCCTGCAAGTCGCCGAAGCCGTCGATCAAGTATTTGCCGATGGCAACTGCGTTGTCGCGCAACTTGTCTCTTTCAATGACATCAAGCACGGCCAGACCGACCGCGCAGGAGACCGGGTTTCCGCCGAAGGTGTTGAAATATTCCATTCCATTGTTAAAGCTTTCGGCGATTTCCCGTTTCGTCACCGTTGCACCCATAGGATGACCATCGCCGATCGGCTTCCCCATGGTGACGATATCGGGTACGACGCCCTGCGTTTCAAAACCCCACCAGTGGCTGCCTACACGACCAAAGCCGACCTGCACCTCGTCAGCAATACATACGCCCCCGGCCTCGCGAACGAGCTCGTATACTTCCCTCAGATAACCCTCCGGCAGCACGACTTGGCCGGCAACGCTGGGGATCGATTCGGCTATGAAGAAGCCAGGGTTTTCGCCGTTCGACTTCATTATCGCCAACAGATCGCGGACGCTTTCGGCGAAGCGCGTTCCATACTCTTCCTCCCGCCAAGTCTCTGGAGCCCGGTAGCCGTCTGGAACAGGGGCGATGTGGACGTGCGACTTCGGTCCTGTGCCGCCCTTTCGGCGGAACTTGTACGGGCTGATTTCGATAAGCTCTTGAGTAGTGCCGTGATAAGACCAATCAAGAACGATCGCGTTCTCACGGCCCGTGTGAGCGCGCATCATACGCAGCGCGAGACTGTTGGCCTCTGAGCCGCTATTGACAAAACCGACGACGGTGAGGTCCTTCGGCAAGGTCTCTGTCAGTCGCTCAGCATAAGCGACGATGTTGTCGTGCAGGTAACGGGTATTGGTGTTGAGCGTACCAGCCTGCTTGGCCATCGCCTCCACCACTGCCGGATGGGTGTGCCCGATATGGCAGACATTGTTGAAGCAGTCGAGATAAGCACGCCCGCCGTCATCAATCAGCCAAACGCCATCGCCGCGCACAAACTTGATCGGCCTGTCGTAGGAAATCGAAAGATTCGGGAGAAGCAATTCTCGACGGAGTTCTATGATTTCGTCTGGCGAGCGGCCATTGCGCGTGTAGAATTCGGTCGCGAGGCCAGCGAAGGTTCGTGCGTCTGGGAATAGCTCGGACCACACATCAAGGTATCGTGCTTCCCCAACACCGAGGATCTCCGTAGCAGCGAGAGCCGGATCAGTTGAGATCTGTAGGTGTAAATGCGGCGCCCAACCACCATTTTCCGAAGGCGAACCCATTTCGCCCACGAGTTCGCCTGCTTTCAGACGGTCACCGGCCTTAAGTCGGTTCATAGCTTCATGGGCAAGATGTCCCCAAAGTGTAACGAAGGGCGGACAGGCTTCCGGTTCGTGACGCAGTGCAATCAGACAGCCGTAACCGAGCGGTTCCGTCTCAATCTCGACGCTGACAACCGTAGCCGCCAGCGGCGTGAAGACTTTCGTGCCAGCAGCCATAAAAAGGTCGAGACCAAGGTGGCGTGTGCGACGCGTTTTTTCGATAAAGCGGGAGACGAACATTTCTCCCGCATATACGCTGCGTTCTTCCCCCATGGACCGACACCGAGTTCGGCTCCGTTCGCTTGGCAAATGGCATCCCAAACCGCTTGCGCTTGATTTGGCTGTTCCGCCGCCGACATTCGTGTCATCGGATGGCCAGGATCTCCGTAGGGCACGAGGGCAGCCGGATAGCTCGCGACAGGACGCTCGAGGAGCGGTGCGAGATCCGTGCGGTGCTTCGCAATCCATGAAGCCACAGCACGCGCACCGGGGGCGGCATCGAAGCCGCACGCCTTGCGTAGAATGGCGGTGGCGAACCGAGGATTCATCTGGTCGAGTTTGCGCAAGAGATCCCAGGCCGCGCGTTCGCTGACGGCGAGGTAGGGGTTGTCTTGGGTGTGACGGCGTCGCGAAGCTGAAATCGTAACGGAAGTGACCAGGCGGATGGCGATGAGATCAAATAGATGATCTACTTCTTCCTCCAAAAGGGGATATTCCGCGTTGAATCCCGAAACGACCGCGGCTGCCGCTCCGATAGGGTCGGGATGGTCCAGACCGGCATAGGCACCTGCGATGGCAACTTCAGCGATTAGTGGTGCGTAGAGTGCATCTCCAAAGTCAATCAGCCCGGACACTTGGCCGGGACTATTCTCATCGACGAGAACGTTCCAGTCGTTGGCGTCGTTATGAATGACTGCCGCGCGCAGCGTCGCAAGACGCGGGGAGACCGAAGAAAAACGATCGAGGAAGCGTTCTACCAACGCCCGATCCTCCGATGAGGCGATGTGTCCAAGTCGAGCCACCGAGCGACCGGCATTTCGAATGTCCCAGTCGAGATCGCGTAGCGCCCCCGGATGCATGAAGCCTTTCAGGGCTGCGTCAAATCGACCGAGCAGCCGCCCGAGAGACTGCAGCGCGCCTTCAGTTCGACTTGTTTCGGCAAGCGGCGTCCCCTCAACCCAGCTCATGAGGCGTAGGTGATGGCGAATGCCGGAGCTGCTTGCGATGGTTGCAAGGCTCGAGCCGGACATTGTTCGGCGAATGTATGGTATCGGAAGATCGAGGGTCTGTTTCTCCAAATGGTCAAGCAGAGCTGTCTGAAACTCGCTTTCAACACCCGGTTCCGCTGCATTGATGATCTTTAGGACAAAGCGCTGGCCGCTTGGCATTTCCACCTTGAAATTCTGATCTCGCTCTCCTGGGAGCGGCGAAATTGCGCCGACGAGTCCATAATGTTCCGCGAGCAGCAATGCGACGTCGTTTGTCTTAAATTGTGGTGTCGTCATTAGTATGTCGGTCATGGGCATCCTCTTTTCGCAAGAAGGTTTGCATGGATCGACGCTGCTCGCATTCGGCAAGATGCCAGTTGTGCCAGCATTCTGTTTAGATTAACCGTCATATTGTCGGCGCGTTCGGAGGGAAAGCCCATGCAAGATAAGGACGCAATCGATTCGAAGATCCTTAGCATCCTTTCCCGCGAGGCTCGCATTCCAATGAAGACTCTAGCGGGGCGGATCGGCCTTTCGCGTAGTGCAACCACCGAGCGCGTAAGCCGGCTCGAACGAACCGGCATCATCCGTGGCTACCGCGCGGACATCGGTCAGCTCGATGAGGGGCAAGTTCAGGCCTTCCTCCTAGTTACCCTGAAGCGGACTCCGTCAATCGGGGTACTGGATCGGCTCGCTGGACTTGCCGCCGTCCGAAGGGTTTCTTCCGTCAGTGGCCAGCTCGATCTCGTGGTGGAAGTTGAGGTTGAGTCGATCAATGCACTGAACGAACTGCGCAACGAGGTCTCGATCATGGACAGTGTGGACGACCTCACGACCGCCATCGTTCTGCGAAGAGACATTGAACGATGCTGAGCTGGCGACCAATCTGACCGCCGCAGTTGGACCCTGAACCTTACTCGGCGCTGTTTCGGGTCTCGGGAACAGGTATGTCTTGCTTTTTAATCGACCGGGTAACGCGTCCGGGATGTTAGGTCAACATACATCCCCTTACCAACCTCTTGACTGCCGCGTTGCTGAATTCAAGCAATCCTCCGTTTCGACCACTCGTAATGAAACGCAGGTCGCTTTCGTCCATTTCGCCCGTAGAGGCAATGCTGGGCTCCGTTCACGGCAGGCAACCGGAGTTCATCGCCGTTGCTGGGCTGGCAAGGGCTTCTGGCCCAAGACCAGTTCCATGGGGATGTTGCGCGCCGTGGTGTCAGCAAGAGAAGGGCACGTCATCCGACTGATCAAGGCAAGGGGAGACGGGGTGGACCAACAGATTGCGCCGCTCTATCGCAGCGTTGCCTTTGACCTGAGCCCCTGACCTTCCTCCAGATTTTGGCAGAGTCCGTCACATCATGCTCTGGGACCAAACTTTGGACCGCCGAAAGTTGGAGTTTTCCGGCTCTGATCACGATGGCGGGCTGGTGGCGCCGGGAATATGCAGGGCGATCGGGACGTTATATCCGATCGCCGAGTGAGGACGTTCCTCGTTGTAGTACCTGCGCCAAGTCTCCAACTTTTCGCGGGAATCTGCAAGGGTCAGGAACCAGTGGGCGTTGAGGCACTCGGACCTCAGCTTGCTGTTGAACGCCTCGATGAAGCCGTTGTCGGTCGGCTTGCCAGGTCGCGAGAAGTCCAGGGTGACGTTGTTGGCATAGGCCCACAGGTCGAGATCGCGGGAGATGAATTCGCTGCCATTGTTCGCCCTGATCGTCTTCGGATAGCCGGTCTTCCGGCAGATGCCTTCCAGGGTCTGGACGACATCCTCTCCTCGGTAGGTAAAGCGTGCGTCGGCGGCAGGGCAATAACGCGAGTGCGTGTCGACCACGGTCGGGATGCGCAGCTTCTTGCCGGTCGCGAGCTGGTCGTGAACGAAGTCCATCGCCCAGACATCGTTCGGCCCGGCGGCCTCCTGGCGATCGTCTCTGAGCTTTGCCTTCACCCGGCGCTTCGGATGCTTGTTGCGCAGTTGAAGCCCTAACTCGCTGTAAATCCTGCGTGTCTTCTTCATGTTGATCTTCCAGCCATCGCGACACAGGTGGACATGGACGCGCCGGTAGCCATACCGCACGCGTGTCTCGCAAATCGCCTTGATGCGTCGTTCGAGTGGGGCCTGCCCGGTGCGGCGGGACTTATAGTGGTAGGTCGATGTGTCAAACCTCAGGACCTTGCAGGCCCGTCGGATTGATATGCCCCAATCCACCAGCATCCCGTCGATCAGCTTGCGCTTCCGAGCAGGCCTCAGAGCTTTCGGCGGATGACGTCCTGCAGCATCTCGTGGTCCAGCGTCAGATCCGTCACAATCTTCTTGAGTCGCGAATTCTCATCTTCCAGAGCCTTCAATCGGCGCATCTCGTCGGGCAGCAGGCCCGCATACTTCTTGCGCCAGTTGAAATACGTCGCCTGGCTGATCCCAGCCTTCCGGCAGATCTCAGCCACTGGCACACCATCGTCACCCTGCTTCAAAATGAACGCCTTCTGCGCGTCCGAGAACTTCGATGCCTTCATGCTTCCGCTCCTTCTCACAGCCGGGAAATTACCGCGGAAAACTCCAGTTATGAACGGTCCAATTTTTGGGGATCAGAGCAAATGCAGTAGGATATCATTGGGCGAGTTATTATCTTCCCATTTTCGATGGCAGATATAGTTGCAGGGTGTCAAAGCCCTACGGGCTACAGCGCGCCTCGTTCCCTGCGATCCACTCAGCAACGGCGCGGCCGATGGAACCGGGATGGTCTTCCTGCAGGTAGTGCGCTCCCGCCCCTAGCTGAATGACCTGACAATTGTGTAGCGTCGCGGTAAAGGACTCGGCGAAGGCCGGGGAAACCAGAGCGCCCGGGTTCCCGACGAAGAGCAGTTTGGGATAGCGCGAGCGCGCGAGGGCGAGATGTGCTTCGGACAGCATTTCATTCACGTCCGCAGGCTCGCCGGCGATCGGCAGCTCGTTCGGAAAGCGCCAGGTAGGCTTTCGCGATTCCGGTCTGGCGAACGGAGCACGATAAACCATCATCTCTTCGTCGGTGAGCTTTCTGATGACGGAACCCGGCAATACACGCTCGACGAATGCATTCCCCTCGATGATCATCCGTTCACCTTCGCCGGGTGTACGGAACTTGCGGAACGTTTCACGTGCCGCTTCCACCTGATGGAAATCATCCCAGCTCGCCATCGGCCGGATGAACTCCATGAAGGCGAGGCCACGAACAAAATCCGGTCGGCGAGCCGCCAGATGAAAGGCGAGCGCCGTTCCCCAATCCTGAGCGACGAGATAGGCCGAACCGATTCCCTCGGCTTCGATGAAGGCGTCGAGGTAGCGGGCGTGATCCGCGAAGCGGTAGTCGATGTCGGGTTTGCCCGACTGGCCGAAGCCGATGAGGTCGGGAGCGATGCATCGGGCCACCGGCGCCACGTGCGGCAGGATGTTCCGCCAGATGTAGGACGAGGTCGGATTGCCGTGCAGGAAGAGTGCGACGGGCCCGTTCCCCGAACCTGCTTCCCGGTAGGCGATATGGGAGCCCAATACTGCGCGATGAGGGAGATCGATGTCGAATGTCATGCGTTTGACCTTTGATTTGTTAGACCTCGGTTGGGCGAATGTTCGGTGCCGCGTCCTTCGAAATGTCAATAATACGGTCGTACGTATTGAGTCAAGTCACAGAAGCCCCGGCCGCGACTGTGGGCGGTGAACATGCGGGACCTCGGTCAGGGACGATCACGCCCCACTCGCAACTGTGCGCGCGCCGGGCAGCCAGCCGAGATTGAGCTTTGGACGTTATCGATGAACCCGGCAGATCGACTCGACAAACCAGATGGTCGTCACAAGTCTTCCTTGAAGACCGTGGCAAAAGCGATCTTCTTGAATCGCTCCAGCGCCGTCGCGTTGCGCTCGACTTTCATGCGCAGGATAGCGCCTTCCCACGAAGACAGGAGGAAATCGGCGAGGTCTTCGGGAGCAAAAGTGGAATCGATTTCGCCCGCCGACTGCGCTTGCTTGATGCAATCGGCGAAACGGTCGCGCCATTCCAGGAAAATTTCCGACAGACGCAGGCGCAACATCTCACTGAGCGGCGCTGCCTCCAGACTGAAGTCACCAATCAGACAACCACGCGAAAACCCGTCCGCCTCCAGCTGACCGGTGATGATGTCGAGATAGCGTTGCAGCCGCGCGCGCGGTGTCAGGCTCTCGTCGTCGAGTGCCAAAGAGACAAGGGTCCGCACATGCTGGAAATAGACATCCAGAACATCACGGCTGAACGCTTCCTTTGATCGGAAGTGGTTCGTGAACGAACCCTGAGGGGCGCCCGCCTCGGCAACAACATCGCGAACGCTGGCAGCGGCGTAGCCCTTGCGCAGCATGACACGAAGCCCAGCGTCCAGGATATTTTCTCTAAGCGACTTCCTTACCATTCCGCAATAATGCGGTCGTCCGTATTGCCTGTCAACGTCGAGAATGAAGCGAGGAAATCGAAGGAGACAGTTGCCGGCACCGCCTCGGCCGAGTTGCGGCGATCTGTTCCCCGGTTACGGCCAACGAAAGCGACGGCCTCACCCTGCCCGAGCTCCACCGTTCCATGGTCGCTGTCACGACCAGTTGGGCAGGCGGCATCGCTCGGATATGAATCTGCATGTGCATGCATCTATGTTGACAGGCTGCACTGGCCTAGGTTATTGCATGCACACGCAAAGATAATGCCGGGTGAGATTGGCCGAAGGGCTGTTGTCGGCAAACTGGCTTTCCGGGGAATTTCCCGCCGCTGTGGCTGCAGCGGGTAATCCACCGGCCCGCCGGCATCTGGAGCCATAGCGGCCGTCTCGCTCACGAAAACCGTCAGGCCGGTCGCACATACCGTGCTCGGCACGTCGTTCACGAAAGGAGTAGATGACATGAGCTGGCTATATCTTGGAATCGCCGTGATCTTCGAGATCACAGTTGCAATCAGCGCAGGCAATGCAAAGGGGTTCACTCGTCCTTGGTGGACCGTCGCCACGCTCGTCAGCGGTGCGATCGCCACCTTTTTCCTGAGCCTCGCGCTGCTCACCTTCAGCGTCGGCGTGGGTTATGCGATCTGGACTTCTGTCGCGGGCGTCGGAATCGTCGTGCTCGGGGCGTTGTTCTTCGAGCAGCCGTTGAACTGGAGAAAGGTCCTCGGGATCGTTCTCGTCATTGGAGGCGTCGTCGGCCTGCGCCTCAGCGGCGCGGCATAGAGACCTCGCCGATCAACTCCATTCGATCTGAAAGGAAAGAGATATGACTGCGACCCATGAAAAGAACAGAAGCAACGGACGCGCCTGGACGATGTTGTTGCTCGCCGGGGCTTTCGAAATTGGCTATGCGCTCAGCGTCGGCGGCAGCCACGCATTCACGGTGCCGAGTTGGTCGATTGCCGCTTTCGGCTTCTTTCTCCTCACGCTTTACTTTCTGAGCGCCGCATTGAAATCGATCGATGTAGGGATCGCCTATGCAGTGTGGGCCGGTATTGGCTCCGTCGGTGCGGCAATCCTCGGCAGCATTCTGCTCGACCAGCCACTCACTCAGATTCAGGCCTTCTGGCTTGCCGTCATTATCGCCGGCGTCGTCTGGTTGAAGCTTGCTGACAGCGCAAAGCTCCAAGGATAGAGCTTTTGCCGTTTCCCTTCCGCGCCCTTGTCATGGATTGGAGCGACGGCAAACCTGGACGCGATGTTGACCGCTTCCAGGAGCACTACGACGCAACCGTCCGTGCTGAGGTTTCGGCCGTCGGCAAAGAGAGCCTGCGTTGCGCAGGCTCGTCATCTTGGACTTGAGTCATCACTTGCATGGGCATACATCTCTGGAGTGTCTTGACCGTGTCCGCAGGGAGTCCGGAGTGCTCATGTCAGAAGAAAGTGAATCGTGGCTCGCGCTGATCCATGCGGTCGCGAGCGTCGAGGCCGATCTCGAGAAGGTTCTCCAGGAACGGCACGGTCTCGGTCTCTCCGAGTATCGAGCACTTGAAATATTGTCGCGTTCGCCAGGATCCGAGCTTCGAATGCAGGCGCTCGCGGCATATCTCCGTTTGAACCAGAGCTCGGTGTCGCGGATGGTGGAACGTCTGGAGCGCGCCGGGCTCGCCATTCGCGATCTCTGCCCCGACGACAAGCGCGGTGTTTACGCTGTTCTCACCGAGAAGGGCCGCGGACATCTCGAGAAAGCACAACCCGATTACGTGGCGGCGTTGAAGGTGTCCCTCGAGAGGCGTGGGTGTGGAGAACTGCTCGCGGTAAGCGGGCCGAAGGTGGGTTGAGCCACGCCGAGTACTCATCAAAAAGCTGGAAGCAGGCTATTTGGGGTCAGAGCCCCGTCGACCAGAGCTTCCGGTGGCCCCGCGCCTGACCGGCACCTCGATCCATGTCGGTCCGATCGTTGCCGGGCCTACCGGGTTCGGCGGCGCCGATTGAACGCGAGCACTGCGGCTGCTGTTGGGGGGACAGGAATTTTCTTGAGAAAGCCTTTTCTCACATTGACACCTCAGCACTCCACAGGAAGAGCGTCGCTATTCCGATCGGGAACAACGGCGGATTGTCCCGACATAATGTACGCTCCAAAACCGGTGGTTGAGATATCGTCCGAATCGGGTCAAACACAGTCACAATCGTCAACCGTTTGCCGCGGTCACCCCTCTCCTTTCTCGTTCGTCGAGTCAGGCATCTAGCCAAGCAGCTGGTCGGTGGTAGAGGTGGCGGGCAAGTATCTATCAACCGTGCGTACGTGTTTCAGGGAGGATACAGCCTATGAATGTCATCACCGACTTCTTCGGACTGATCGAAGACCTCACCTGGGGATGGGCATTGATTCCAATCCTCGTCGTTTTCGGCCTGTTCATCACAGTCATGAGCGGATTCGTCCAGATCGAATTCTTTACCCGGATGTTCCGTGTCCTCTTTTCCAAGAACCAGACTGGTGACCCGAACGCGATCAGTGCACGCGAAGCGCTGCTGGTTTCGGTCGGCGGGCGTGTCGGCGGCGGCAACATCGCTGGCGTCGCGGTCGCGATCACGCTCGGCGGACCGGGTGCGGTGTTCTGGATGTGGGCAATTGCGCTGATCGGCATGGCGACGAGTCTGGTGGAGTCGACGCTTGCGCAGCTCTACAAGCGGTCCAACGGTGACGGAACCTATCGCGGCGGGCCTGCCAGCTACATCATTCATGGACTGGGCGTAAAGTACAAATGGCTGGCGATCGTCTACGCCGTTTGCCTGATGCTGGCATTCGCGTTCGGCTTCAACGCCTTTCAGGGCAACACCTTTGCCGGCGCCGTCAAAGACAGCCTCGGCGTCGATCGTTTGTGGAGCGGAATCGGTCTCGCGATCATCACAGGATTCATCGTCTATGGTGGCATCCGCCGCATCGCCAAAGCCGCCGATGTGATCATACCGATCATGGCCTTCATCTATATCGGCCTGGCACTGCTGGTAATTGTGTCGAACATTACCGCGTTGCCGGCTGTAGTCTGGTCCATCGTCGCGAACGCGTTTGGGCTTGAGCAAGCCGTTGGCGGCGGTTTCGGAGCGGCGCTGGCCCAAGGTCTCCGGCGCGGCCTGTTCTCCAACGAGGCCGGACTCGGCTCCGCGCCCAATGTCGCTGCGACGGCCGATGTTCGGCATCCGATCAGCCAGGGCATCACCCAGTCACTCTCGGTCTTCATCGACACGATCGTCATCTGCTCGTGCACGGCCTTCATTATCCTGCTCAGCCCCGTCTATCAGCCGGGGTTGGAAGGCATCGACGGCGTTGTGCTGACCCAGCAATCACTGGTCAGTCAGGTCGGCAGCTGGTCGCAATATTTCCTGACCTTCGCGGTCCTGCTCTTCGCCTTCAGCTCTGTCATCTACAACTACTATCTCGGCGAAACGGCTCTGAAAGTGATGACCTCGCAGGCGGTAGCCCTACATGTGCTGCGACTTGCCGTCGTCGTTGTGGTCTTCCTCGGGGCGACGGCTCCGGGAGCGACGGCGGTGTTCTTCTTCTCCGACCCGTTGATGGGTGTGCTCGCCGTCGTCAATTTGATGGCGATCATGATGCTCTTTCCCGTGGCTTTGCGCGTTCTTGACGATTTTCGCTCGCAGCTGAAGGCGGGCGTGGCACGGCCGGTATTCCAGCCTGCGGCATTTCCTGATCTCGATCTGGATCACTCCGCCTGGCCACATGCCCGAAGATCTGTCGAGCAGAGCGGCCTCGAGGAGGGCACTGCCTGAGGTTTCCCCGCTGCAGCATATGCATAGCTGCATTGCACAATAAATGTTTTCCAACTGATCAAAAATTGGTCATAAGGGAAACAGCTGATGCACTTGACGGTTTTCCTCCCAGTGCCGTCGCAACAGCTGTTCCCCTCTGGAGGTTGAAGATCTCCACACCTCATGGGCCGCGGTTTCCGCCGGCCCATTTTTTTTGTCCATGCGCCCAGATCGGCGGGCGAGCTCTTCGTCGTGGTTGTCATGCTCTTTCGTCGGCCGTCAGCTCTCGATATCCCGTCGGGGCTTCGTTCTCGAAAACGCTTGGGGCTCGTAGGGTGTTCTTTGCACCGACGGCCGCGATCCCGTCGCGAAACACGAACGAGATCGCGCCGCTTCCGGCAAGGATAGATCAATTCCGGCGAGTGTTGCGAAGAAGCTGCTTCCGGACGCCTACACTCCTGCCGGAGCGCCCGACGGAACATAAAGACCAGCATATCGCTCACGAAGCACGTTCTTCTGGACCTTGCCCATCGTGTTGCGCGGCAGGTCGTCGACGAAGATCACTCGCTTTGGCTGCTTGTAGCGCGCCAGACGGTCCTTCAGTCCGTCGAGAATGGCGCGTTCATCGATTGATGCATCCGCTTTCCGCACGACGACTGCAGTCACGCCCTCGCCGAAATCCGGGTGCGGTACACCGATCACGGCAGTCTCGACCACGCCCGGCATCTGGTCGATTTCGGCCTCGACCTCTTTCGGATAGATGTTGTAACCGCCGGAGATCACGAGATCCTTGCCGCGTCCGACGATATGCACGTAGCCTTGCTCATCGATCTTGCCGAGATCGCCGGTGATGAAGAAGCCATCGGTGCGGAATTCGGCCTGCGTCTTTTCGGGCATTCGCCAGTAGCCCTTGAAAACGTTGGGTCCTTTCACCTCGATCATGCCGGTCTCACCGACGGGAAGCGGCGTTCCGCTTTCGGGATCGGTCACGCGCAGCGAAACGCCGGGGAGGGGAAAGCCCACCGTTCCGGCGATGCGCTCGCCATCGTACGGGTTCGAGGTATTCATGTTGGTCTCGGTCATGCCGTATCGCTCGAGGATCGCATGACCCGTCATCGCGTGAAATGTCCTGTGGGTCTCGGCAAGCAGCGGCGCCGAGCCGGACACGAACAGCCGCATGTTGGCCGTCGCGTCACGCGTCAGGCCCGGGTGCTGGACGAGGCGCACGTAGAAGGTCGGAACGCCCATCATCGCCGTAGCCTTCGGCATCAGCCGAAGAACCTCGTCCGCGTCGAACTTCGGCAGGAAATACATCGAGGCGCCGGCGAGGAGTACGATATTGGAGGCGACGAAAAGGCCGTGGGTGTGGAAGATCGGCAGCGCATGAATGAGGCGGTCTTCGGCGGTAAAGCGCCAATAATCGCGAAGCGTGAGGGCGTTGGACAGGAGATTGTCGTGCGTCAGCATGGCGCCCTTGGAGCGGCCCGTCGTGCCGGACGTGTAGAGAATCGCGGCAAGATCGTCCGGACCCCGACGTGCGTCGGTGAAATCGGAAGCTTGCTTGTCTGCACATTCCATCAGAGTGCCGCCGCCGTTCTCGTCGAGTGTTTCGACATGAGCGCCGTGGCCCGCGGCAACTTTCGCGATGCCCTCCCTGACCGCCGGTGCGCAGACCACCACCCGCGGCTCGGCATCACCGATGAAATAGTCAAGTTCGGTAAGCGTGTAGGCAGTGTTCAGAGGAAGGTAGACTGCGCCGACGCGAAGGCAGGCGAGATAGAGCATCAGCGCTTCGGGACTCTTTTCCACCTGCACGGCGACCCGGTCGCCCGGTTGCACGTCGAGCGCCTCGAGCGCCGATGCGATCCGGCCTGAAAGCGCCAGCATGTCCCCGTAAGTCCACGAGCGACCGTCTGTCGTCCGAATGAAGACGGCATCCGGGCGCGCGGCATTGCGGATCGCGTCGAACAGGTGATTTCTCATGAGGTGAACTCCTTGCTGCCTTGCCTTCTTGCTGCGTCATAGGATCCGTCCTTCGCCGCAGGCCCGCCCGCCGTGGGCGCGCGGGGCCCTCTGTCGGCCGGTACGAGACGCCGGACCGCAGGCGCGGCGACGACCTCGCCGCGGCTTGCGAACGCTTCGTGGTTCGTCTCGATGTCCTCGAGCTTGTAGAGGTAGTTAACCATGAGGCCATGCGCCTGGCGCATCGCCCGATCCGAGCGGTCGCCGAGGAAGTTGATGCGCTCGAGCCGCGCGCCATTGCCGAGATGGAAGCGCGCGACGGGATCGAGCGGCTTGCCGTTTCGATTGCGGGCTCTGAGAAAATACCAGGCTGCGGCCGTGGTCAGGGCAGGTTCGACGCTTGTCCTCGCCTGCGGCCGGTCGGCCCAGTCCGGCTCGTCGAGCACCGCGAGCGCGGCGCGGTCAGCCGGCGTGAGGGCGTCGGAGACGTCTGCCCGACGCTCGTGCGACAGCCAGTCGGCAAAACCGGGCACCGGCGACAAGGTGACGAAGGTGTCGAGACGGGGAAGCTCGCGCCGCAGATCCTCCACGACCTGTTTGATCAGGAAGTTGCCGAACGAGATACCCCGCAGTCCTTCCTGGCAGTTCGAGATGGAATAGAAGACCGCGGTTGTCGCATCGGCTGCGGCGATTATCGTGCGGTCCTCGCTCAATAGATCGGAGATGGTCGCGGGCATGTCGCGCGTCAGTGCCACCTCCACGAAGATCAGTGGATCATCGAGGAGTTGCGGATGGAAGAAGGCGAAGCACCGCCGGTCTTCCGGTGCGAGGCGCCGCCGCAGCTCGTCCCAGCCACCAATGTCGTGAACGGCCTCGTAGCGTATGATCTTTTCCAGGATATCGGCCGGCGTCGACCAACTGATTGGTCGCAGCATGAGAAAGCCACGGTTGAACCATGACCCGAAGAGATGGGCAAAGTCCGCGTCAACCGCCTCGAGGTCAGGATTGTCTCTCTTCAAGGCAAGCAGGACTTCTCGCATTCCCACGAGCGTGGCCGTACCGTTCGGCGCGAGGTTGAGCCTCCGGATGAGTTCCTGCCGGCGAGGTTCCGCCGCCTCGCTGAGTTCGAGCAGTGCCTTCGGGCTTGGGTCGGTGCGATAGGCCTCGATCGCTCGCTCGAGCCTGTCCGTATTCGGTCCGAAGCGGGTGAGCAGCGCGACCATGAAGTCGCGTTGGTCTTGCTGGTCCAAGGCCTGCCAGCGGTCCAGGATACCCTTGGCGAGTGCCATTCCAGAAGCCTCACCCCTGCTGGACAACAGGGTTTCGCAGAGCTTCTCCATCGAGCCGACCGCGTCGTCGTCGTCCTGAGGGGGACCGAGCGACAACAGCCGCCGGCCGCGATCGGTGATGCTCTGAAGCATGTCGCTGAAAAACGAGGTCGTGTTCATTGGATCGCCCCCAGCATGTGGTTCGGCAACCAGGTCGCAAGGCCCGGGAAGATGCAGAGGATGAGGATCGCCAGGAACATGACGAGCACGTAGGGCAGCGAACCCCAGAGGATGTCTCTTGTCTGGATTTGCGGCGCAATGGCATTGATGACGAAGAGATTGAGGCCGATCGGCGGCGTGATCAGGCCGACCTCCATATTGATCGTCAGTATGATCGCGAACCAGTACGGGTCGAAGCCGGCCTGGGTGATGATCGGAAACAGCATCGGTGCGGTCATCACGATGACGGCGACCGGCGGCAGGAACATGCCGCAGATCAGCAGGAACACGTTGATGACCAGCATCAGCACCCACCGGTTCACGTCCATGTCGGCGATGGCGGCGGCGACAGTCTGCGTAATGAACAAGGAAGAAAGCGCAAAGGCGAAGAGCTCGGCGGCGGCCATGATCATCATGATCATGACGCTTTCCTTCATCGCCGAACCGAAGATGCCCGCGACGGACCGGAACCGGAACAGCCGGTAAGCGATGATTACAACGAGCAAGGTCAAAAGCGCGCCCGCACCGGCCGCCTCCGACGGGGTCGCGATCCCGCCGTAGAGCACGTATAGCGTTCCGGCGATGATCAACAGGAACGGGAGGATGCGCGGAAGGCCGGTCAGCCGTTCCTTCATCGAGTATCGCACGAGGCGGGCGTCGAATTCATAGCCCTTGCGCTTGCAGTCGATGATTGCCCAGGCCATGAACATGACCGTCAGCAGAAGTCCCGGAACGACCCCTGCCATAAACAAGCGGCCGATCGAGGTTTCGGTCGCGATTCCGTAGACGATCAGCGTCACCGATGGGGGAATGAGGATCCCGAGCGTGCCGCCGGCTGCGATCGAGCCGCTCGCCACAGAGGTTGGGTATCCACGCCGAAGCATCTCCGGAATGCCCATCTTGCCGATGGCGGCGCACGTCGCGGGCGAGGAGCCGGTCATGCCGGAAAAGATTGCGCATGCTCCGATATTCGAAAGGATGAGGCCGCCGGGAATGCGGTTCAGCCAGCGGTCGAGTGAGGTGTAGAGGTCCGATCCGGCCGGAGACGACGCGACCGCCGCGCCCATGAGGACGAACATGGGAATGGACACATAGGCGAGATTGGCGATGCCGGAAAACATCGTGTCGCCGAGCACGTAGAAGATCGCGCCGCCACTTTGCGCATAGAGTCCCGCAAAGGCTGCAAGCCCAAGGGCGAAGGCGATCGGCATGCCTGTCGCCAGCAGCGCGAACAGGCAGCTGACGATCATCAGTCCGGAAACGGTGGGGCTCATCGAGCGATCTCCCGAGGGTGAGGTGTGGCACCGGACTTCCGCTCGACGTCATCACGACCGCTCGCCACGGGCGCGCGCAAGGCAGTCACAAGTGTCGCGAGTTGCGCGAGATATTGCAGGCACAGCATGGCGAAGCTTATCGGCAGGGCGGCAAGCGGCACCCAGAGCGGCGGCGCCCAGACGCTCGAGTGCTTCCAGTTGCCCGCCCATGCGTCGTGGAACTGGATCCAGGTCGCGATCAGCATGATGACGCAGAAGATGAGACCGAGAAGACCCGCGAGGACGCGCAGCACCGCCCGGGTTCGGTCGCCGACCATCATCTCCACGACGTCGACACCGACATGCCCGCCCTTCAGCAAGACGTAAGGTGCACCCAGAAACATGGCCGCCGTAGCGGAGAACACGACGAAATCCGTCTGCCAGATCGTTGGCTGACGCAGCACGTAGCGCATCGCAATCATCTGGCAAATCACGAGCATAGCGGCGATCACCAGCGCCGTCGCAATGATCGCGAGCCCGCGCGAAGCATTGCCGACAACCGTTACATAGGCCTTGAGCATGCGATTATCCTCGAATTGCCGGTATGCGGGCGGCAGGGCGCGCTGTCGCGCGCCCCTCGCTCATCCTTCTCACTTCACAGCGAGAGCCTTCTCGATCAGCTTGTCACCGCCGGGCACATTGGCGGCGAAGTTCTTGTAGGAGGATTCCTTGGCGATCTTGAGCCAGGCATCGAAGTCCTCCTTCGACATCTGGACTACCTCGACACCTGCTTTCTTGTAGGTGTCGACCATCACCTGATCGCCCTTGCGGACCTCTTCGTTGAAGTAGGTCTCGGCCTTCTCGCCGGCGGCGAGGATCGCCTTTTGCTGCTCTTCCGTCAGGCCTTCGAAGACCTGTTTCGACATCAGCACCGGCTCGTACATGAACCAGAGCGCGTTCTCGCCGGGTGCGGTCAGGCATTTGGCCTGCTCGAAGAGTCGGTAGGAGACAAAGCTTGCCGACGATGTATTGGCAGCGTCAAGCACGCCCGTCTGCATGCCTGTGTAGATTTCCGAAGAGGGCATGGACGAGATCGACGCGCCTGCTGCCACCAGCATTTCTTCAAAGGCCGGTCCCGCCGCGCGGATCACCTGTCCCTTGATGGTGTCGGGTGAGGTGATGCAGTTCTTCTTCGACGCGAATGCGCCGGAAAGCCAGGCGTCCGAGATGACGATCGCACCGGCGTCATCAATGATCTTCTTGATGTCCTGCATGAACTCGGAGTCGTTGAGCCGGGTTGCGCGGTCGAAGTTTCCGACGAGCCCCGGCATCAGCGTTGCGGAGAATTCCGGATGGCGACCCGAAGCATAGTCCAGCGGGAAAGATGTCATGTCTAGAAGACCGCGGGTGACGGCGTTCCATTGGTCGTTCGGCTTGTAGAGTGACGATCCCGGAAAGACCTGTATCTCGAGGCCGACATTGGCTGCCGCCACCTCCCTGGCGATCAGCTGAACCATTTCGTCACGGATATCCCCCTTTCCGCCGGGGAACTGGTGCGAGGCCTTCAATACGGTTTGGGCATCGGCCGCTGTCACGGCAAGGCTGCCGACCACGGCGACTGCGGATGCCATCAGCGTCCGTCGAAAAATGCTCATCTTTTCCTCCCTGGTGTTCCGGCCCTCCCGCCGGTGGTATAAGAATGAAGCAATCTTGCGCACAATGTCAACAATCTTGTATACAAGAAACGAGGCGGCGCATATCTGGGCGAAATGGGCAGGGAATGAGCGAGAATATCTTCTACAAACTGCGAGACAGTATCGAGAACGGCATTGTGACGGGCGAGTTCGCGCCGGGAGAGCGCCTTGATGAAACCCAGCTCGCGACCCGCTTCGGGGTTTCCCGTACTCCGATCCGGGAAGCGTTGATGCAGTTGAGCGCCATCGGGCTCGTCGAGATCAGGCCAAGACGGGGCGCCGTCGTGGTCGATCCGGCTCCCCAGCGCGTCTTCGAAATGTTCGAGGTGATGGCCGAACTGGAAGCCATGGCGGGAGCGCTTGCCGCACGCCGGCATACCAGGGAGGATGGAGCCGCACTCGTCTCCGCCCACGAGAAATGCCAGGAGGCGTCCGAGAGCGAGGACACCGATCGCTACTATTACGAGAACGAGCGATTTCACCAGGCGATATACGCAGCAAGCCACAGCGGCTTCCTCGAGGAACAATGCCTGGCGCTGCACCGGCGGCTTCGCCCCTATCGTCGTCTCCAGCTCAGGGTCCGCAACCGCATGAAGACCTCGTTCAGCGAACATGGGGAGATCGTCGAGGCTATCCTTGCCGGCGACGCGACCGCCGCGCGGGAGCGGTTACGCAGTCACGTCGCGGTTCAAGGCGACCGTTTTGGCGATCTTGTGGCCAATCTGGCCAATCGCGAGCGCCGCGCCGGCCGTTCGGGATAGGACCGCCGAGCCGGCCGTCTTCCGATGATGGCCCTTCAGCACGATGCTACGACCTGTCCCGGCTCCGTCGCGAGGCGTTCCGCGCGCCGGTCGGTCCGGCGGGATCATCCGCCTGGTCAGCCAGCTCGATGACCTCGTTGGTGATCTCCTCCTGGCGGAGTTGTCGGGCGAGCGCGGTGAGGTCCTCCAGCTTCCTCGAGACATTGTCCTTTGCCGCGATCATGGCGCGTGCGCGCGCCTCGTTCTCCGCTGCGAAGGAGATGATGACCGCCTCGCACAACTCGGCAAACACGTATTCCTGCGCAAGCCCCTCGAGGAGGCGCTGTGGCGGAAGCGTGATCAGGGGCGCCTCCGTCAGCCGCGCAAGCTGAAACCTTTGGTAGTCGAAGGGTATCAGGCGCTTTGTGACAATGTCGATCCGGCCGGCAGGCGCGAGCGCCGTGTGAATGACGGTGACATTGGTTATCGCACCCGCCTCCAGGCGATCGTAGAGCGCGTCGACGATCCGTTCGGCAAGCTGTGCCGCCTCGTCGACATGGGCGATCATCGGCGCCGACCACTCGACCGTAAGCCCTCGCTCGCCCGCGATCATCAGTCCGCGGTCTCCGACGAGAAGCAGCGCCTGTGGATGTCCGGCGCGCTCATTGCTAAATGCCTCCACTGCATCCAGCACTCTCTCGTTGAACGTGCCGGCAAAACCCTGCTCCGTGCAGAACGCGACGACTGCCTCGCCACCGGAGGCGTTGACGGTGGCCGGTGAGGCCGGCATCAGCGAGAGAGCCTCGCCGATCGCGACGCCGATCGCATCGGCGTAGGTTCGCACACCAGCAAGGTGCTGGCGTGCCTCCCGCGAATGGGCCACGGCGATGCCGCGCATCGCGGTCACGATCGTGGACAGCTGCCGGACGGAGCCTATTCTCGCTTCGACGCCGCTGAGCCGCTCGGCCATCGTTCACGACCCCGCGTCTGCCGCAGTGGAGGCGAGCTCCGCTGCAAGCCTCGCGACCACCGCCACGAGATCGGCGAGCTGACTCTCGTCGAGCCGCTTGCCTTCTGCGATAGCCGCTGTCGCGGATGTCGGGTTTGCGTCGAGGAAAGCGGCGAGGCGTGAGCGCAGCTTCGCCAGGTCTTCCGGCGAAAGCGAGTCGAGCGTCCCGGCGTTCAGGGCGGCAAGCAGGGCGATCTGGTCGATTATCCGCAAGGTTGCGAAGCGCTGCTGCGAGAGCAGGGCGCGGATGTGCCTCCCACGCGACATCTGCGCCTTGACGCGCTTGTCGGAAATGCCGCCGAAGCGGGTGAACATTTCGAGCTCTTGGAACTGCGAATACTGCAGGCGAACCTCGCCGGATACCTGTCGCAGGGCCGGATGCTGCGCCTTGCCGCCGACGCGGCTGACGCTGAGGCCGACGTCGACGGCCGGCCTTTGATCGGCGGTGAAAAGGTGCGAATTGAGGACAATCTGTCCGTCCGTGATCGAGATCAGGTTCGTCGGAATATAGGCCGACAGATTGCCGGCGTCCGTTTCGGCGATCGGCAATGCCGTGAGAGATCCCCCTCCGTGCTTGGCCGAGAGCTTCGCCGCGCGCTCCAGGAGGCGCGCATGCAAGTAGAAGACGTCGCCGGGATAGGCCTCCCGACCCGGCGGTTCGCGCGTCAAGAGCGCCAGTTCGCGATGGGTTGCGGCATGCTTGCTGAGATCATCGATCACAATCAGTGCATGCTCACCCCGGTCCCGGAAATATTCCGCCATGGTGAAGCCGGCGAACGGCGCAATCCACTGCAGTCCCGGCGAAGCCGCGGCGGACGCGACCACGAAGATGCACCGGTCCATGGCGCCATGATGACGGACGGATTCAATGACGCGCTCGACGGCGGTCGCCCGCTGTCCGACGGCCACATAGACGCAGATGATGTCGGCGTCCTTCTGGTTGACAATCGTGTCGACAGCGATCGAGGTCTTTCCCGTCGCCCGGTCGCCGATGATCAGTTCGCGTTGGCCACGGCCGAGGGCGAACAGTGCGTCGACAACGAGAATGCCGGTCTCGACGGGGTGCGATACGAGGTCGCGATCGATAATGGCCGGCGCAGGTCTTTCAATGGGCTCCTCTGTCTCTGCGGCAACGGGCGGTCCTCCGTCGAGTGGCCGGCCGAGGGGGTCGACGATCCGGCCGAGCAACGCGCGTCCGACAGGAACCCGCACGACTTCGCCGGTGCCGCGAACACGGGAGCCGGACCGGATCGCCACTCCGTCATCGAGTAGGACGGCGCTGATGGTGTCCTCGTCCAGCGTAAGCGCAAAGCCGGTGCGCCCGCCTTCGAAGAGCAGCAATTCGTTCAGGCGGACGTCAGGCAGGCCGGAAACGGCCGCGACATTGTCGGCGACATGCTCGACCCGGCCCACAGCCTCGGCGGAAGGACCAAGCTGCAACTGCCCGATCTCGGCGCTGCTGTCAGCGAACCAGTTCGATGTCTCCTTCCTGTTCTCCGTCATTCGTGCGCCAGCTCCCGGGCTATGCGGTCGAGATCGCCGCGAAAACTGTTGCGCACTAGGGCATGCGGCGTGTCGATCTCCAGACCGGCGATGAGATCGGTGTCGCAAATGACGGTGAGGTCTACCGGACGGCCGAGTGCGCTCGAGAGCCTGGCGTGCAGGGTCTCGTCTTCGCCGGTGGTCAGGGGTCGTGCGGTCTTGAGGGTCAGCGGCGTGCCCTTGCCGATGTCGGATCGACTCTCTTCGGGCAGGGCGACGATGGCGTCGACGAGGCCGTCGATGAAGCCGGAGACCTTTGCCTCGTCCGGGAGGCGGGTGAAGAGCTTGCGGGCGATCTCGACGGCGAGCGCCTTTGCGCGCTCGGCATCGGCAGCCGCGGCCTCTAGGCGCTTCCGGTCGATTTCGGTGGCGGCGGTGTGTCTCAGCGTCTCGGCATCGTCACGCGCCTGCGCAAGGAGCTTCGCCTTCGCCGCCTCGGCGTCGGCGGCCGCAGCTTTCAGAGCTTCTCCCCGGCTCTGGGCGATCCGTTGCACCTCCTCGGCAGCCTTCTGCCGCTCCGTCTCGGCGTCGGCGCGCGCCTGTTCTGCCAGGCTCATCACGCTTGCGGCCTCGGCGCGCCTCGCCTCGATGATCGCGGTGACGGGCTTCAGCAGGAAGCGCTGCAGGAGCCAGACGAGGATCAGGACGTTTATGGCTTGCAGCCCAAGTGTCCACCAGTCGATGTGCATGTCGGGGCGCCCCTCAGGCGGCGTAGGGATTGGCGAACAGCACGAGCAGCGCGATGACGAGGCAGTAGATCGCCATGGTCTCGATCATCGCCAGGCCAACGAACAGGGTGCGGGAAAGGGTCCCGGCCGCCTCCGGCTGGCGGGCGATGGCGTCCATGGCGGCAGCCACGGCACGCCCCTCCGCAAGTGCCGGGCCGATCGCGCCGAAGGAAACGGCGAGTGCTGCGGCGATGATGCTGACGATTCCGATGACGTTCATAGGCTTTTTTCCTCCTTCAGGGATGAGGATGGGGGCCGGCGCTCCCCGACGGCGGCGCCGATGAAGACGGTTGTGAGAACCGCGAAGATGTAGGCTTGTACCGCGCCGGTCAGCAGATCGAGTGCCATCAGCGGGATCGGCACGATGAGGCCCGCGAGCGACAGCACGATGCCGATGACGAAAACGCCGCTCATGATGTTGCCGAAGAGGCGCACGATCAGCGAGAACGTCCGGGTGATCTGCTCGACGACATTGAGCGGGATCATCACCCAGCTCGGTTCGGCGAAGGTCTTGAGATAGCCAACGATCCCCCGTGCGCCGATCCCGTAGCCGATGGTCGCTGCGAGAACGATAAGTGCGAGTGCGGCATCGGTCTCGATATGCGCCGTCGGGGGCTCGATGCCCGGAACCAGTGACGACCAGTTGGCGACCAGCACGTAGAGGAACAGGGTGCCGATCAGGGGACGGTAGGGGCGGGGATCGACCTGCATCGTATCTCGAATCTGGCCATCGATCGCCTCAACCAGGATTTCGAGCGCCGCCTGCATCCGTGACGGCTTTACGGAAAGCCTGCGCGT
The DNA here is from genome assembly GCF_014126615.1 of Ciceribacter thiooxidans. Classification (NCBI taxonomy): domain Bacteria; kingdom Pseudomonadati; phylum Pseudomonadota; class Alphaproteobacteria; order Hyphomicrobiales; family Rhizobiaceae; genus Ciceribacter; species Ciceribacter thiooxidans. Next base: position 567,821 of record NZ_CP059897.1, read on the forward strand.
GGCGAAGAAGAACAGCAGGCCGAGTGCCGCCATGATCGCCCAGGTAACGACGACCGGCTGGGTCAGGGGCACCGGCCCGACGAAGAACAGCGGTTCGAGAACGAGTGGCGACTTCATGACATGCTCCTCACTCGCCTGAGGATCACGCCCCGGCCGATCACGACGCCGGCCGCAGCACTCAGGAGTGCGGTGGCTCCGAGGCGAGAAATGCCGAAGAGTGCCACCGCCAGGACGGCGAAACGCGCTGCCTGGAGCAAGAAGGCGCGTGCGACGTCCCCGGAAGCGAAGAAGCGCGTATTCCAGCCGAGGAGGCCGAAATGGGCGAGGCCGAGGAGGCCGCCGAGCGTCAGACCCAATGCCGCCTTGAGAAGAAACGTACCGTCGAGAGCGGAGAGAAACATGTCGATCATTGGCGATGCATCCATTTCCAGGCGGAGCGGAAACCGAGCGCCGCCCCGATCATGATCAGCGGTGCGGAGAAGAAGACGCCCGTCGAAAAGGTTCGGTCGAGCCAGCGACCGAGAATGAGTGCAAGCAGGGTCGGCACGACGATGCTCCAGCCGAGGATCCCGATCTGGCCGAGCCGCGTCCCGAGCGACGGTTCCGGATCCTCGGCCCCCAGCTGCTGCCGCTGGGCGGCCCGACGGGCAGCGTCGGCGAGCCGTTCGTCGCGAGGTTCGTGCGGCGATGTCATGGCGCCTCCTCTCGGGAGGGGTTGAACCTGTTGGCGCTGCCCGCGTCGGCGCCGAGAAGCCGTGCGAGCTGGCGAACCGCGTTGGCGTGCAGGCGCATGTGTTGGACGCGCGATTGGCGGCCGGTATCGACAAGCGCCGAGCGCATCGCCTCCACTTCCGCCTCCAAGCGCGAAAGATCATCACCGACTGTGGCCCGACGGCAAGCAATACGCACCTCGCGGCCGCCGGAGATTGTAAACACGCCGCCGCTCTGCGCGCAGTAATGCATGCGCTGCTCGTGATCCTGCCACCGCACGACAGAGGCCGGCAGGACCGTCAGCAGATCCGCATGACCGGTCAGAATGCCGAAACTGCCGCTTTCGTCCTCGGCGCGCACGGATCTGACGGCGTCGAGATCAACAAGGACGGTCGCGGGCGTGCTGATCACGAGGTGGAGGCCTGTGCTCATTTGCCGGCTTCTCCGCTCGTCCTGCGAACCGCCATTTCCTTCTCCTGTGCTTCCGCAAGCGTGCCGACCATGTAGAGCGAACTCTCCTGCCAGTCGTCGCAGGCGCCGGACAGGATGGCGCGGCAGCCGTCGATCGTGTCGGTGATTGCCACCGAACGACCGGGGACCCCGGTGAAGCCTTCCGTCACCGCGAATGGCTGTGTGAGGAAGCGCTGAAGCCGGCGCGCGCGCTCGACGATGCGGCGATCTTCGCTGCCGAGCTCCTCCACGCCCAGCAGCGAGATGACGTCCTGCAGTTCGCGATAATGCTCGATCGTCTTGCGGACCTCCATGGCGATGTCCGCGTGGTCTTTTCCGACGACCATGGGGTCGAGAAGGATCGAGGAAGACGCGATCGGGTCGACCGCGGGATAGATGCCTTCCGCGGCCATGTCGCGCGAAAGCACGACCATGCTGTCGACATGGGTGGCAATCGTCGTGACGGCGGGATCGGTGAAGTCGTCGGCGGGAACATAGACGGCTTCGATCGCGGTTATGGAGGCGTCGCCGACGGAGGCGATCCTCTCCTGCAGGGCCGCGACCTCGCTTGCCAGCGTCGGTTGGTAGCCGACACGGGAGGGCAGTCGGCCGAGGAGGCCTGAAACCTCGGCACCCGCCTGGACGAAACGGAAAACGTTGTCCATCAGGAGCAACACGTTCTGGTGCCGCTCGTCACGGAAGTATTCCGCGATCGTGAGAGCCGTCATCGGCACGCGCCAGCGCGCGCCTGGCGGTTCGTTCATCTGGCCGTAGACGAGTGCGGTGCGCGCGAGGACGCCCGAACTCGTCATGTCGAGCAACATCTCGTGGCCTTCGCGCGACCGTTCTCCGACCCCGGCGAAGACGGAAATCCCTTTGTAACTCTCCACCATCGCGTGGATGAGTTCCATGACCAGCACTGTCTTGCCGACGCCTGCTCCGCCGAACATTGCGGCCTTGCCGCCGCGAGCGAGCGGCGTCAGCAGGTCGATGACCTTGATGCCGGTCGCAAATATCTCAGAGGCGCCCGCCTGCCGGGCGAGTTCAGGCGGTGGACGATGGATCGGCCGGTGCGGCGTCCCATCCGGCAACGCCTCACCCTCGTCGCCGGTCTTGCCTGTCACGTCGAGGAGCCGGCCCAGAACCGCCTCACCGACCGGAACGGCAATCGGCTGGCCGGTTCCGACGACAGGATCTCCCCGCCGCAAACCGGTGGTCGCCTGCAGGGCGATGGCGCGCACGGTCTCGGTATCGAGATGGGCCTGAACCTCAGCGGTTACGGTCCTGGTCGCGCTGTCGGTGATGACAAGGGCGTCTTCGATCGCAGGCAACAGGCCGTCCGGGAAGGCGACATCGATCACCGCACCGCGAATGGCAATTACCCTGCCGTCGATGGTCGAGCCGTTGGTCATGCTGCTTCCGTCGTTCTTGACAGTCTTCGCAGAAGAACACGCGTTCGGGGCGCTGACTTTGACCTCGGTCAATTTTCAGGTCGTCCCTTCCCGCGAAGTAGACAGCCGCTCGATGGCGGTGGCAAGACCAAATGGTGCGTCACCCGACCACGGCAGTACGGCGCCAGGGCAGAGGCCGTGATGCGCGATATCTGGACGACGTTTTGCTGGGGATTATCGCAGCCGGCGCGGTATGATCTCGCTTGCGATCTGGGATGTCTCCTTGATCTTTGTCATCACGACGGTCGAGTCCGTCTGGGCGATGAAGCCCAGCTGGATCATGCCCTCCTGGAGAAAGTCAAAATGGCTTCTCATGTCGGCTGCAACCACCTTCAGGGTGTAGTCGTGTGCACCCGTACCCACATAGCACTCCAGAACCTGTGGTGAATTCCGGACGAACTCGGCAAAAGCTGCCGTCGTTTCCGGCGTATGTCGATCAAGGCGAACGTTGACCAGGATCGTCTCGCGCAGGCCCAGCTTCTCCGCGTCCACCGTCACGCGAAAACCACTGATCACGCCTGCATCTTCCATCGCGCGAATGCGGCGCCAGACCGATGACGGTGAACTGCTGACCCGGTGGGCGATGTCCTGACTCGACAACCGGGCGTCGTCCTGCAACGCGTCCAGTATCTTTCGGTCGAGTTCTGAAAGTTCGAATGAACGATCCATCCTGCCGCAGCTTTCTGAAATGGATGTTTCATATTCACCGAAAAGCTATGCAATTCTGGTCGGATTTGTCAAACCGCAAGTCTTAGGCTCTTCACAAATGGAGGAGGAGCCCATGAACGTTGCCGATCCGCCGCCGCCAATGAGGACGATCGACAGGGACTACCGGCTGGAAGATTGCCTTGATGGGCTGGACGTCTTCCTGACCGGAACACAGGCACTTGTCCGCTTGCCGCTCGAGCAGGCGCGTCTCGACAGGGCGGCCGGGCTCAACACAGCGGGCTTCATCACTGGTTATCGTGGTTCGCCTTTGGCCGCGTACGACAGTGCGCTGATATCTGCCCGTAAGAGGTTGGCGGAAGCGGGGGTCACGTTCAAACCCGCCGTGAACGAAGATCTCGCCGCGACCGCTCTCTTCGGCACGCAGGAAGTTTCCAGCGATCCCCAGAGGACCAGGGACGGCGTCTTCGGCATTTGGTACGGCAAGGGCCCGGGCGTCGACAGGGCAGGTGATGCGCTGAAACACGGGAATGCCTTCGGAGCATCCGAAAAGGGCGGTGTTTTGGCACTTCTCGGTGATGACCACGGATGCGTCTCTTCCAGCATGCCGCATCAATCGGACCATGCACTTGCGAGCTTCATGATGCCGGTCATTCATCCGGCTATGGTTGGCGACTACATTCCATTCGGCCTGTTCGGTCTCGCGGCGTCGCGTTTCTCGGGCGCCTGGGTGGGCATGAAGACCATTTCCGAGATACTGGAAAGCGGCGCGACGGTGACGGTGGATCGTGACGTCTCCTTCAATGTGCCGACGGACTACCGGTTTCCGCCCGGTGGACTTGGCTATGATCCATCGAAATGTTTCGGCCCGGTCATGGAGGGGCGCATGCTCGCGCGGCTGGACGCTTTCCGCGCCTTCGCCAAGGCCAACCCGATCGACCGGCACGCATTTGGCGCTCGGGAGCCGGAGCTCGCGATCATCGCAGCCGGCAAGGCCTTCCTCGATGTTACCGACGCGCTCGCAAGGCTCGGCATATCCGAGGGCGACGCCATCCGTCTCAGCCTTGGCGTCTATAAGGTCGGGCTGGTTTGGCCGATAGAGCCTTCGGGCTTCTCTGCCTTCCTGGTAAAGGCCAGGAAGGTCCTGGTCGTGGAGGAAAAGCGCGATCTCGTGGAGACCCAGCTGCGAGGCCTTCTGTTCGGACGACAGAAACTACCGGAAATGATGGGAAAACGGGACGCGTCTGGCGGCGCCCTGCTTCCGGAGACAGGGGAATTGCGTCCCGCCCTGGTCGCAGAGGCGGTGATGAAGGCCTTCGGACCCGATGTTCGGACCTCCAGGGGCACGGGAACGGGATTGGCGGTGGTGCAGCTGCCGGAATTTCTCGTCGGCAAGCGGACACCGTTCTTCTGTTCCGGCTGTCCTCACAACCGTTCGACCAAGGTCCCGCAAGGAGCGGAGGCTTTTGCGGGGATCGGTTGCCATTTCATGGCAAACTGGATGCCGCGCAACACCACGGGCCTCGTCCAGATGGGCGGCGAAGGCGTGAACTGGATCGGCCGGAGTCCCTATACCGGCCGAAAGCATATGTTTCAGAATCTCGGAGACGGAACCTACTTTCATTCCGGCCTTCTGGCGGTCCGCGCAGCGGTCGCCGCTGACGTCAACATCACCTACAAGATCCTCTACAACGACGCGGTGGCAATGACCGGTGGCCAGCCGATCGACGGGAGCTTGTGCGTCGACGACATCGTCATGCAGCTGCGCGCCGAGGGCGTTCGCCGCATCGCCGTCGTGTCTGAAAATCCCACCCGCTTCGGGACGACCATCAGGGGCATGTCGGGGGTTACCCTCAACCCGCGTGATGACCTGATGGTCATCCAGAACGAACTGCAACTGATCGAGGGCGTCACCGCCCTCATCTATGACCAGGGCTGTGCGGCCGAGAAGCGCCGCAAGAGAAAGCGCAAGGTGATCGCCGATCCGCCCAAGCGTGTCTTCATCAACGAAGCGGTGTGCGAGGGATGCGGCGATTGTTCCGCCAAAGCGAACTGCGTCTCGATCGTACCGCTCAAGACCGCCTGGGGTGTCAAACGGCAGATCGACCAGTCCTCCTGCAACAAGGATTTCTCCTGTGCCGATGGCTTTTGCCCCAGCTTCGTGACCGTTTCCGGCGTGGAACTGCAGAATACCGGAGACGGCGAGCGCCGGAAGGCATTGCTGGCGCGTGCCGCGCATCTGCCCATTCCGGCCGTTCCCGAAACCGGCGAGATCCTGGTTGCAGGAATTGGCGGCACCGGGGTCGTGACGATCGGCGCGGTGCTGGCGATGGCCGCGCACGTGGAGGGCAAGGGCAGCACGGTTCTCGATTTCATGGGCTTTGCACAGAAGGGCGGTGCGGTCATCAGCCATCTGAAGATAACCGGCAAGCGAACGCAAAGCCGCCCCGCCAGGATCGAACAGGGTGACGCCGACGCCTTGATTGCATGCGACATGGTCGTCGCCACCATGCCCGAGGTCTTTGCCGCGCTCTCTGCAGACGGCACGCGTGCTGTCGTCAACACGAACGTCGCGCCGACGGGAGACTTCGTGACCCGCGGCATTTCGGAGTTCGAGGAGGACCAGCGTCTGAAGACCTTGCGAGGACGATCCCGCGCGCTTCACGAGGTGAACGCAAGTGAGCTCGCGGTGACGCTCTTCGGCGACAGCGTTTACGCCAATATGCTGTTGGCGGGCCATGCCTGGCAGAAGGGGCTATTGGCTGTCTCCCTGGAAGCCGTGGAGCGCGCGATCGAACTCAACGGCCGGTCCGTGAGTGCCAATCTCGATGCCTTCAGGCTCGGTCGTCTGGGTGCCGAGAGACCGGAGGTCTTCGAGGCGCAACAGCGTGGTTCGGACCCGAAGGCGGAGAGCCTCGACGAACTCGTTTCTTCGCGCTCCGCATTTCTCACCGAGTACCAGGGTGACGCCTATGCCGCCGATTTTGCGGCCTTCGTCGAGAAGGTTCGCCGGGCGGAGGCGCCGCTCGGGTCGGACGAACTTGCCCGCACCGTCGCCGGCAATCTTTCTCGCCTGATGGCCTACAAGGACGAATACGAGGTCGCGAGGCTGCATCTGGAAAGCCCGATGCTTGCCGGCTTCGGGGGCAGATTTGCAGCCGGTGCGAAGGTCCGGTTTCACATGGCTCCGCCACTCCTATCGTTCATCCGAACGGCGGACGGGAAGCCGCGCAAGATCGCGATCCCAGGGCGGATTGCTTTGCCCGTGCTGAGGCTGTTGCGCCTCATGCGGCCCTTGCGCGGAACGGTGTGGGACCCCTTCGGATTCACGCGGGAGCGACGCGAGGAACGTCGGCTGGTCTGCGAGTACAGGGATCTGGTGGAAAGCCTGTTGCCCGGGCTCTCCCGGTCGGCTCACCGGGATGCCATCGGGATCGCCGGCCTTGCCGACATGATCCGCGGTTTCGGTCATGTGAAGGCTGCTGCGATCGACCGGTACCACCGTGAGCTTCGCGCCATGTCCGAGCGGCCCCGAGCCAGCGCGCCGGGCAAGGCGGCCTGACCAAAGAAGCCTGACCGGTTTCGCCCTTCGTGCGGCCCCTTCGCGTGCCGACAGGGGGAGATTTGACATTCACGGACGACATGCCTACCGATGCGGCCGGAGCTTGGGCCGAGGCGGGAATTCCAACAAAGCCGAAGCCGACATTGGGAGGTGGAATTCCTCGGTGATGCGGGTAACCGATACGCTTTCGGACATTCAGGCGGGTCTTGCTGTACGGGCTCCGGCGATGATCGTCACGATTTACGGTGACATTGTCGTGCCGCGCGGCGGTGTGCTGTGGATGGGCACGCTGGTGGAGATCTGTGCGGGCCTCGGTATCAGCGAAACTTTGGTGCGGACCGCAGTTTCACGTCTGGTCGCCGCCGGCCAATTGGTGGGCGAGCGCCACGGGCGTCGGTCCTATTATGGCCTGGCACCGGGTGCCAGAACCGAATTCGCCGCGGCAGCGAGGCTGCTTTACGGACCACAGTCTTCTGCGTGTGGCTTCTTGATCCACCACGCCCCCGGTGTCGATGACGAGACCGTCCGTCGCGCCGGGCTCGGACGGATGGGGCCGGACCTTTATTTGCGTCCCGACCGTCCGGAGAACGTGCCCGTTCCCGGGCTTGCCTTCCGCGCCGAGGTGGTGAAGGAGGCGGCCCTCCTTTCCGGCTACGTAGCGACGCTGTGGGACCTGCAATCCTTTGCGGACGCCTACAGGGCGGTCATCGACCTCTTTTCGCCGCTGGCGGCGGCTTTGCACGAAGGCGAGGTCCCGCGTCCCGCCGATGCGGTCAGTGCGCGGCTCTTGCTGGTTCAGGCCTACCGTGCGGTGCTCCTGCGCGATCCGCGTCTGCCAAGCAATGCGCTACCCGCAGATTGGCCCGGCATCGCGGCGCGTCGGCTCTTCAGTGGACTCTACCGGAAAATCTCGCCGTTGGCGGATGAGTACATCGGAACGCATTTCGAAGGGCGTGATGGTTCTCTGCCGACCCGAACGGATGAAGTCATCGCCCGGCTTCAGTCCTTGGCCCGTGACACGGACATCTAAGCTCGACTTTGTGCAAACTCGATCATGATCTCGGGTTCTGCCGCGCGTCTTTGCCGCCTACTGGAACAAGGCAGCCGACCGGCTGATGCGGGATCCGGCGATCAGTACGCCGGTCAGCTTCATCGTTCATTCGCGCAGGGAGGTGAATACCAGACCGGTGAACATGAGGGGAGAGCTGCAGCATCGACCGCCGCCCGATGGCGAAAGCGATCATTGCACGGACGGCGTCGCTTCTCGGCGTACAGCCACGACTAAGACTTGAGGCCGCGCCGCAACTCCTTGCCAATTATTGAATTCTGGAATCACCCTGTTGGCTGCGAGATCACTATAGGCGTTGCGCATGGACGCTCAGGCTAGCGAATGGAAGGCGTTTATAGTCCGAAGGACTTGAGGATAGGGCAGGGGCCGCTTTTTCCGGATGAGCATTCTGCCACCAGGCGCTCGAGTGCCTCACGGGTACGGTTGAGTTCCAAAATCCGGGCATTAAGGGCGGCAAGCCGGATCGTTGCGGCCTCACGCACCCGCGCCCTGTCGTCACCAGCATCGAGTTCGAGGAGCTCTCGTATCTCCTCCAGCGTGAAGCCCGCAGTCTGGGCCTGCCGGATGAACTGAAGTTGCCTTAAATCCTCGCTGCCATATCGCCTGCCGCCTTCGAGGCGCTTGGGTGTCTTGAGGAGACCCTTACGTTGGTAGAACCTGACGGTTTCGACGCCTACTCCGCCTGCGGCTGCAAATTTCCCGATTGTCATATCCATGGGGCTTGACTCCGTACCATGGTACGGAACGTATGGTCTTGCCAACTGTTTCACAAGCTGAAGGAGACGTGAAATGTTGGATAGAGTGACCCCCCCGACCACAGCAACGAGAGCCGTCCTCTACCGGATGGTCACTGCGGAGCATACCTGCCCCTATGGCCTGAAGGCCAAAGATCTGCTCAAACGGTCAGGATACGAGGTAGATGACCGCCACCTGACAACCCGAGCGCAAACGGACGCGTTCAAGGAAGAGCACGGCGTTAAGACGACACCTCAAGTGTTCATCGACGGTGCCCGCGTCGGCGGCTATGATGATCTGCGGCGTTACTTTGGAAAGCCCGTGGCTGACCCGAAGGCAACCACTTACCGCCCCGTCATCGTGCTGTTTGCGATGACTGCACTGATGGCCATGGGGGGCAGCTACGCCGTCTTGGGCACGCCATTTACCGTCCGGGCCTTGGAGTGGTTCATCGCCTTCTCGATGGTAGTCCTGGCCATGCTCAAGCTGCAAAATGTCGAGTCCTTTGCCACGATGTTCTTGAACTACGACTTGCTCGCCAAGCGCTGGGTCCCCTACAGCTACATCTATCCCTATGCCGAAGGGCTGGCGGGCGTTCTGATGGTGGCCGGTATCGCGAACTGGCTCTCGATCCCGGTTGCGCTGTTCATCGGCAGCGTCGGTACCATCTCGGTCTTCAAGGCGGTCTACATCGACAAGCGTGAACTAAAATGCGCCTGCGTTGGTGGCTCGAGCAACGTGCCCCTCGGGTTCATCTCCCTGACCGAGAACTTGATGATGATCGCCATGGCAGTGTGGATGGCCTTGGCATCGTCAGGGATGATGCTTGGGCATCAGATGTAAGCTGCACGACAACGGCGTCTAGTCAGGAAGCCGGTGAAAATGTCTCCGGCTTCCAATGCGTCACAGTAATAGTCTGGAATTCGTGGCGGCCGTTGAGACTTAGAAATCGTATGTCCGCTTCCATTGTCGAACCGAAAGGAGCGGACTGTTGCTTCCCGGCTCCTTGTCGGGGATCGGAAGGGACCAACTGCTTGATCCGCCGAGCTTGCCGGCGGCTGCGCACGCGAAGCACGTAGCGGGCCGTCGGTTCTGATCCCACCAAGACAAAAAATAGACAAGGGCGCCAGCTTGAATTCAAGGTGGTGTACAGCCTCTGTTGATGCAAATCGCATGACCCGTTTAGCAGTCCAGTTATACGGGTTGCCGTTGTAGGCATCACCAACATATCCGTCGGCAACAGTTGCAACGGCCAAGTCTCCCGGTCCTGCTCGACGATCAAGGGATACCGGTGAGTTGGAACGTCATCTGGCAGGCCGCACGAATGCTATGACCCTTGGAAATCGAGGTTACGAAAGCGCCACCTTTAGCCACGCAATACCCTGGCATCCAAGGAGGGCGGACGCCCGAACTGGCGCGCATACTCACGGCTGAACTGGTTGGGGCTCTCATAGCCGACCCTGAAGGCGATGGTCGTGGCGTTGCCTTCGCCTGAAATCAGCAGGGAACGCGCATGCAGCAGGCGGACATGCTTGTGATACTGTAGCGGGCTGAACGCAGTCACGGCTTTGAAGTGACGATGGAAGGCGGAGACGCTCAGCGCCGCCATGTCGGCTAGTGTTTCAACTCGCAATGGCCGCGCGAAATTCTCCCTTATCCAGCGGATCGCGAGATCGATTCCTGCGAACGGGGTTTCCGGCGTGGCGATGTCGCGCAGCATAGACCCGAGAGGCCCTTGCAGCACACGGAGCAGGATTTCGCGCTCATAGAGCGGCGCAAACAGCGCAATCTCCTCCGGTCGCTCGGTCAGACGCATCATGCGAACCCACGCGTCCAGCAGATCGTCTGAAACTGGCGCAACCGAGAAGCCAGTGTTGGCGGCATGGAGCCTGCCATGTTTGGGCAAGTCGGCCAAGAGTGCCGCGAGGATTGCCGGCTCCAGCGACAGGCTGACCGCAAGATATGGATCGCCATCATCCGAAGCGCTGACCGTGCCCACCGCCGGCAGATCGACGGACATGACGAAATAGGTCGCCGGATCGTAACGCAAAGTGCGATCACCAATCGTCATCGTCTTCGACCCGGCAAGGACCAGGTTGATCATCGGTTCATAGACCGTGGCCAGCCGGTGCTCGGGGATTTCGCCCTTGACCATCGCGACGCGGGGAATGCCGGTCTCCGTGCGCCGATTTTCCGCCCGCGACGCCAGTCGCCGCAGTTCAAGAAGCCTGTTTTCCATGCAGCTCATCCTCTCAGAGGGACCTGGAATACGCAACGATCAAGCAGGAATAGGCAAGTTTCGACGAGGATCGTGAATGCGCGCCTTGCGTCGTCAGTGCTATCGGACGCCCATCAGATCAACGGAGCAGCTATGCCTATCGTCATCATCACCGGTGGAAGTCGTGGAATCGGAGCGAGCGCGGCGCTCGCATGCGCCGAGCGCGGAATGGGTGTCGTGCTGACATTCAACGCCAATCCTGGAGCGGCTGAAAAGGTTGTCGAGCGCATTCGGCAACAGGGCGGTCGAGCGACGGCCGTAAAGCTCGATGTTGCGGACAATGCATCCTTTCCCGCATTTCGCGACGACGTCGCTCGTCAGCTTGAAAGAGTCTGGAATACGGACCGCTTCGACTTCCTCGTTAACAATGCGGGTTTCGGGCAGTTCAATCCGATCGTCTCCGTCACCGAGGATGAGTTCGATGCGCTTTATCGCGTGCATCTGAAGGGACCCTTCTTCCTCACCCAGATCCTTCTGCCGCTGATGGCGGATGGCGGCCATATCGTCAACATCGGCAGCGCAACGACGCGCGTGGCTACATCCGGGGTTGCTCCCTACGCCGCCTTCAAGGGCGGCCTGGAGGTGCTGTCTCGCTACATGGCCAAGGAGTTCGGGGATCGACGCATCCGCGCCAATTCGATCGCTCCCGGCGCGATCCGCACGGATTTGGGCGGCGGCCTGAACGAAGAGTTCGAGGCCCTGCTGGCCGGGCAGACGGCGCTCGGCCGCATCGGCGAGCCTGACGATGTCGGCGCAATGATCGCCAGCCTGCTGGGCGACGACAATCGCTGGATCAATGCGCAGAACATCGAAGTGTCAGGCGGATACATCGTCTGATTCCTGAAAGAGCTCTGGGAAAAGGGAAATTGCCATGACATCAACGACAACCGACGCCTTGCGCAAGGCAGCCAATGCGCTGATTGCTGCGCTGAATGCCTTCGACACGCCAGGTGTTCAGGCGTTGTTCACCTCCGATGCAGTGATCGATGATCCCTCGACGGGACGCAGTTTCGAAGGCCATGCCGGGATTGGCGATTATGTCGAGCGATACTTCAAGGGCTATCACACGGTGACGCGCTTTCTGTCGATCGACGATCTCGGCGATAGCAGAGCCCGTCTCCGCGTGGATTTCACAGGCGATTTCGGCCAAGAGACCGGTGTACTCGTCACCAAGGCGAATGCCGACGGGCTGTTTGTCCGCATCGATGCAGATCTCGAATAGGTGACGGGAGAGCCGGCGCCAAATTTCGTGCGGGCCGGCCGTCTCCCTTACCTTCTGCCGTATCAGGCTGGGTCTGCGATGGAGACGACGATCTTGCCGGCGGCGCTGCGATCGGCGAGAGCCGCATGGGCCTCCGTGACCGCATCGATCCCGAAGGTTCGAGGATCGAGCCGCGGAACGAGCTTGCCGGCCTCGACCAGCGCCGCGGCTTCCCGCAGAATATCACCATAACGTTCACGGCCGATGCCGTTGAGGAGCGGCGCCAGGGTGAAGACGCCGGAATAGGTGCCGGCCTTGAAGGAAAGCGGCGCCAATGCATGCGTGCCCCAGCCAAGGCAGCTGACGACATGGCCGAAGCGCTTGACGGCCTGGAACGAGGCGTCGAGGACTGCGCCGCCGCCGGTATCGTAGACGAGGTCGAAGCCTTCGCCGCCCGTGTGACGCGCCACATAATCCTCGAGCTTTTCCGTCGCATAGTCGATGGGCGTCGCCCCCATGGAGCGGATGAAGTCGGCCTTGTGCACGCTGTCGGTGGCGAACACCTTGGCGCCCAGCGCGACGCCAATCTGGACGGCGACATGGCCGACGCCGCCACCGCCGCCCTGGACGAGCAGGGTCTGGCCGGGTTTGACGTGCGCCCGGTCGATGAGCCCTTCCCATGCGGTAATGGTGACGAGCGGCAGTGCTGCCGCCTCGCGCATGGTCAGGTTGGCGGGCTTCAACGCAAGAAGTCTGGCATCGACCGATGCGTATTCCGCCAGTGTCCCCTGGATGCCGCCGACACCGCCGGTCATGCCGTAAACAGCGTCGCCGGGATGAAAGGCCGTGACATCGGGTGCCACCGCCTCGACCACGCCGGCCAGGTCTATGCCCAGAACGGCTGGCAGCGGATGCCGGGCGTGAGCTGCGGCGCCGGCCCGGATCTTGGTATCGAGCGGATTGACGCCGCTGGCATGGATGCGAACGAGAACCTCGCCGAGGTTTGGCGCGGGACGGGCGACCTCGGCAAGGCGGAACGCGCCATCATTGGTTTCGACGAGGGCGGCTTTCATGGTTTGTGTGTTGCGGGTCATAGCGATCTCCTTGTTGCCGAGGCGAATATGCGCTAAATAAAAATGCATGCCGATCATAAGTATTGCACGACGTTCATGCAAATTTGTTTGGAGGCCCCTTGCACGACCTCGAATGGAGCGACCTACCGATCTTTCTCGCCATCGCCCGGGAAGGCACATTGGGGGCTGCCGCCCGACGCCTGAAGCAGACCCAGCCGACCATGGGGCGGCGCCTGCGCGCGCTTGAACGTGCGGCGGGCGCAAACCTTTTCCAGCGCACGAGCGACGGCTTCGTCCTGACCGACGAGGGACAGGCGCTCTATGCTCATGCCCTGCGCATGGAGGAGGAGGCCCATGCGATACAGCGTGAGCTTGCGGGCAGCGTCAAAGGCCTCGACGGGCTTTTGCGCCTCTCCTGTTCCGACTGGTTCGGCACGACCGTGCTGAGCCCGGTGCTGGCGGAGTTCAGCAGGCTCCATCCCAACGTGACGGTGGAACTGCTGACCGATCCGCGTCTCTACAGCCTGTCGCGTCGTGAGGCCGATCTCGTCATGCGTATCGCGCCGTTTGACGAGCCGGAGGTGATTGCCCGCAAGCTGGTGACCATTTCCTACGGGCTCTATGCCGCGCCGGGCCATGCAACACCGACCCTTGGCGATGGCGAGGGGTGTCCGCTGATCCTGATGGACACGGCCTTTGGCGGCATGCCTGATGTGAGCTGGGTGACGCAGGCGCTGCCGAAGGCCAAGGTGGTCTGCCGCAGCAACAATCGCGAGGTGCAGGCGCGGCTCTGCGCGCTGGGGGCCGGTTTTGCCGTGCTGCCACGGCCGCTCGCGAAGGCCACGCCGGGAATCCGCATGGTGGATCTCGGCGTGGACCCGCCATCGCGCGAGACCTGGATCGGCTATCACAGGGACCTGAAACGCCTGCCGCGCCTTCGCGCACTGCTCGACCTCATCCTTGAGCGGATCGCGCTCGCTCCGGTCTGACAGGCGAGTTCCTCCCGTTGCGGATGGAGCATCCGGGCCTCAGTTTGGCAACCTGTTGCCTCTCGGAATGGGTACGGCCGCAGATGACCGAAGGTCATAACGACATCGAGGATTATTGCCAGACGGACCGCACACTCCGCCGACACCCATTGAGGGCGCCGGCGTGGCCGGCGCCGTCTGAGCCCTAGGACAGGTGATGCGGCTTCGTCATCCCGTAGACAGGCGTATCGATGCCGACCTGACGGGCCTTGAGCTGAAGCGAGAGATATTGCGAATAGTGGCGCGACTGGTGCAGGTTGCCGCCGTGGAACCACAGCGCTTCCTGCTGCGTCGGCTTCCACATGTTGCGCTGCTCGCCTTCCCAGGGACCGGGGTCCTTGGTCGTATTGGAGCCGAGGCCCCAGCATTTGCCGACCTTGTCGGCCACCTCGCGCGAGATGAGATCGGCCGCCCAGCCGTTCATCGATCCGTAGCCGGTGGCGTAGACCACGAGATCGGCGGGAAGCTCCGTGCCGTCCTTCAGCACGACAGCATTTTCGGTGAGGTGCGACACGTCCGAACCCGACTTCAGCTTGATCGACCCGTCGATGACGAGATCGCAGGCCCCGACATCGATGTAGTAGCCCGACCCGCGCCGCAGGTATTTCATGAAGAGTCCAGAGTCGTCGTCGCCGAAATCCAGCATGAAGCCGGCCTTTTCGAGTGCCTTGTAGAACTCCGCATCCTTTTTCCGGATCTGGTTGTAGATCGGGATCTGGAACTCATGCATGATCCGGTAGGGCAGAGAGGCGAAGATGAGGTCAGCCTTTCTTGTTGTCATGCCGCCTTGGACAGCGCGCTCCGAATAGAGATCGCCCAGCCCTATTTCCATCAGTGAGTCCGATTTCACGATGTGGGTCGACGAACGCTGCACCATCGTCACATCCGCACCGGCTTCCCACAGCGCCGCGCATATATCGTGCGCCGAGTTGTTGGAGCCGATGACGACGACTTGTCTGCCGGCATAGGCGTCCGGACCCGGATGCTGCGACGAATGCTGCTGCTCGCCCTTGAAGATGTCCTGACCGGGGATTTTGGGGACATTGGCCTTGCCGGACATGCCGGTCGCCAGCACCAGCTGCTTCGGCTTGAGTACCACGTCCTGGCCGGCGCGGTCGACCACGACGGTCCATTCACCGGTCGTCTCGTCAAACTGCGCCGACTTGCAGGTCGTGGAGCCCCAATAATTCAGCTCCATGACCTTGGTGTACATTTCCAGCCAGTCGCCCACCTTGTCCTTCGGTGTGAAAACGGGCCAGTTTTCCGGGAAGGGAATGTAGGGCAGGTGGTCGTACCAGACGGGATCGTGCAGGCAGAGCGACTTGTAGCGCTTGCGCCAGCTGTCGCCGGGCCTTTCGTTCTTCTCGATGATGATGGTCGGAACGCCGAGCTGGCGCAGTCGCGCGCCGAGCGCGATACCGCCCTGGCCGCCGCCGATGATGACGACATAGGGCTGGGTCGAGTAACCGAGTTCGGCGGCCTCCGTCTCGCGCTTTTCCTTCCAGGTCCTGCGGTTGCGATCGTGGCCGTGTTCGGCTCCCATGGGCCGGCGGAAGCCCTTCGGCTCCTCGTATCCCTTCAGTTCCGTCATGGTGGTGAGCAGCGTCCAGATCAGCCCGTCCTTCAGGCGGATATGGCCGTGGCCGCGCGCGACGCCGGTTTCGAATTCGAACCAGCCGTCTGTGACGCCACCGGCTTCGGAAGCGGCCTCCTTCGTGTCCTGCGTGAAGTTGGACGGTTTGGTCGCGGCAAGCTGGCTTTTCAGCATGTCGCGCACCTGCTCGTGACCTTCCATGGTCTTCAGGTTCCAGGTTAAGGTCACGAGGTCGCGCCAGTAGCATTCGGCCTGAAACAGATTGACGGCGGCGTCGATGTCGCCGCTGGCGAGCGCGTCGCCAAGCTTGGCAAGGATCGTGTCGATTTTGGTTCCGGGGCTGATATCAAGCATGGATTTCTCCTCCGTAAATGCTTGGTGGTGGTCTTGGGACGCCCGCGACGGGCGCTCCGGAAAGCCTTGGCCGTTCCCTCCTGCCGGGCTCCTCTCCCGGTGCAGGCGATGGCGGCGAAGGCCTATTTCGAAAGATCGATCAGGATTTTCAGCTGCGTGCCGGCCGGATCGAGCAGGATGTCGAAACCTTCCTTCACGGCGGTGTCGAGCGTGATGCGCTTGGTGACGATCTTGGTGGCCGGCAGAAGGCCCGAGGCGATCAGGCGGATGACGCGCGGCCAGTAATGCGTCGGATAGGCCCAGGAGCCCTTGATCTCGAGATCGCGGAAGGTGACCTGGAACCAGTCGATCGGGTTCTCATGCGGATGCAGACCGGTCTGCACCACGACGCCCTGCTTGCGTGCGGCATCGACGCAGGCCTTCAGCGCATGCTCGTTGCCCACGCATTCGATGGCGACGTCGCAGCCGACATTGCCTTCCGTCAGCGAACGGACGACATCGCCGACATTGTCGCGCTTCGGGTTGATCGTGATGACATCCGGCACGACGCTTTTCGCCAGTTCGAGCCGGGCGTCGTTGAGGTCGGAGACGAAGAGCTGAGCGGCACCAGCTGCCCGTGCGGCCAGAAGCGTCAGCATACCGATCGGGCCCGCGCCGGTGACGAGAACGCTGTTGCCGGCCGTCACGCCGCCGCGGTCGCAGGCATAGACCGCAACCGCAGTCGGCTCGACAAGTGCCGCTTCCTCATCCGTCATCTCGTCAGGGATTTTCTGGACATTGTATTCGTTGACGAGGGCTGCTTCCGCCATGCCGCCGCCATCCCAGCTCAGACCTACGAGGGCGAGCTGCGTGCTGAGATGGAAAAGGCCGCGATCGGCGAAATAGTCGCCCTTTCTCGGCATGACGAGCGGCTGGATCGACACGCGGTCGCCAACCTTGACCGAGGTCACGCCTTCCCCAACGGCTTCGACGACACCGCCGAATTCGTGGCCGAGAACTTGGGGGCCGTGGGCGCCCGTGTAAGGATGAGGCTCGGTCGGAATGAAGATCGGGCCATAGCTATATTCGTGTAGATCCGTTCCGCAGATGCCGACGAAGCGGTTGCGGACGAGAACCTGGCCCGGGCCCGGCCGTTTCGGCTCGGCAACGTCCTCAAGCCGCAAATCCTTGGCTGCATGAAATCGGAGCGCGCGCATGTTTCCTCCCTTGGCTGCTTGCGATGCCAGAAGGGGAGCAATGCCCGTGCCAGGGAGAGGCCTTTTCAGTTCGGCCTGAAATTATAGAGCTTTTCATGGCGGGCAGCGGGTGCGCCGCCACAGCTGTGGCACAACAGGTGTTGTGAACGCCTCAATGCGGCCGGTCTATGCCCAGGCGTCTCATGCGGCGATGCATCGTCGTGCGATCGATGCCGAGGCGCCGCGCAGCTTCGGATACATTGCCTTTGCAGGCGGCAAGGACTGCCCTCAGGTCGGCGGCGTCTTTCCCGTCCGCGTCATTCGTGTCTTCGGCCGCGTTCCCGGAAAGGCGTGTCACATGATCCGGCAGGTCGGCGGTTTCGATGACGCCTTCGTCGCAAAGGGCGGCGGCGAAGGCAATTGCATTGTCCAGCTCGCGAACATTGCCGGGCCAGCGATAGCTGAGGATCATCAGCCTCGCGGCGGTCGAGATCCGAAGGGGCAGGCCCTCCTTCGCGTGCTTTTCGAGAAGGCGATCGAGAAGCCAGGGCAGGTCATCGCGCTCCGCCAGTGGCGGCAATGATAGTACCGCCGCATTGAGACGGTAATAGAGGTCTTCGCGGAAGGTGCCGGCGGCGACCATGTCGGCTAGTGACCGGTGCGAGGCAGAAACGACGCGGAATTCGACCTTTCGGGGTGCCGAACCGCCCACAGGCAGGACTTCGCCTTCGGCCAAAACCCGCAGCAACCGGCTTTGACCCGCATAGGGCATGTCGCCGATCTCGTCGAGGAACAGTGTTCCGCCGTCGGCTTCCTCAATCAGGCCCTTGCGGCCCTTGGCAAGCGCGCCGGTAAAGGCGCCCGGTGCATAGCCGAAGAGTTCGCTCTCGATAAGTTGTTCCGGGATTGCGGCACAGTTGACGGCCACGAAGCGACCGGACAGGCCGCTCACCTCGTGAACGATGCGGGCGAGATGTTCCTTGCCTGTGCCTGTCTCGCCTTGCAGCAGGATCGGCAGTCGGCTGGGTGCGAGCTTGGTCACCTTGCGCCGGAGGTTATCGATCGCCGGGACGCTGCCGCCGAGCCGGCTGATCGCCAAGGGCCCGCCGGACGAGCGGGCAAGCGGCACGCTCGCCGTGCGCTGCTGCGGCTCGATCGCATGGGCAAAGAGCAGCGATCCGTCGCGCACCGCGATCCGCCGGTCCTGCGGCAGGCTGGCGCGAGTTAGCGAGGAGAGCTCGTCGAGCCCGGCCAAGAAGAAGTCGGTGACCGGCTGCCCGATCAGAAGCTCGGGCATGCGCCAGTCGAGCCCGCGTGATGCGGCAAGAAGCCGGGCACCGCCATGGGTCATGCCGGTGATGCGCCCCGCGCCGTCGACGGAGATCGCGGCTTCGGGGTCGACGTCGAGGAATTCCGGCGCGCCGGCAAAGCGCAGTACCAAATCGTGGCGACTGTTCGCCATGAGGTTTGCAAGCTCGATGCGCCGCACGGTCGACGAGACGAGATGGCGTGCCATGTTCTGGCTTGTCTTCAGGATAGGCGAACTCAGGAGGGAAATGTCGAGAACGGCCGCCAGCGACCCTTGGGTATCGTAGATCGGTGCGGCGGTGCAGGAGAGTGGCGTGTGGGTAATGTCGAAATGGTCTGTCTGATGGATGGTAAGCGCCTCGCCGGTGGCGATGCAGGCCCCGACTGCACAGGTGCCGGCACGCGGCTCCGACCATTCCGAGCCGAGATAGAGCCCCGCTTTGCGCAGGTTGTTGTTGAAGGAGGGATCGCCAAGAAATTCCACGGTGACGCCCTGCCGGTCGGATAGGAGAAGAACATAGTTCTGCTGGGCGACCTGGCGGTAGAGCCGTTCGAGGCCGGAGCGGGCGATGCGCACCAAGTCCTCCGCCTGTTGGCGATGCTCGCGCAGCCGAGTCTGCGAGACGATGACCGCCTCGCGCGCCTGCGCCGGATCGAGCTGGTAGGTTTCCAGGCACCGCCGCCAGGATTCCACGACAATGGCGTCGCGGCCCGTATTGCTGCCCTTTCCGACACGCTCGATTTCCCTCACGTGATCCGCAAAACCCATCAGTCACCGGCTCTCGAGGGCCGCCTCCCATGATCTCCTGACGGATCATAGCCGCAATCGCTCAGGGTGCCTAAT
The DNA here is from genome assembly GCF_014126615.1 of Ciceribacter thiooxidans. Lineage (NCBI taxonomy): Bacteria > Pseudomonadati > Pseudomonadota > Alphaproteobacteria > Hyphomicrobiales > Rhizobiaceae > Ciceribacter > Ciceribacter thiooxidans. The sequence goes on from NZ_CP059897.1 coordinate 587,320, forward strand.
CCTTCGGCGCATCTCGGACGCCATCCGTAACCACGATCTCCTGCGAAGGCGGGTAGAAGATTTTTTGACGGGCCTGTCACAGCGGTTCCCTCTGTTCCGTCTTATGTGCCGAGGATGGCGCGGCAATCGGAGCAGCTCCAATGGGCTGGACGGTGGAGCGCCGGCAGAACGGGAGGCCATGTCATGGATGTCTTTGGTGTTGGACGTCGGCGAAGCGGCGGGCAGACGGGCCGGGCGGCCGCCCGGTGCCTGCAGGAGCGAACCCCTCGAGGGATCCGGATGCCTGTGCAGATGAAATTCGCCGCGCTCATCGTCTGTCTCGCGCAACCGTCATATGCGCAAGACGACGTCATCGTTCCCTTTCCAGCGGTGCGTTTCGTCGAAGAAGCTCCCGATCAGCCTCAGAGGCTCGGGCCGCTTTGGGGTGTCCGGTCGGAAGGGGCGGCAGGTACCTATCTCAAGGTGCCGGCGGGCTTCGAAGCACCGTTGCACAGCCATACTGCGGACTATCGCGCCATTGTCGTGAAGGGAACGTGGTCGCACTGGGTTCCCGGTGGCGGAGAGGCGCGGGGCGAACCGCTTCCGGTTGGGTCCTACTGGACCCAGACGGCCGACGAGCCGCACAAGGACGCCTGCATCTCCGCTGGAGAATGCATCATCCTGTTAATCAACGACAATCCCTATCTGACGGTGCTCGAGCAATGAAACAGCCGACGGATTTGGAAAAACGGCATCCGCTTGCCGGCAGCGTTGTGGTGATCGTCGGCGGAACGAGCGGCATGGGCCGTGGTGCTGCCGTGAGGTTGGCCGCCCACGGCGCGCAGGTGCTCGCCGTCAGCCGTCGCGCGGTTTCCGGGATCGTTCAGCTCGGTCATGGCAGCATTGAACGTGCCGCGCTCGACATGACCGACGAAGCAGCCGTTCGTGGCTTCCTCGATGGAACCACGACGCTCGATCATCTGCTGGTGACGGCGACGCCGCCGAATTTCTGATGACGACCCCCTATGTCACGGGCGCAGTCCTCGAAATCACCGGCGGCGAACATCTGGTGAGTTGGACTGAATTCCGAATGCGATGCTTTGCAAAAGCACCGGCGGGCGTGCTTTGCACCTCGTCGGCGATTGTCCGGGCATGGCCGAGATCAAGGCGGTATTGCAGAAATCCATCGCGGTGACCCGATGACCACGCTCTTTGCCTTTCTCCACCACGTTGCGGCAGCTCTGCTCATTTCCGCGCTCGCCGTCGAGTTCGCCGGCATTCGCCTTGATCTCACCTTGGCGAGCGCAAAGACCCTGCGGCTCGCCGACGCCACGCTCGGAGCGGCGGCGGCGATGCTCTTGGCGGTCGGCGGGCTCCGCGTCCTACTGTTCGAAATGGGCGCTGGCCCGGTCGATAAGCTGCCGTACGAGCGGCTTGCCGACGGCGCCAGTTGCGCCTGCAACAAAGACTCGCATGATCTGTCTCCTTTGTCCGTGCGGTCGCCGCCGACCTTCTCGCCGCCTTTTTTCCGGGCAGACACCGCGGCAGATGGGAACAAGACGAAACGGACCGGACCGTTGTGACACCGCCCTGCGTGAGAGACGGGGCAAGCGCGTCGGAGCCATGGCTGTCGATTAAGCGAAGGCGGAACCGGCAGGTCGTGGCGGCTGTCAATCACGATAGAAGTGACATTCTGCATCAAAACAATCGAGGAAATGCTGGACCCTTACGGCGAGCCCGACATCTTCAATACATGTACCCCTGTCAGAAAACTGGTTGCAATATGAGATCGGTTATGGGATGACTAGACCAGTTGCGGTTTGCAACCGGATTGAGGAGATCATGTCGAAATTGCGCGTTGCTGCGTTTTCCCTCTCGGTCGACGGGTTCGGTGCTGGTCCTGAGCAGAGCCTGAACGATCCGCTGGGCAAGCGGGGCACCGAACTGCATGAGTGGTTTTTCGCAACGCGGACATTCCGGGCGATGTTCGGCGAGGAGGGCGGATCGGACGGCGTCGATGAAAAATACGCCTCGGCCGGCAACACCGGCTTCGGCGCCTTTATCCTCGGGCGCAACATGTTCGGCCCCGTTCGCGGCGACTGGCCAGATGAGTCATGGAAAGGCTGGTGGGGGAACAACCCGCCTTATCACGCGCCAACCTTCATTCTGACGCACTATCCTCGCGCACCGATCGTCATGGAAGGCGGCACCACCTTTCATTTCGTCACGGGCGGAATTGAAGACGCCCTTGAACAGGCGAAAGCCGCAGCGAAAGGCAAGGATATCAAGATTGGCGGCGGCGTCAGCACGGTGCGCCAATATCTTCAGGCCGGCCTGATCGACGAGATGCACTTCGCCATCGCCCCGGTGGTGCTGGGCAAGGGCGAGGCGATGTTTGCCGGCATCGACCTGCCGTCGCTCGGCTTTCGCATCGCTGCACACGAAGCGACGGAAAAGGCCACACACCTCGTCTTGAGGAAATGAGGTTCGAAATGTCTCTTGTCATGTATATGCACCCGTTCTCGTCCTATTCGCAGAAAGTCAAGACGGCCTTTTATGAAAAGGATCTGGCTTTCGAAGCGAAACTTCTCGACGGCAGCGAACCGGTTGCGAGCGAATTCGCAGCGCTATGGCCGATCAAGCGGTTTCCGGTCCTTCGCCACGGCGAAGACTTCATCTTCGAGGCCACCAGCATTATCGAGTATCTCGACGCGCTGGAACCAGGGGCCGCGCCGCTCATCCCGAACGATGCCGCAACGGCGCAAACGGTGCGCATGTGGGACCGCTTCTTCGACAACTATATCCAGTATCCGCAGCAGCGCATGGTTTACGAAGCGATTGGCCGGGAAAACAGGCAGGAAGGCGGCGACGCGCGGTGGAAGGAAGCGCTCGAAACCGCCTACGCCATTCTCGATGACCGGATGAGGGATCGCGAATGGATTGCCGGCGACGCCTTCAGCCTGGCCGATTGCTCAGCAGCGCCTGCGCTGCTTTATGCGGACTGGAGCCATCCGCTCGGCGAGCGCTTCGAAAACGTCCGCTCCTACCGCTCACGCCTGCTTGCCCGTCCGAGCTATGCGCGGGCGCTCAATGAGGCTCGGCCCTACCGCCATCTCTTCCCGCTCGGGGCCCCAGAGGATCGCGATTGAAAGCGCAATAATTGGAAAGGAAACGACGATGCCGAAATTTCTCACTATCGGATATGGTGACCGGGCAGGCTACGACAGAACACCTGAACAGATCAGAGCCGCAGCCCATGAACAGGATGCGAAGCTGATCGCCGAAGGCGCCATGGTGGGTATCGCGGGCAAGCCCGTGCAGGTTCGAAATCCCAATGCGAGCGGCGTGAAAAGGGTCGCCGGAGCGTTCATGTCCTCGGAGCTTCCGGTTGCGGGTTTTGCAGTGATCGAGGCTGCGGACCTTGATGACGCAATCCAAAAGGTCTCCGGCGTGCCCTGCGCTGTGGCGCACGGCGTCGTCGAGATTTGGCCCATGGAATAATAGCAGACCTACGATCAAAATCGGCTCCAGGGAACCGTTTACATTTGCTCGGCCGATTCAGGGGAGGTGATCCGTGTGGGCACTCAGTACGGCGCGCGCTTCTAGCGAGGCTCCCGGCCCCGCTTTCTGAGCGCCTCGGCCGGAAGGTCTGCCAGGAAGGAGGCGAGCCTTCCATCCGGGTCGAGAGCCGGGCTGTTGCATATCTCAGCCGCACAACTGATTCAAAGCTCGGGATTTGGCGACAGAGATCAAAGAGCGTCGCCGTCTCTCCGAACCTTCAGAATACGGTCGATGAGGCCCCATTCAAGCGCTTCCTCCGCCGTCATGAAGCGGTCGCGGTCCATCCCGCGCTCAAAGTCTTCGTAGGAACGCCCGCAATGCTCCGCGTAGAGCCGCGTCATGCGTTGCTTGGTCTTCAGAATTTCCTCGGCATGAATCAGCATGTCGGAAGCCTGCCCTTGAAAGCCACCGGAGGGTTGGTGAATGAGGATACTGGCATTCGGCAACGCAGATCTTTCGCCGGGTTCGCCTGCCATCAGCAGGAACGATCCCATTGAACGGGCCGTGCCCATGCAAAGTGTGTGAACCGGCGCACGGATGAAGCGCATAGTGTCATACATGGCCAGGCCGCTGGTCACGACGCCGCCCGGCGAGTTGATATAGAGGTTGATGGGCTTTTTTGGGTTTTCCGCTTCCAGAAACAGCAGCTGTGCGCAGACGAGCGCCGAAACGGCATCGTTCACCTCACCGTTGAGAAAGATGATCCGCTCGCGCAGAAGCCGGGAATAGATATCAAAGGACCGCTCCCCACGGCTGGACTGTTCTATGACCATAGGGACGAGTTGCATCGCTTCGCGCATCTGCGATCTCCAGATGTTCAGAATTTTAGCGGGGGCTCGCCGTGTCAGGCGGCGAGCATGAGGGGCGGGCTGTTGCTGTTCGCCGGCGTTCTTGCCCGTCCACAGAGTCTTGCGTCCGTCAGTTCATGCACGACCCGAAGGCAAGTGCCGCCAGTGGCATTCGGGGTGATCGTGAACGTCACGGTGCTTTCCAGGAAAGGCGGGGTATCGTCACGCAGCTTGTAGCGAACTTGCTGGCCGGGGGTGACGGCGATCGCATCGGGGTCAGCCAATGCCTCCTTCGGCAACCATCTTTCCCGAAGCTCGGGCATGGTGACGGCACGCCAGACCTTTTGTGGCGGATCGCCCAAGTCGAACTCCATCGTAATGCCGCTTTGCTGCTCCTTGGTCTTCCCTTCGTTCATTGATCCATGTCCTTCAGCAAGACGTTGAGTGCTGCGATACGCTCTGGCCAATAGGCGCGGTATTTTGCGAGCCACCCGGCGATGAGAGCCAACCCGTCAGGATCGACTTCGTAGTTCACGAAACGCCCCTGGCGCTCTTCCCTCACAAGCCTTGCGCTGCGCAGAACCGCGAGGTGTTGCGACATCGCCGGCTGGCTAATCTCCATGCCCTCGCGCAAGGCGCTGGCGTTCATACTCCCTGCCGCCAACTTCTCAAAGATCGCACGGCGGGTCGGATCTGCCAAAGCTCGGAAGAAGTCATTCTCAGTCATGTGGATACATAAGCACGGACTTATGTGATTCGCAAGCTATTTCGAGGGATCTTTCTGTCGCAGCGGATGACCCAGGTTCAACGACTGGTTCTTCAGGTTCAAGAAACGCAGGAATTTCCGCTTGCGACATCTGTATGGCGGAACATCCCGAGCAGGAGGTGATGACGACTGTTGCTCCCCGAAGCGGGCCAGTCCAGCGGCAGTGGGCTCGTTGATCAGCGTGACGAAGAAGCCGACAACCAGCAGGATCGCCGTTCTGAGCAGTTCGGTCTGGTGGGGAGAGTCCACCGCGCCGGCTGCCGCCGGTTGCGCTTCACGTCCGCCAAGAGGGGAAAGCCGATCCCCCGCCGACAAGGACGCTGGTCATGTTCGCTTCGAGCACCACCACGTCCGAAGGCTGGGACATGAGGCTGTCAGAATAGGTTGAGTATCCGGCACTTTTGAACGCTGAGACCCGATCGAAGATGCGCTGCCAAAGCGCCGCGCAGACGATGGAGACTATGGCGAAAAGTGTCGTCAGAGGGCGTGTACCTCCCCGTCGCGCGTGCCAATTCGAAAGCAGCAGTCCAACGGTCCCGGGAACGATCATCACGAGAACGCCGGGAGGACGACCCTCGCGGGGTGTCGGACCCGCGCTACTCGCCCATGCTGGAAAGCAGGTCGTCTAGCTGTTCCATCTGTTCCGGCAATGCGACCGCCGAGCCCTGCAATGCTTCCTCAAGCGCCTCTTTCGATGGATAGATTTCGTGGAAAGTCAGGAGCGTCTTCCCGCCCTGGTCCTCGAAGGTCACGGTCGTGACCGCACCCTCTTCGCCCTCGTCATTGGTCCAGACGATACGCTCGTTCGGAACGACCTCGAGATACTTGCCATAGAAGGCCATGGTGTCGGAACCGCCGGTGCCGAATTCCAGCCGATATTTGCCGCCGGTGCGGACGTCCATGTCGCACGATGCGAGTGAAAGGCCGGGTACAGATTTAGGCGTCCACCAGCGCTGGAACAGGTCGGGCTGGGTCCACGCTCTGTAAACCGTGCTCGGTGGTGCATTGAATGTCCGCGTTATGACGAGTTCGTGATCGCCTCTGCGCTCGACCGACATGCGGTTCTGCGCACCACCTGCATTGTCAACTTGCTGGTTCATCGCTTCCCTCCCGTTTCATTTCGCTGATGATTTCGTCGAGTGCTTCGAAGCGGGCCTCAAAGAGCCTGCGATGCGCCTCGATCCACTCGGCCTCCGCCTCGAGGCCACGCTTCCCGAGCTTGCAGGTTCTCACCCGCCCGACCTTCTGCGTGACAACGAGCCCCGCTCGCTCGAGGACCTGGACATGCTTCTTCATGCCGGTCAGCGTCATCTGGAATCTATCCGCGAGACTGGTGATCGACGCGTCACCTCGCCCAAGCTGATCGATGATCCCACGGCGGGTCGCATCGGACAGCGCCGCAAACGCAAGATCGAGGGGAGGGCTTAAATACTGAACCATCTAGTTCAGTATTTAAGCTACTTGGGCGGGAAACGCAAGTATGTTCCTCGACGTCGACGAGCGTGGTGAAATCAAAGGCGCCGGTCCTGTATACGCGGCGAGCAGACCGGGATCCCGTTGCAGCCGTGTGACGAGACTTATCGGGAAGCGCTGCAGCCAGACGATGAAGGGCAAAGCTGCTGGCGCCGGCAAAAATGACTTTGCGGGGTTGCTCGGATGCTTGCATCGGCAAATCCGGAAATCGCAGGCGGCCTTTCACAGAGGCGAGCTAAAAACCTGATATGAAATGATTTCTCGCGGGCGAGCACAGATTTGCGACGAAACATCACATGAAAGCCATAAAAAGACTTTTCAATGTGATGTTTAAAGGTTATAGATTGACCGGTCGGTTGGTTAATTTGAATTGACATCGATCGAAGGCGTGTTTGAGGAGGAGCGAACCATGCAGCAAGCCTTTATCTGTGACGCGGTGCGCACGCCCATTGGTCGTTATGCCGGGGCACTTGCGTCCGTCCGGGCAGATGATCTCGCTGCATTGCCGCTCGTGGCCTTGATGGAGCGCAATCCCGGTGTCGACTGGTCCAGTGTCGATGACCTCATTTTTGGTTGCGCAAACCAGGCGGGCGAAGACAACCGTAATGTCGCACGCATGGCCGTTCTCCTGTCGGGCATGCCGATCAACGTGCCCGCAACCACCGTCAATCGCCTCTGCGGCTCGGGCATGGACGCCGTCGGCATGGCCGCACGCGCGATCCGCGGCGGCGACTGCGATCTGGTGATTGCCGGTGGCGTCGAGAGCATGACGCGTGCACCCTTCGTCATGCCGAAGGCTGAAACGGCCTTCTCCCGATCCAATGCGGTCTACGATACGACGATCGGCTGGCGCTTTCCCAATCCGGAACTGAAGAAGAAGTTCGGCACCCATTCCATGCCGGAGACGGCGGACAATGTCGCCGAGCAATATAATATCACCAGAGCGGACCAGGATGCGTTCGCCGCCCGCAGTCAGGCGCGCTGGGCGGCCGCCCAGGCGGCAGGCGTTTTCGCCGAAGAGATTGTACCCGTCACGATCCCGCGGAAGAAGGGTGAGCCGCTGGTCGTCTCGGTCGACGAACATCCGCGCCCCGGCACCACGGCCGAACAACTGTCGAAGCTGAAGGGCGTCAACGGCCCCGATCTCACCGTCACCGCCGGCAACGCTTCGGGCGTCAATGATGGCGCCGCCGCCCTCGTGATCGCCTCGGAGGAAATGGCAAGAGAGCAGGGTCTGGTGCCCCGGGCAAGAGTTGTTGCGATGGCGGCTGCGGGCGTCGAGCCGCGCATCATGGGTGTCGGCCCGGTCCCGGCGGTCCGCAAGGTGCTGGAGCGCGCCGGTCTCACGCTTTCGCAGATGGACCTGATCGAACTCAACGAGGCCTTCGCCGCCCAGGCGCTGGCGGTACTTCGCGAGCTCGGGCTTCCCGACGATGCCGCCCATGTCAATCCGAACGGCGGCGCGATCGCGCTCGGTCACCCGCTCGGCATGTCCGGCGCGCGCCTCGTCACCACTGCCATGTACCAGCTCCACCGCACGGGCGGGCGCTATGCGCTGTGCACGATGTGCATCGGGGTCGGTCAGGGCATCGCCATCATCATCGAACGGATCTGAGCAGGGGAGGAGCCCGCCATGTATGCGCAAATGGTCAAGACCGACAGCGACCGGGTGAAGTCGCTGAACGAAATGTCCGCAGAGGAGCGAGCCTTTCAGGATCGCATCGACCGGGGCGAGAAGATCGAGCCCAAGGAATGGATGCCGGAGAGCTACCGCAAGACGCTGATCCGCCAGATCGGCCAGCACGCGCATTCCGAAATCGTCGGCCAGCTGCCGGAAGGCAACTGGATCACCCGCGCGCCCACGCTCGAGCGCAAGGCGATCCTTCTCGCCAAGGTGCAGGACGAGGCCGGCCACGGTCTCTACCTCTATTCCGCCGCCGAAACGCTTGGCGTCAGCCGCGACGAGCTTCTGGCGCTGCTACACTCCGGCAAGATGAAATATTCGTCGATCTTCAACTACCCGACGCTCAACTGGGCGGATATCGGCGCGGTCGGCTGGCTGGTCGACGGCGCCGCAATCATGAACCAGGTGCAACTGCAGAAGGCCTCCTACGGCCCTTACAGCCGTGCGATGATCCGCATCTGCAAGGAAGAGAGCTTCCACCAGCGCCAGGGCTACGACATCATGATGAAGATGGCCTTCGGCTCCGAAGAGCAGAAGGCGATGGCGCAGGATGCGCTCAATCGCTTCTGGTACCCGGCCCTGATGATGTTTGGTCCCTCCGATAAGGACTCGGTGCATTCCGCCCAGTCGATGCAGTGGAAGATCAAGATCAACACCAATGACGAGCTGCGCCAGAAGTTCGTCGACCAGACGGTGCCGCAGGCCAAGTATCTCGGCCTGACCATCCCGGACGAGAACCTTCGCTGGAACGAGGAGAAGGGTGGCCACGACTTCTCCGAACCCGATTGGGAAGAGTTCTTCAACGTCATCGCCGGCAATGGCCCCTGCAATGCCGAGCGTCTCGGCGCCCGCGTCACCGCCTGGGAAGAAGGTACGTGGTTCCGAGATGGCCTCATGGCCCATGCCGAAAAGCACGAAGCCCGCCGCGCCGGCCGCGCGGCTGCCTGAAGATTCCATACCGGGAGCGGCGCGGTCGCTCCTCCGTCGTCACCTGAACCTGGGAGGAAACCAATGTCCAGCGAATGGCCCCTTTGGGAAGTCTTTATCCGCGGCCAGCATGGCCTCAATCACCGTCATGTCGGCAGCCTGCACGCTCCGGACGCCGAAATGGCAATCCGTAACGCCCGTGACGTCTACACCCGCCGCAACGAAGGCGTGTCGATCTGGGTGGTGAAGTCGGCCGACATCACCGCGTCGTCGCCCTCGGAAAAGGGCCCGTTGTTTGAACCGTCGAATTCCAAGGTCTATCGTCACCCGACCTTCTTCGACATTCCGGCTGACGTGGGGCACATGTGATGGCGACCGCGACCCCGGCGGTCGATCAGGCCGCATTTTTCGAATGGCTCCTGCGCATGGGCGACAATACGCTGATCCTCGGTCACCGCGTGTCCGAGTGGTGCGGCCATTCGCCCGTGCTCGAAGAGGATATCGCGCTTGCCAACACCGCGCTCGACCTGATCGGTCAGACCCAGTTCTGGCTGGGGCTTGCGGGCGAGGTCGAGGGCAAGGGCCGCACGGCTGACAATCTCGCCTATCTGCGCGATGCGGCCGCCTTCCGCAACGTCCTGCTCGTCGAGCGTCCGAACGGCGACTTCGGCAAGACGCTGATGCGGCAGTTCCTGTTCGACGCCTATCATCTCGAAATGCTGCGCGCACTTCTTGCCTCGAGCGATCCGCGTGTGGCGGACATCGCCGGCAAGGCACTGAAGGAAGTCTCCTACCACTTCGAGCGTTCGGCCGACCTCGTCATCCGTCTCGGCGACGGGACCGAGGAAAGCCATCGCCGGATGCAGAAGGCGCTTGACGACCTCTGGCCCTACACCGCCGAAATGTTCCTCGACGATACCGCCGACGAAGCGGTGGCGGCAGCAGGCATCGCGCGGCTGCCTTCGGCGCTCAGGGCGGCCTGGGACAAGTCGGTGGCGGAAGTGCTCACTGAGGCGACGCTCGTTCGCCCCGAAGGCACCTACCAGCACAAGGGCGGCAAGCGCGGGATCCACACCGAGCATCTCGGCTACATTCTCGCCGACATGCAGTTCCTGCAGCGAGCCTATCCGAATTCTGTCTGGTGAGGTTTGTGTCATGGATGCCAGGACATTGCCTAAACCGGAAGAGGTCTGGCGCTGGCTGGGCGAGGTTCCGGATCCGGAAATCCCGGTGATCAGCCTGACTGATCTCGGTATCATCCGGGACGTCGCCTGGGACGGCGACACTCTCGTCGTCGCCGTTACCCCGACCTATTCGGGCTGTCCGGCGACGACGGTGATCAACCTCGACATCGAGGCGGCGCTGCGAGACCACGGCATCGACAAGCTGCGCCTCGAGCGGCGTCTGTCGCCGCCCTGGACGACCGACTGGATCAGCGAAGCCGGGCGCGAAAAGCTTCGCGCTTACGGCATTGCCCCGCCGATCGACGGGACAGCGGCTGACGGGCGATTGACGGCGCGCGCCAGCCGCCTTGCCGGTACGAACCTCGCCGTCGCCTGCCCCCGTTGCGGCTCGACGAGGACCGAGAAGGTGAGTCAGTTCGGCTCGACGCCGTGCAAGGCGAGTTACCGCTGCTCGGACTGTCTGGAACCCTTTGACTATTTCAAGTGCATCTGAGGATGCGGAGGACATAACTCATGGCACGTTTTCATTCCCTGACGGTGACCGATATCCGCCACGAGACCCGTGACGCGGTCGTCGTGACGCTCAAGCCCCGCGAGGAGGATCGTGCGGCCTTCGAGTTCACGCAAGGCCAGTACCTGACCTTCCGTCGCGATTTCGACGGCGAGGAACTGCGTCGGTCCTATTCGATCTGCGCGGGTAAGGACGAGGGTATCCTTCGCGTCGGCATCAAGCGCGTCGACGGCGGTGCCTTCAGCAACTGGGCCAATGCCAACCTGGCACCCGGCGACGTCATCGAGGCCATGCCGCCCATGGGCCGCTTCTTCACGGACATCGATCCGACGACCGAGAAGCACTATCTCGGTTTTGCCGGCGGTTCCGGCATCACGCCGGTTCTCTCGATCGTCAAGACGGTGCTCGCCCGCGAACCGAAGGCTCGCTTCACGCTCGTCTACGCCAACCGCCAGATCAATTCGATCATGTTCCGCGAGGAACTCGAGGATCTGAAGAACACCTATCTCGGCCGCTTCTCGGTGCTGCACATCCTCGAGAGCGAAGCCCAGGAGATCGATCTCTTCACCGGTCGCCTGGACGAGAACAAGCTGGCTGCGCTGTTCCGCACCTGGATTGACCCAAAATCGGTGGATGCCGCCTTCATCTGCGGCCCGGAACCGATGATGCTGACGATCGTCGCCAGCCTGAAGGAGCACGGGCTGAAGGACGAGCAGATCAAGTTCGAGCTCTTTGCCTCCGGTCAGCCGGGCCGCGCCAAGAACCGTGTCGCGTCGGCGAGTGCCGAAGAAGCGGCGGCCGTGGTGGGGACGACAATCACGCTCGACGGCACGACCCGGACCTTCAACATGCCGAAGCACGGGGTCAGCATTCTCGAAGCGGCGATCGCCCAGAGCATGGACGCTCCCTTCTCCTGCAAGGCCGGCGTCTGCTCCACATGCCGGGCGAAGGTCATCGAAGGTGAGGTCGAGATGGACACCAACCATGCGCTCGAAGACTACGAGGTCGAGGCTGGCTACGTGCTGACCTGCCAGTGTCACCCGCTGACCGAGAAGGTCGTGCTCTCCTACGACGAATAGCCACCGGAAAGGGCGGGGCCATTCGTGGCCCCCGACCGCACTGAATAAACCGATCCAGGAAGGATGACTTCATGAATGTTTCGGCTCGCGTTCCGCGCCGTCTCGAAAGCTATGTCTGCGGCCGCTGGACCCCGGCGACAAGCAGGGCGTTCCGCTGCTCGATGCCTCGACGGGTGCCGCAGTCGCATTCATTGACTCGACCGGCATCGATTTCGCCGCCGCCCTTGCCTATGGCCGCGAGGTCGGAGGGCCGAACTTGCGTGCTCTCTCCTTCCACGAACGGGCGCAGATGTTGAAATCACTCGGCCAGGTCCTGATGGACCTGAAGGAGGAATTCTATGCCGAAAGCGCGCTCACGGGTGCGACGCGCGCCGACGGCTGGGTCGACATCGAAGGCGGCATCGGCACAATGCTGTCCTATTCATCGAAAGCCCGTCGCGAGCTGCCGAATACCCGCGTCCTGATCGACGGCGACGTCGAACTGCTCTCGAAGGACAACAGCTTCTCCGCCCAGCACATTCTGACGCCGCTGCACGGGATCGCGGTCCACATCAACGCCTTCAACTTCCCCGTCTGGGGCATGCTCGAAAAGGTCGCCCCGACGCTGATCGCCGGTGTCCCCTCGCTGGTCAAGCCTGCAAGCCAGACCGCTTATCTCACCGAGCTCGTCGTGCGCCGGATCATCGAGACGGGCATCCTGCCGGAAGGTGCGCTGCAGCTGGTTTCCGGTTCCGTCGGCGACCTGCTCGACCACGTCGAAGGCCAGGACGCCGTGACCTTCACCGGCTCGGCCCGGACCGGGCGCAAGCTGAAGTCGCACCCGGCGGTCGTCGCCAACTCCGTGCGCTTTACCATGGAAGCCGACAGCCTCAACGCCTCGGTGCTCGGCCCCGATGCCGGCCAGGGTACGGAGGAGTTTGACCTCTTCGTCAAGGAAGTGGCCCGCGAGATGACCTCGAAGGCCGGGCAAAAATGCACCGCGATCCGCCGCGTGATCGCGCCGCGCGTGCATGTCCAGGCGCTGGTCGCAGCACTCGGCAATCGTCTTGCCAAGACCGCCCTCGGCAATCCTTCCGACGAGGGCGTGCGGATGGGACCGCTCGCAAGCCTCGCCCAGCGCGACGAGGTTCGCGAGCGTATCCGCGACCTGACCGTCGATGCCGAGATCGTCTCCGGCGATCCCGACAATGTCCGCGTCTTGTCCGGCGACGCCGAAAAGGGCGCCTTCCTCAATCCGGTGCTTCTCTATTGCGACAACCCGTTTTCGGCTTCCGCCGTCCACGACGTCGAGGCCTTCGGGCCGGTTTCCACCGTCATGCCCTATGACGGCATCGAGGAAGCGATCGCACTGACCCACAAGGGCAAGGGATCGCTTGCGGCTTCCGTCTTCACCAATGATCCGAGGATCGCCGAGGAAATGGTGATCGGCATGGCGCCCTATCATGGCCGCATCCTGATCGGAAACCGGGCCTCGGCGAAAACCTCGACGGGCCACGGGTCGCCACTCGCCGGCCTCGTGCATGGCGGGCCGGGGCGCGCCGGCGGCGGCGAGGAGCTCGGCGGCATGCGAGGCGTCAAGCATTACATGCAGCGCACCGCAGTGCAGGGCACGCCACGGCTTCTTTCGGCCGTCACCGGCCGCTGGATGGAGGGCGCAGGCGCCGGAGACACGAGTGTCCATCCCTTCCGCAAGTCACTCGCCGAACTGAAGATCGGCGACCAGCTCGTGACGGCCACGCGGACAGTGACGCTCGAGGACATCGAGCACTTTGCCCATTTCACAGGTGACACCTTTTACGCGCATATGGACGAGGCCGCGGCCAAGGCCAATCCCTTCTTTGACGGGCGCGTGGCGCACGGCTACCTGATCGTCTCCTTCGCGGCTGGCCTGTTCGTCGATCCGGATCCCGGCCCGGTCCTTGCCAATTACGGCGTCGACAACCTGCGCTTCCTGACCCCCGTCAATCCAGGCGATACGCTGCAGGTCCGGCTCACCTGCAAGGAGATCAATCCGCGCGCCAGGGCCGATCACGGCGAAGTGCGGTGGGATTGCCAGGTGACGAACCAGAACAGCGCAGTCGTCGCACAGTACGATGTCCTGACCATGGTCGCCAAGACGTTTAGAAAGCCGTCCTGATCATCGCCGGATCGACGGATCAACTTGTCCGATGGCCTTCTCGATCCGCGTGCCTGCGCGGCCGGCCAGTATGGCGATGGCATCTTCCAGCCGGCCGATTCCGGCGAACGCGCCGGTCTCGGCGAAGTCACCCGCAGCGGTGATCTTCGGTCCCATTGACCCTGCAGGCGCGCCAAAGACCCGGGCCACCTCCGGGGACATTCGGGAAATCGGCTCGGCGCCCTCGCCGCCGAAGCCACGGTAGACTGCATCGACGTCGGTCAGCAACAACAAGGCATCGGCACCGAGCTGGTGCGCCAGCAAGGCGCTGGCGGCATCCTTGTCGATCACGGCTTCGATGCCGATTAGCGTGCCGTCGTCGCGCCGCACCACTGGAATGCCACCGCCCCGGTGCAAACCACGACCACGCCATGGTCCAGTAGAAGCCTTATGATTCTAAAGTCGGGAATTTCGACCGGCCTGGGCGATGCCACGACCCGGCGCCATTTGTCACCATCGGCGGCGATCGCCCATCCCGCGACCTCGGCCCGCGTCTCTGCTTCGGCCCGTTCGTAGACCGGTCCGACGAATTTGCTCGGCTTTTCGAAGGCGGGGTCGTACCGATCCACTACCACCTGGGTCAGCAAAGTTGCGACCGGCCGCACATGATCGAGCGCATTCTCGAGTTCCTGTTCGATCATGTAACCGATCATGCCCTCGGTTTCCGCCCCGAGAACGTCAAGCGGATAGGCCTCGTTGGGCTTGTATGCGGCGCTCTGCAAGGCCAGAAGACCGACCTGGGGACCATTGCCATGGGTGACGACCAGGTTGTGACCGGCCTTGACCACCGCAGCCAGCGACTGGGTCGCGACCCGCACGTTCTCCCGCTGCGCCTCGGCAGTCAGCGGCTCGCCCCTTTTCAGCAGGGCATTCCCGCCCAATGCCGCAACCACGAGCATCTCAGGCTCCCAGGGTGGCGACAAGCACCGCCTTGATCGTATGCAGTCGGTTCTCGGCCTGATCGAATACGATCGATGCCGGGCTTTCGAAAACCTCTTCGGTCACTTCCATCGCGTCGAGACCGAACTCGGCCTTGATGTCGGCTCCGACGCTCGTCTCCGTATTGTGGAAGGCGGGCAGGCAATGCATGAAACGCACGCGCGCATTCCCCGTTCTGGCCATTAGCGCCGCATTCACTTGGTAGGGCGTGAGCAGCTTGATGCGCTCAGCCCATTTTTCCTTCGCCTCGCCCATCGACACCCAGACGTCGGTATAGACGAAATCGACCCCTTTCACAGCGGCATCGATATCCTCGGTGATCATGATCCGCGCGCCGGTCTCGGCGGCAATCCCTTGCGCCTCGTCCTGGATTTCCTGCAAGGGCCAGCAGGCTTTCGGGGCGCAGAGCCTCACATCCATACCCATCTTGGCCCCGCCGATCAGCAGGCTGTCGCCCATGTTGTTGCCGGCATCGCCCATGAAAACATAGGATACCTGGTGCAGCGGCATTTCGACATGCTCCTGCATCGTCAGGAAGTCGGCGAGGATCTGCGTGGGGTGGAACTCGTTGGTCAGGCCGTTATAGACCGGCACGCCGGAATACCTGGCCAGTTGTTCGACGATCTCCTGGCCGAAGCCGCGATATTCGATCGCATCATAGATCCGCCCGAGAACCCGGGCAGTGTCCTTCACCGATTCCTTATGGCCGATATGACTTCCGGTCGGCCCCAGATACGTGACCCGCGCGCCCTGGTCGTAGGCAGCGACCTCAAACCCGACGCGAGTGCGGGTCGAATCCTTTTCAAAGATCAGGACGATATCCTTGCCCTGCAGTTTCGGAACCTCGGTTCCTGCGTATTTGGCGGTCTTCAGGTCGACGGCGAGTTTCAGCAGGAAGGCAATCTCGCGCGGCGTGTAGTCGCGAAGCGTGAGGAAGCTTCGATTTTTCAGGTTGAAGGCCATGGTGACTCCCCTTGAAATCAGATCGCATCGCGGATGGTCGGGCAGCTCATGCAATGTCCACCGCCCCGGCCGCGTCCAAGCTCGGCGCCCGGAATAGCCAGGACCTCAATGCCCACAGCCTTCAGTGCGGCGTTGGTATCGTCGTTGCGGTCGTATCCGACCACCACGCCGGGACGCAACGCCAGTACGTTGTTGCCGTCGTTCCATTGCTCGCGCGCACGTTCTTCGTCGGTGTTACCGCCGGTGGGCACGATTTGAAGCGTCTTATAGCCCAGAACCTCGGCCACGATATCGAAGATCGGACGCGGATCGTGGCGGAAGGACAGCGGCGCCTTGCCTTCCGCCGGCCGTATGTCATAGCAGACCAGTTCGTCCGCAACCTCTTTGAATGTCGTCACCACGTCGCCGCCGCACAGGGTGAACACCGTGTCCAGGTGCATTGCAGCGCGCGACCTCGGAATCCGGAAGGCAAGCACGCGATCGACGACCCCCTTGGCAAACAGTGCCTCTGCTAGTTGGCCGATCCCCTGCGGAGACGAGCGTTCGCCCATGCCAACCAGCACGGTGCGGTTACCGACAGGCATCACATCGCCGCCTTCCAATGTCGCCAACCCGTGCTCCTTGGTCGGGTCGCCCCAATGAATCTCGACCTTGCCGGCAAACTTCGGATGGAATTTATATATCGCGGCATTGAGCAGCGTTTCCGGCCGACGAGCGGCCCAGTACATCGGGTTGACCGTTACACCGCCGTAGATCCAGCTGGAGTTATCGCGGGTGAAGAGCGCGTTGGGCAAGGGCGGCAGGATCAGGCCGTGATGGCCGAGATAGCTTCCGAACAGGCCGGTCGGCTTGAACGGAAGATCATCCGCCGCCAGCCCACCAATCAGATACTCGGCCAGTTTGGCGCCGGGTAGTTCGTCCATCCACGCGCGCAGTTCCTCCATCATACCCACGCCGACCTGATCCGCGTTGACGCGTTGGTCAAGCACCCAGGCCCGACCATCTTTCAGATTCAGCGTTTCGGCGAGTAGCACGTTGACGTCGAGCACCTCGACGCCATCGTCGCGCATCACGCGTGAAAAGACGTCATGGTCCTTCTGCGCCTGCTTGACCCAGAACACGTCATCGAACAGTAGCTCTTGGCAGTTGGAAGGCGTGAGACGTCGATGGGCAAGACCGGGGCGGCAGACGATCACCTGCCGCAGCTTTCCCGTTTCGGAATGGACGCCAAGTTGCGGGATTGCGTTCATTGTCATGTTCCCACGCTTGAGACGATTACAGGGCGCTGATCGCGCCGGTCCACATCAGATAGCCGGCAATGGCCGCCGCGACCGCGATTCCGAGGCCGATGAGCGCCTCAATGCCGGAGAAGGCCTTCTCACCGCGTGCATGCCGCGCCCACCAATAGACAGGAATGCCAACAACATAGAGCAGCGCGCACATGAAGAGGTAATTGGGACCTGCCGCATAAATTAGCCATGCACCGTAGACGGTCGCCAGCGCACCGGTGAACATGTCGCGTCCTCGACGCTCGCCTTCTCTGTACTCTTCGCCGCTAAGGGCCAGCTTGAAGGCATAGGCGCCGGAGAGCACATAAGGCACCAGAATGGCGGTCGAGGCGATATAGAACAGCGCGAGATAGGTCGAGTTTGCGTAAAGCGTGACGATCAGGAACATCTGCACAAAGATGTTGGTGATCCACAGCGAGCCCGCGGGCGCCCCATTCTTGTTCTCGGTTGCAAATACCGCCGGCAACATGCCTTCTTTCGCCGCGCGATAGGGGATTTCGGCCGCAAACACGGTCCAGCTCAGGAATGCACCTGCAACCGAAATGACGAGCCCGATGCGCACGACGACCGAGCCCCAAGGACCGACGGCCTGTTCGAGCACACTGGCCATGGACGCCGCGGCCGGCAATGCAGCCAATTCCGGCTGAGTCATGACGCCAAAGGAAAGAAGCGAGACAAGCAGGTAGGCAGCCAAGGCAATGATAAAGCCGATGATGGTGGCGCGTCCAATATCCGCGCGCTTTGCTGCGCGGCCCGAAACGACGCTGGCGCCTTCAATGCCGATGAAGACCCAAAGCGTGACCAGCATGGTGCTTTTGACCTGCGTCATGACGCTGCCCAGATCCGGTGTTTGCGCGCCCCAGAAGTCGAGGCTGAATTTCGGGAGATTGAACGCGACCGCGACCAGAAGGATGAAGAGCAGGATCGGAAGCAGCTTGGCGGTCGTGGTGATGACGTTAATGATCGCAGCCTCCCGGATACCCATGAGGACGAGCGCATGGGTACCCCAAAGGACAATCGATGCCCCGATGATCGCTTGGGTCGTATTCCCCTCGGCACCGAAGGCAGGATAGAAATAGCTGAGGGCACCGAAGATCAAGACGACATAGGAGACGTTTCCGATCCACGCGCTAAGCCAGTATCCCCAGGCGCTATTGAAGCCGATGAAGTCGCCGAAGCCTGCACGGGCATAGGAGTAAGGGCCGGCATCGAGCGCCGGCTTGCGCGTCGACAAGCCCTGGTAGACGAAGGCCAAGGCGAGCATGCCTATGCCCGTGACCAGCCAGCCGATGATGACGGCCCCCGGAGAAGCGCCCTTGGCCATGTTCTGCGGCAGGCTGAAGACGCCACCGCCAATCATCGAGCCGACGACAAGAGCCACAAGCGGCACAAGGCCAAGCTTGCCGGATGCTTTTTCGGTAGTGGTGGAGGGAGCTGCAACATTCGCCGTAACCATGTTCGTGTTCCTTCGCTTGAAGAATGTGACGGTAGTACGCGATGCAATCCAGAGTAGCTTCAACCGTATCGATAGAGTGCGTCCCGCGCTTGCGGCTCCGCCCTATGGTTTCACTTTGGCTAATGTAGTCTAATCGCAAGCCACCCGAGCGGCTTGATGCATATCAAGACGCGGGAACGATTCGCGGCAGGCGCCCTGATTCTTGGCGCGTCCTACACGAGGCGTTCCCAGATCGGCTTATCGAATATTGGGAAATACTCAGCGCCCCTTCGGGATTTCGCATGGCTATTTCTCCCCGGCGTGGGGTCTTCCTTGTGAAATTCGCGGCAGAACAGACAGGCGGATCGGCGCCAGGTTTTTGCTTCGTCAGGGGCGCATTCCATTCTCGCCGGCCCGCTTAGATGTGCTTTAGTTGTCGTGGCCGTCAATGTCGCTTTGGTCTCCATGTTGACAATGGAGGAGATGAACCATGACTGAAAAGGCACATTCGAGGACGTCGAGGAATTCTGCGAAAGCCCGTAGCAAGAAGCCGGTGGGGATCCTGACGACGTTCCCCATCAACCGCGACCCGATTGAAGCGCTTTCCGGTTTCAAGCTGCTTGCAGGCGCTGAGGTCGCGATCGTGTCATCGAGTCCGTCCGACAAATCAGTACGTAGTCCGCGGTCGTGCCTCGCGTCTCACGGAGGTGCATTGCCGCCGTCCAGCTCTTATCCGCAATGTACAAAATTCTGGCCGCGAACCGCCCTTACGGCCATTCAAATGAGCAAAACTTGACTGGACGCCGGTCCTACGTCAAGAATGTACAAAATTCTGCGCATGAGGACGCCTCATGCCCACTCAAATGAACAAAACGGGTGTAGCTGTGCCGCGCCAGAGAAGCTATTCAAGAGTCACCCGCCAAGCCCTCGCCATGCTCGGCAAGCTGATCCGCGTCGGCCGCGCCGAGCGCGGCCTGACCGCGCAGGAACTGGCGGACCGCGCCGGTATCAGCCGCACGACACTTTCCAGCATCGAAAAAGGCGCGCCGGGCCCCGAGATCGGCATCGTCTTCGAAGTCGCCTCCATCGTCGGCGTGCGCCTGTTCGAATATGACGAGCGCACGCTCCAGCTGCACAACGCGCGCCTCGACGAAAAACTGACCCTGCTGCCCAAGAGCGTCCGCCACGCCGTGAAGAAGGTCGATGATGACTTCTAAGACGGATGCAACAGAAGCCTTTGTCTGGATGTGGCTGCCCGGGGCGACGGAACCGGTGGTGGCCGGCCGCCTCGACCAGGATGGCGAGCGCCTGCTCTTTACCTACGGCGCCAGCTATCGCCGCCGTAAGAGCGCGATTCCCATCTACGAGCCGGAGCTCCCCCTCCAGGAAGGCGTCATTGCGCCCGTCAACGGCCTGACCATGGCCAGTTGCATTCGCGATGGCTCGCCCGACGCCTGGGGCCGCCGCGTCATTATCAACAGGCTGACGGGCAAGAAGCCCGACACTGCTGGCGTGCCGGAGATCAGCGAGCTGATCTTCCTGCTCCAGTCGGGCTCCGACCGCATCGGCGCCCTCGATTTCCAGGCATCCGCTACGGAGTATGTACCCCGCCTTGCCGCGCAGGCATCGCTCGATGAACTCCTCGAAGGGGCCGAACTCATCGAAAAGGGCGTCCCTCTTACTCCGGCGCTCGACCAGGCCCTCAATCACGGCACTTCGATCGGCGGCGCGCGCCCCAAGGCGCTGATCGATGACGACACGAAGAAGTTCATCGCCAAATTCTCCGCCGCCAACGACACCTACAGCGTCGTGAAGGCCGAATTCATCGCGATGAAGCTGGCATCTGCTTGCGGACTCAACGCCGCGCCCGTGTCGATGACCCGTACCGCCCATAAGGATGTGCTGCTGATCGAGCGCTTCGATCGCACGCACACAAAAGACGGCTGGACGCGCAAGGCCATGGTCTCGGCCCTGACCATGCTGGGCCTTGATGAAATGATGGCCCGCTATGCCTCATACGAAGACCTGGCCGAACTCATCCGCCACCGCTTCACTGATCCCAAGGACACGCTGAAGGAACTTTATCGGCGGATCTGCTTCAACGTGCTTTGCGGCAATACCGACGACCACGCGCGCAACCATGCCGCCTTCTGGGACGGCACGATGCTCACGCTCACCCCCGCCTATGACATCTGTCCGCAAGTCCGCACGGGCAACGAAGCCACGCAGGCCATGCTGATCAAGGGCGATGGGCGCGCCAGCACGCTCGCCACATTGATTTCCGCTGCGCCGGATTATCACCTAAAGGAAACCGATGCCGCTGCCCTGATCGAACACCAGGTCACGACCATCGCCAAGCGCTGGCAGGAGGTCTGCGACGAAGCAGATTTGAGCCCCGTCGAACGCAAACTGTTCGCCGGGCGCCAGTTTCTCAACAGCTATGCCCTCGAAGGCCTCGATGACCACAAGGCACTGCGGGACGCTTTCCAGGCCGCGCGAAACACATTGATTGTCAGCGGAGGCGCCTGACAATGACAGCGCGAGGTATCTGAAAAAAAACGCGCCTGGCCAGAAGCATTTCTCCGCTCCCTCGGCCATGCCCCATGGGCTGCCGAGCAGACCGCCGCCGGCATCACCTTCCTTGGGCTGCCGCCATCAGGCGCCCTTTTCGTCCTGGGCGGGCCCGGAGCAGAACACCAGCACAACGGGATTCATCACCATAGAAGTGAAGCTAGCCGGCGACCAGATCGCAAAACTGGCGGGCGTTACACGCACGATGCCGCCACCTTCATATGTGGCTGCCGATCCATTGTGTGCCGGTGTCCTTCGTCCAGGCACCCGCCTGGGCCGTGTGCGATGCGCGCTAAACGGGGACCTCGGGTCGCCCAACACGCACTTTCTGACATAACAGCCCGCCCGGGGCTCAGGTCGCGATCCGTTTGCCGGTTGGGGCGTCGAAGAGGTGCATGGCTGTGCTATCGAAATAAAGCCTGAGTGTGTCGCCGTGGGCGATACGTGCCTGCGGCGGCAACGACGCGATGATCCGTTGGCCATGCATGTCGGCCGTCATGATCAACTCCGGACCTGTGAGTTCGGCAATCTCGCAGCGTACGGAGATCGAGAGACCCTCGACATCATTTACCCTGAGGCCCTCGGGGCGGATACCGACGATGACGTGCTGCCCCTCGTTCAACGCGGCGTGCAAGCCCTGGGGGATCGGCAGTAAACTCTCTCCACCTGTCACGGCCAAAGTTCCGTCGCGGACTTCGGCCTTCAGCAAGTTCATCGGCGGAGCGCCGACAAAGGTCGCGACGTACAGTGTCGCTGGTTGGTTGTAGATCTCCTCCGGGGTTCCGAGTTGCTCGATCCGGCCGTCGCTCATGACGGCGATCTGGCTTGCGAGCGTCATAGCTTCGATCTGGTCATGGGTGACGTAGACGACCGTCGTCTTCAGCAACTGGTGCAGTCGTTTGAGTTCGGCGCGCATCTCCATCCGGAGCTTGGCGTCGAGATTCGAAAGCGGCTCGTCGAAAAGGAATATCTTCGGCTGCCGCACCAGCGCCCGGCCAATCGCCACCCGTTGGCGCTGACCGCCGGAAAGCTGGCTTGGCTTGCGGTCCAGCAGGTTTTCGATCTGGAGAAGCTTGGCCGTTTCGCCGACCGCCCTGTCGCGATCGGCTGCCGGAACCCCGCGCATTTCCAGACCAAAGCCGATGTTCCGCCGGACGGTGAGATTCGGATAGAGCGCGTAAGACTGGAACACCATGGCGATGTCGCGGTCCTTGGGATGCACACCGCGCATTGATCGGCCGTTGATGCGGATGTTACCTCCGGACGCTTCAGTAAGGCCCGCGATGATGTTCAGGAGAGTCGATTTCCCGCAGCCGGACGAACCGAGCAGGACCAGGAACTCGCCGCTTTCGAGCGAGATGTCGATCCCCCTCAGTGTTTCGGTCTTGCCATAGGTCTTGCGGATATTCTCGATCTCGAGCGCGCTCATCGCACGATCTCCCTGAAAGGTTCGGGTCCGCCATAACTGCGGGGAAGCGTGGAAATGGCACGCGACGCAACGGTCGTGCCGGCGGCGAGGCACGCTTCGAGCGGCTCCTGCCGCGCCAGCGATGCGAGGAATGCGGCATTGAACACGTCGCCGGCGCCGATCGTGTCGACGACCGTTACAGAGGGTGCGGCCACCGAGACAAGGTCACCCCCGGTGCCGATCGAAATTGCTCCCTCGGGTCCGCGCTTGACGACGACGATGGAGCCATCCGGCATTTGCGAGAGGAGGTTTCGCGCCGCATCAGCCGGGTCCTCGAGCCCGGCAAGCGTCGTGGTCTCGATTTCGTTGAGCAGAGCGATCCGGGAGCGCGAGAGCCATTGGCGCACGGCGTCGCAGTTGTGCGCCGTCCAGCCGTCGAGCGGCCACCCGGTGTCGAGTGCGATCGCGATACCATGCCGATCCGCCCAGTCGAACAGTGCGGGATAATCCCCGGTTAGGTCGTCGGTAAGGAACGCTGCCGTCAGCAGCGCATAGCCACCGGAAAGTGCCTCGCCGTCCAGCACCGCCAGGACGTCGGCAAAGCTCAGCCTCGGTAGATGTCCACGTGTGGTGAAAAAGGTGCGTTCGCCATCCGGATGGGTAATGCCCACCGACAGCGTCGTGCCGACTGGAGTGACCGGCCACCGCCTGCCGCGCTCGCCGAAGGCCTCCGAGAGCCACCGGCCGAACTGGTCGTCGCCGACATTGGCGGCGATTGCATACTCCACGCCGAGCCCCTCCCAGGCGAGTGCGGTATTGCCCGCCTGGCCGCCGACACGAAGCTCGTCGTGATCGACGACGACTTCCGTGCCCGCCTTCGGCCATGGCTCGGCGGGCCCCAGGATGAGGTCAACGTTGACATTGCCGATGACTGCAAGTGGCCGCATTCACTCGCTCCGGGTGATCTTCGTGGAGCGCAGGGGCGTACCGGCATTCTCAACCCGTGCGTCCGCGAAGGCCACCATCAGCCGCTGTGCCGTCGGCAGCATGGCCAGGATTGCAGCTATTCCGGATGCCGGCCGGAAGGCAATCGTGACGGCGCCCTGGATAGGTTTGAGGCCGGAACAATCGAAGATGATCACCGGCGATCCAGTCTCGACTGCGGATTTGGCGATCGCGGTCACAAGCGTGGACGTCTTGTGTCCGTCGCGGAACAGCACGACGCCGACCTGCGGACCGAGCATCTCCATCGGGCCGTGGCGAAGCTGCCCACCTTCGAGCGAGAAACAGGGATAGCGCGAAAGCTCCGTCAGGCCCAGGGCAAGCGCCTCGGCCACCCCCTGCAGCCGTCGCCCGGAGGTGACGATCGTCATGACCTTTGCGAGCGCGGAGAGCGCCTCGCCGATGTCAGGCGCTTCGGGTGTTCGAAGCACCGCGAGTGCCTGCGACACGTCCGATCCTAACGCCTCCAGAATCGCCAAATGCAAGCCCAACGTCACGGTCAGGCTCCGTGTTGCTGCGAACGCGAGCTCGGTCCCGCCTGCGCCGATCAGAGACGACGTAGCCCGAGCGAGGAACGATCCTGCTTCCAGGGTCAGCCCGAATGTGTCCGGTGTGCCACCCGTTTCCTCGAACCAGCGGAGAACTTCCGCGCTTTCGCCGGATTGCGAGGTGACGAAGACGGTCTTGTCGGCCAGCCTCAGCGGCTGGCCGAGTTGCTCGGACAACGGGATCGCGATCGCCTCGACGTCCAGGTCGCGGTAAAGCGGCTCGACGGCGCGGTTGACGGCATGGGAGCCGCCCATGCCAAGCAGGAGCAGTTTGCCGGTCCGCGTCAGCGAGGCGGCGGCCTTGCCGGCCAAGCTCCGGGCGCCTTCGTAGGAGGTCATGGCGTCGGCATGCTGGCGCGCCATTTCGCGATCGATAGCGAGAAGCCCCGCCGGACGATTGTTGTTCAATTCGGTCATCCCTTGACGCCGCCGCTGGTGAGCCCCGAAATCAGGGCTCGTTGGGTCAGGAGGCCAATCAGCACCGGTGGCAGGGCGGCAAGGACGCCGGCGGTGGCAATCAACCCGTAATCGGAAACGCGGCCGCCGGCCAGATCGGCGATTGCAACCGTCAGCGTCTTGGCGCGCTGGTTCGAGGTGAACAAGAGCGCATAGAAAAACTCGTCCCAGGCGAGCAGGAAGGCGAACAGTGCCGACGTCGAGATCACTGGCGCGGCAAGCGGCAGCATGATGATCCGGAGCGTCTGGAAGAGACTTGCACCATCGATCATCGCCGCGGCTTCGATCTCCTTCGGTATGGAATCGAAGCCGGACTTCATCAGCCAGGTCGTGAAAGGTGCCAGGATCGTCAGGTAAACGAGCGCCAATCCGAAGACATTGTTGAGCATGCCGAAATGAGCGAGCGCAAAGTAGAGGGGCACGGCTAGCGCAACCGGCGGCAACATGTAGGTGGCAACGACGAGCGACAGCGACCAGCTTACGGACGGCGTGCGCGACACCGCCCAACCGGCCGGGATGGCGAGCGCGATGGCGGCGACCGTAGCCATGCCGGCGACCTCGATACTGTTGCGCAGCGATGCCAGAAATGCCGCGCCGGCGCTGTTCTCGACCGTCGATAACAGTGTCCGATAACGCGAGAAATCCATCTGTTGCGGCCACCAGCGCAGCGGCTTCGCTGCGAGATCAGCCGCCGGCGATATACTCATGACGAAGAGCCAGAGGATGGGCGCGAGAATGAGCGCCGCAAGCAGCAATGCAGATATGTAGATGAATGCCGTGAAGAGCGGGCTCTTTCGTTCCATCAGGCGTTGCTCCCCGCGGCTTTTCTAACGAGCGCGGCATAGCCGACTGCGAGCACCGTCACCAAAAGCGTGGCGATGAGCGCAAGTGACGCGCCCGAGCCGGCCCGCTGGAATGAAAATGCTTCTTGATAAACGAGAATTGAGAGCGTGCGCGTACTGTTGGCCGGACCGCCGCGCGTCATCACCCATATGATGTCGAACACCTTGAACGCTTCGATCGTCCTTAACACGAGGGCCACGAGCAGTGGTCCGGCGATGTAGGGCATGATGACGTAACGGAAACGGTTGAATGCGCCGGCGCCGTCCACCAGCGATGCGGCTATCACATCGCGGGGCACCGCCTGCAAGGCTGCGAGCGCAATCAATGCCACGAGCGGGAAGTTCTTCCAGCAGTCGGCAACAATGAGGGCGGCGAGTGCCGTGCCCGGTTCGCCCAGCCAGGAACGGTATGCGTCGAGGAGACCGATCTGGGTCAGAGCCGCGTTCAGGGCGCCGTATTCGGGATTGTAGATCAGCCGCCACAATGTCGCGTTGACCACCGTTGGCAGCGCCCATGGCAAGATCATCAGTGCGCGTAGCAGGAACCGACCGCGGAAGTCCTGGTTGAGCAGAAGAGCCGCGAGCACGCCGATGACCAGTTCGGCCGCCACCGATATGATTGCGAAAAGGGCCGTCGTGATCAGGGTGCGCTCAAAATTCGAACTCGAAAGTATTCGTGCGTAGTTGGAAACCCCGACAAAATTGCCCTCCGTTCCGACGAGCCTGGCATCGGTGAACGACAGGCGCGCGGTGTCAAACAGGGGCCAGCCGATCACCGCGATCATAACCACGAGGAGCGGCAGCATCAGGAGCCAGGCGCGAAGCGTCATGGAGGTACCTGACATGTGGCGGTCCTTCCCAGGTTTTCGACATCGAGTTGAGCGGCCGGGCGGCACGGGCCGCCCGGCAATTGTGAATTCTTCAGAGACCGCTGTTTTCGGCGGCGGACTTCAGCGCGTCCTCCGGTGTCGACTGACCGAGCAGTGCTTCCTGGATTGCCTGCTGCAGGGCGGTCGACAGCTCCTGGTATTTGGGTGTGGTAGGCCGGGCGTACATGGCGGCCAAGCCCTTCTCCGCCGCAGCGACGAGTTCCTCCTGACCGGCGGTCACGGTCGAGTCCTCGTAAGATGAGGACCAGATCGGCAGACTGAGCTTGGCATAGGCGTTCTGCGTCGCCTGTGATGTCATGAAGGTGATGTATTTCCAGGCTTCTTCGGGATGTTTGCTCGCCGTCGTGATGCCGAGGCCCATCGAACCGTTGACCGCGGAAACTTCGCTCTTGCCCTCGACACCGGGCGCGGGAACGACGCCGACCTTGCCTGCGACCTTGCTATCCTTGGGATCGTTGGCCATGTTGTACATGTAGGTCCAGTTCAGTGCGAAGGCCGCATCACCGTTCTCGAACACCTTGCGGACGTCCTCTTCGAGGAATTCCTTGGAGTTCGGATTGGTCAGACCCGACTTATAGCTGTCGACCATGTACTTGAGAGCATCGAGACCGCCGTCTGTCTGAAAGACCGGCTTGCCATCCTTTAGAAAGTCCCCGCCATAGGCGCTGACCAGCGTCGTGTAGTCGCAGATTGCGGCTTCGGCCTGCGACCAGCTCCAGGCAATCGGCGTCTTCAGCAGGTTCTTCTGCTGGATGATCTTGGCTTGCTCCGTGAGTTCGGCCCAGGTCTTCGGGGGAGCAGTGATCCCGGCCTTTTCGAGGATTTCCTTGTTGTAGAACAGGTATTTTGTGTCGAGGATCCACGGCATGCCATAGTATTTTCCCTCATACTGGACCGTGGTCCACGCGCCGGGGAGAACACCCGTCTTCATGTCGTCGGTAATCTTGTCGGAAACGTCGACCAGTACATTGTTTGCAGCGTATTCTGCCGGCCAGATCACGTCGAAGAGCACGACATCGTAACCGCCCCCCGAACCCTGCGCGAGTACCGTCTTGTCGTGCAGGCCCTCATACGGCACGAATTCGAGATTGACCGTCACATCGGGATTGGCCTTGGTGAAGGCTTCCGTCATGGCGCGGACATCGGCCTCACTATAGGCCGCCTGTGCCATGAACAGTGCGTTGATCTTGGTCTCGGCCATGGCATGCGGTGCGACGGCCGCGCTTGCAAGCGCGGCGGCGACCAGTGTCGTTTTCCGGAATTTCAACATTGCTGCCTCCAGTTTTTTCGATTGCGCAGATCCGCAGGCGTCGTTCGGTTGCCTGAAGAATGAACCGGACACGAGGGCTATCCCCGTACCGCATGATTTCTGGGTGTCCGCACTGCGGGCGCCTTGTTCCCGGAACTCTTCGGTCCCTAATAAGTCAAATGTCTTGACTTATTACTTCTCCAATACTCTAGTAGAGTCAAGAGGTAACCCTGCATGAATGAACGCCGGCCGATCCGCGCCACGAGCGGCACTAATCACGAGGGCACCAGCACGCATAACCGCCGGGTGATGATCGATGCCCTGCGCATTAACGGCGCGCTGTCGCGGGCGGACCTCGCGCGGGCGACGAGGCTCACCAAGCAGGCAGTTTCGAACATCATCGATGAGTTGGAACAGGACGGGTTGGTGACCGCCGGGCAAACGATCCGCAGGGGCAGGGGGCAACCCTCAACGCCCTACCGTCTGGTACCGGAAGGCGCCTTTGCCATCGGCCTGCAGATCGACCGGCATGTGACGCGGGCGCTTGCTGTGGATCTGATGGGAAACATACTGGCGCGCGCGCAAGCCACCCTGCCGCCCGGTGGACCGGCTGCCGGTGCAAAGGTGGTCTTGGCACTGATCGCCGAAATTCGGGGTGCGTTGACCAAGGTCGCACGCCAGTCCGAGAGGCGGCTGGTCGGCCTTGGCATCGCGATGCCCGGCCCCTTCGGGGTCGGCGGTTCCGGTGACGACCCGTGGATGATGGAGGCGTGGCAGAGATTCCCGCTGCTGGAGACGCTGATGTCGGGAACCGGTCTGGATGTCAGCCTGCAGAACGATGCGACGGCATGCGCCACGGCTGAGCGGATGGTGGGCGCCGCCCACGGCCTCGACCATGTCGTTTGCCTGTATCTCGGTTACGGCATCGGCGCCGGCCTCATCCTAGGAGGTGAACTTTACAACGGCGCAGGAGGTAA
Source organism: Ciceribacter thiooxidans (assembly GCF_014126615.1). NCBI lineage: Bacteria > Pseudomonadati > Pseudomonadota > Alphaproteobacteria > Hyphomicrobiales > Rhizobiaceae > Ciceribacter > Ciceribacter thiooxidans. The sequence goes on from NZ_CP059897.1 coordinate 616,017, forward strand.
TGCCGGCGAGATCGGCATGGCCCTGCTGCATTCGGGCGGTGCTACACGCACCCCGCTTGAGCATCATGCCTCGCTGGCCTCGCTCTACCAGTATCTGAAAATCGACCCGGGTGCCTTAGATTCTCAAGAGAAGATGGCGCAGTTGGCTTCGTCAGACGATCCGAGGATCGGAAGATGGGTAGAAGCCGCAGCCGCGGATCTGCGCTGGAGCGTGCATCTGATCGAAACGATCTTCGACCCGCAGACGGTAATCCTCTGCGGTGGGACGCCGCCGACCCTGGCCGGTCGGCTGATCGAGGCGATGCAACCCCTCCTGCCGTCGATTGCCGACCGGGGCGAACGGACGCTACCGCGTCTGCAACTTGGAATGACAGATCCCTGGGCGGTGGCGCTGGGTGCGGCCGCAGAGCCGATAAGCCGGGCCTTCGACCCGCGCTTCTCCGCAATTCTTAAAGGCTGATTTCGGTTTCGCCGGGTCTCCGCGACCGCGATTATCGCTGAGCATCGTCCACCGACAGAAACCAGGGGGAGCTCGCCCGGCAGGACGGTCCTCGTTTGGCGCCACGCCCGACTAAGTCGAAAAGGCAGGGTGGGGTGTCAAGCAGTGCAGGGGACGGCACTCGGTTGCGGGTCTCCGGCAGATCGGCGGGACAGTACTGGCTTCCAGGGAGGCGCAAATGACCCTGCGCCCTGTCTTGCCCTTGATCGTCACCGCATTCTCGGATCGAGCTGCAGCGGTTGCTCGGTCGGGTCGCTTGAACAGGAATTGGACCTATTGGCTGACTCATCGACGGTCAAGCCCTCAAAAGCGTGATTGAGCGCGCGCATGTTCCCCGCAATCTGAACCACCACAACATCCGAGGCGATTCCGGGGAGCGGGCCGTGCGAGGGTTCTGAATCGTGGTCATTACGGCAGTCCACTATTCCTCAAACTTATCGTCGCATCGCGAAATGACATTGGCGCGAGAACGACTGGCGATCTACGCTAATTCCGAGGAGAAATCGTGAGAAAATAATGGTAACGCAAATTCGATCATATTGGCGAAACTTCATAGATGGTGAATGGGTCGACAGCAGCGACGGGAGAACTATCCCGGTCACCGATCCGGCAACGGGCAGAAATATTGCACACGTCGCCTGTGGGGCCGCCGCCGAGATCGATATGGCCGTAACGGCGGCCCGGCGCTGCTTTGAAAGTCGGCGGCTCCAACTTATGTCGCCCGCCTCACGTGGGGAGCTCATGTTCGCAATAGCCGAGCAGCTCGACCTCCTGGCGGACGAGATCGCCGAGGTGGAAATCCAGGATAACGGCAAGACGCGGGCCGGCGGTTACAATGAAGTCAAGCTAACTCAGCGCTACCTCCGATATTATGGTGGTATGGCCGACAAGCTCGAGGGTCGCCAAATTCCTCTCGGCGACGGGATCGTCGACTATACGGTCCATATGCCTTATGGCGTGTCTGCCCAGATCGTGCCCTGGAATGGTCCTTTGCCCGTAGGCGCGCGCTCCATTGCCTGTGCTTTGATTACCGGAAACACGGTGGTCCTGAAGTCGCCCGAGGATTCTCCGCTCAGCCTCTTCTTGCTTGCCGAAGCCTGCGAACGTGCTTCTGTTCCGAAGGGCGCTGTCAATATCGTCTGCGGCTATGGTCAAGAAGCCGGTGCTACTCTTGTGGGTCACAAGGACATCGATCATATTGTGTTCACCGGCTCCGTGGAGACGGGCAAGAGCGTTTTGCGCGCTGCAGCGGAACGGGTCATCCCCTGTGTGATGGAGCTCGGAGGCAAATCCGCAGCCATCGTTTATGCAGATGCCGATCTCGACGATGCGGCGCGTAATATCACGCGCGGCATCCTGCACCACTCTGGCCAAATCTGTTCGGCTGCTTCTCGTTTGGTGGTAAACCGGTCGATCGTCGGCACGCTGGTCGAGAAGATCAGGGCGGAGGCTGCGCGCCGGAGCGTTGGCCCGGGCGCTGACGGCTGTGACATGGGACCGGTTATTTCCGAGCGGCAGTTGTCGCGCATTGAGGCCTTGTGCGATGCCGGCGTCGCCGAGGGCGCCACCCTCGAGATGGGCGGAAAACGGTTAGACAGGGAGGGCTATTTTCTACCGCCGACGATTTTCACCAATGTCAGTCCGGACATGCGGATCGCACAGGAAGAGTTCTTTGGGCCCGTCCTTGTTGTCCTTCCTTTCGACACTCCGGAGGAGGCGGTCGCCATCGCCAATGGTACTGACTATGGCCTTGCCGCCGGCGTCTTCAGCCGCGACCTTAAGCTCACGCTATGGACAGTCGACCGTCTGGTGGCTGGTCAGGTATACGTCAATGATTGGTGGGTCGGTGGGGTGGAGACGCCTTTCGGTGGCGCTCGCCGGTCCGGCTATGGGAGGGAAAAGGGCCAGGAAGCTCTTCTCGGTTATGTGCAGACAAAGAATGTCGGTATCAGGCTGTAGCCACAGCGTCTGCTTGGTCAGGGGGTTGTTTGCCACGCGCGAGTGCGGGGCCATGGCCCGAAGCCGGAACTCTTGCTGGACAGCCGTCCAGTTCTGACGATAGTGGCTCTAACGAACGGCCACGACAACGGAGTACGACATGGAAAGCCGCTGGCTGGAGGACTTTCTCAGTCTTGTGGACACAAGAAACTTCTCCCGATCGGCTGAGGCCCGTTATACAACTCAGCCCGCATTCAGCCGCCGGATCAAGAGCCTGGAGGACTGGGTTGGCGCCAAGCTATTCGACCGCACGACCCAGCCGATCAGCCTTACACCTTCGGGTGAGCGCTTCCGGCCTGTGGCCGAAGAAGTGCTGAGAAGGCTCCTCCAAGGGCGGGAAGACGCACGCAGAGTCAGCGAAACGTCCGCCAATCTCATCCGATTTGCCGCGACTCACAGTCTTTCGCTGACGTTCTTCCCCGCATGGATCCGTTCGATCGAATCCGGCACACACGCATTCAACATCCGGCTGGATTCATATCAGTTCACCGACTGTATCCAGTCGTTGATCAAGGGTGAATGCCATTTTGCCATCAGTCATGCGCATCCGCAGGTAGAGATGAACCTTCCGCCGATGCATTTCACCTCGAAACTCGTCGGTACCGACCGGCTATTGCCGGTCACGCTGCCGGATTCGTCGGGCGCGCCACTTGACCGCCTTCCCGGCACCCCCGAAGAGCCGGTCCACTATTTGGCCTATACTGAAGCCTCGGCGATCGGCCGGGCCGTCGATCACATGATCAATCATGTGGAGGAGCCGGTGTATCTTAGCAGGGTCTTCGTCAGCCAGCTCGCAGCGGTGCTGAAGACGCTGAGCAGGGAGGGCAAGGGCATGGCCTGGCTGCCAGAGAGCAGCATTTCCGAGGAACTCGCATCCGGAAGCCTCGTGCTGGCCGGAGATGAGAAATGGTTCATTCCTGTGGAGATCAGGATCTACCGCTCTCGCGACCCGCTCCCGGCCATGGCCGAACAGCTATGGTCCATGCTGGACGGCGAAGTCGAGCCGCTGCAGGTTTTGCAGTCCGAGGAGGATGCCTGATACCGGCCATGCATTGAATGAGGCGAAGCTTGCATTGGAGGGGTCCGATCCAGCGGTCTATCCTTCGGGAAGATGCAAGAAAGAGATCGTCCCATGTTCCAGAAAAAAAGAATCGCCATCCTGGGGCTCATGCTTGAGAGCAACAGCTTCGCGCCGGTAACCGGCCGCGATGATTTTCTTAGCCGGCTTTACCTAGCAGGCATCGAAATGGCCGAGGAACTTCGCGAGGACGAATCGAGGATCCCTGCTGAAATACACAGCTTCTGCGCCACGATGGACGTGTCGACTGAATGGGAGGCGGTCCCAATTCTCATCGGGTTGGTCGAAGCCGGCGGCCCGATAGATCACGAATTTTTCGTACAGACACTGGCGGATATGAAGAACCGGTTGGAAGCGGCAATGCCGCTCGATGGCGTGTATATCTGCAACCACGGCGCCATGATCACCACCGAGAACCGTGATCCCGATGCCGAGATCTTCGAGATGGTGCGTTCCGTCGTCGGTAAGGATACGCCCGTTGTCGCGACCCTCGACCTTCACGGAAACGTCTCGGACCGTATGGTTGCCGCGGTCGACCTCGTGATTGCCTACCAAACGAATCCCCACGTCGATATGGTAGCGCGGGGCCGCGAGGCCGCCGCGGCGTTGATCGAAATGCTTGATGGATTGCGTCCGGTCGCGAGCATCATCCGTCTGCCTGTCTGTCCACCGACGGTGACCCTTCTTACGGAGAAGGGTCCTTATGCGGATCTGATGAAATATGGGCAAGCCAAGTCGGGTGGTGAGATCATGAATGTCTCAATTCTCGGCGGTTTTGCCTATGCCGATACGCCAAAAAACGGCTTGTGCATCATCGTGACTGCCCGGAGCGATCGCGCCCGTGCCGAAGCGGTCGCCCGTGATATCGCCGAAACGGCCTGGAAGGACTACCGTCGCTACGATCCGCATCTGACCTCGCTCGATGATGCCGTTGCGAAAGCGGTTGCTGTGGGGGAAAATCCGGATCTTCCGGCCGTTATTCTTGCCGATGTCGCGGACAATCCCGGCGGTGGGGCAAACGGTAACACGACATGGATCCTCGAGGCGCTTGTGAGTGCCCGCGCCAAGGGTAGCGTCCTCGGCATCTTCAACGATCCCCTGCTGGCCCAGGAAGCAATGCAACTCGGTGTGGGCGAAACATTCCGGGCTGTTTTCAACCGGGTCGAGCCGGATCGCTTCTCGCGCAGGTTCGAGGCAAACGCCACGATAGTGCGTATTCGGGACGGTGACTGCGTAGGCCGCCGTGGCTTCTACGCCAACCGCAGGCTCAATTTGGGCACGACGGTTCTCCTTGATGTGGAAGGCGTTCAGGTCGTTGTCGTTTCCATCCGCACACAATGTGCCGATCCAGTCTTTCTGGAGATGATGGGAATCGACATCGCCAAGGCACGATCAGTCGTCGTCAAATCCCGCGGCCATTTTCGCGCCGGTTTCGACGAGTTCTTCGGTCCGGATCAAGTCGTGGAGGTGGACGCGCCTGGTCTTTCGTCGCCGATACTCTCGCGTTTCGAGTTCAAGTTCCTGCCCCGCCCCATCTTTCCTGTCGATCGCGACGTCACCTGGCCGCGCGGCTGAAGCCGAACTCACCTATATTCTGGAAGGGAAACATGGGATTGAAGGATCTCAACACTCCGAGCCTTATTCTGGACCGAGGGATATTGGAGACCAATACGCGACGTATGACCTCGAGACTCGAGGATCACGGCGTGCGTTTCCGCCCCCACCTGAAAACCGCGAAATCCATCGACGTCGCCCGCATCGCGATTGCCGGGAACTTCGGTGGCGTGATGGTATCGACGCTCAAAGAGGCGGAATACCTTGCTGACAACGGCATAACGGATATCACCTATGGTGTCACCGTTCTTCCCGACAAGCTGCCCCGGATCGCCGCTCTCGTCAAACGTGGGATCAAGATCGGTGTGATACTCGACCAGGTGGACTTTGCCCGGGAAATCAGCCGGCAAGCCGTCGATCTCGGTATCGTGCTGGATGTCCTCATCGAACTGGATTCAGGAGAGAAGCGCGCCGGCGTCTTCGCCGAGTCGCCCGAATTGCTCGAAATTGGACGTGCGCTCGTAGAACTCCCAGGGACCCGTCTCGAAGGCGTGCTCACGCATGCCGGACATTCGTACCAGTGCCGTACCATCGAGGACATCCGCAAGGTTGCGGAAGAAGAGCGGATGGTGGCGGTAACCGCGGCGACACGCCTACGCGCGATTGGCCTTCCGGTTCCCGTTGTCAGCGTCGGCTCCACGCCGACTGCCACCCATGGTGTCAGCTTCGAGGGGCTGACCGAAGTTCGCTGTGGCGTCTACATGTTCGGCGATGTCATGCAGTCGGAAATCCATTCCTGCGAGCCGCGCGACATCGCCTTATCGGTGCTTGCGACGGTCATCGGCCACCGGCCCCAGTTCAATACTGCCCTGATCGACGCGGGAGCCCTCGCTCTGTCGAAGGACCGCAGCACCGCAGCCCCCGGTCTCGCGGAGGATATCGGCTTCGGCATGGTTATGGACATGTCTTGCCGGCAGCGCATCTCCGGAGTCACGGTGGGTCATGTCTATCAGGAACACGGACTTTTGGTCAGCCAGGGACCTTTCCCCTACCATCTGTTGCCGGTCGGTTCGAAGGTAAGGGTGCTGCCCAACCATGCCTGCATGACTGCGGCGATGTATGATCGCTACCACGTCATTGTGGGCGACGACGACCAGCACATTGCCTCATGGCCACGCATCAACGGCTGGTAGGGTGCTGCTGTTCGCAGTTCTGGTGAGTGGAGATCAGCGCATCGTTCCCGAACGGAGCCGTGCGCCACGCTTGCTTTACCTTCAACGATAGAGAGCGTGTCGGCCGCGATGGTCACGCTCTCTCTCTTAGCGGCTCATCGCAAGACCGATGTCCAGGAGCACCTAATCCGTTCAGATTCGTACGCCGGTCGACGCATCAAACAGGTGAACGGATTCCTGCGGGCAATGCACCCTGATCACCTGTCCGGGCGTGAAGGCCTGCCGCGCGTTCGTCAGCGCGCATATCCGCTTGCCGGCGACGTTGGCAAAGATCTGAACGTTTGGACCGGTCGGCTCGACAACTTCGATAACCGCGTCGAACCCCTCAGGCCCGGAAGACAGATCCAGATGTTCCGGTCTTGCGCCGTAGATGACCTTCCGGCCCGGGCTCACGCCGGCTTGCCGCGAAATCGCCATCCTTGTTCCGTCTGAGGCCACCACGGAAGGTCCGTTGTCATCGGCGGCCACAACGCCCTCGATGAAGTTCATGGAAGGAGACCCGATGAAATCCGCAACAAAGAGGTTGGTCGGGTAGTCGTAGAGCTCCATCGGCGTGCCGACCTGTTCCACGCGGCCCTTGTTCATCACCACGATACGATCCGCCATGGTCATGGCCTCGATCTGGTCATGGGTCACATAGACGGACGTGGTCTTGAGCCTTTGGTGGAGAGCCTTGATCTCGGTGCGCATGACGACGCGTAGCTTTGCGTCGAGGTTGGACAGAGGTTCGTCGAACAGGAAGACCTGGGCATCCCGGACCAGCGCCCGGCCCATGGCGACACGCTGACGCTGGCCGCCCGACAACTGCCGGGGAGAACGCTCCAGATAGGGCCCGAGATTGAGGATCTCGGCTGCCTCGTGGATCTTGGTCGATATCTCTTCCTTCGGCTTCTTCCTCAGCTTGAGACTGAAGCCGATGTTGTCGAAAACCGTCATGTGAGGATAGAGAGCATAGTTCTGAAAGACCATGGCGATGTCGCGGTCGCGCGGCGGAACGTCGTTGATGACGCGCGATCCTATCAAGATTTCACCACCCGAGATCGGCTCCAGGCCGGCGATCATGCGCAGGAGTGTCGACTTGCCGCAACCCGATGGACCGACAAGAACGACGAATTCCTGGTCCTTAATTTCGATATCGACGCCGTGAATGATTTGCAGAGCGCCGAACCGCTTCTCGATGCCTTTGATTGTAACCGATGCCATGAATGCGAAGTCCTTTTGTGTTCCGGATCGTTCCGAGGGCTTACTTGACCGCTCCGAGCGCCATGCCGCGGATGAGATAACGTTGCAGCCAGGAGAAGACGATGGCGACCGGCACTGTGGCGAGCACGGTGCTCGCCATGACATGGTGCCATTCGACCTGGTATCGGCCAGCTACCTGGGAGAAGATTTGCACCGGCAGCGTGTAATCGTTCTGGTTGCGGATCAGCGTGAGCGCCAGCACGAACTCGTTCCAGCTGTTGATGAATGTGAAAATTGCCGTGACCACCATTGCGGGAATGGCGAGAGGCAGGAAGATCTTCACAAGGCTGGTGAAATGGGTTGCGCCATCTATCCAGGAGGCCTCCTCGAGGTCGCGCGGTATCGTATTGAAGTAGCTCTGCAGCATCCAGATCGTGAAAGCCATGTTGAAGGCAACATAGGTGACGACCAGCGAATTGAGGCTGTTGACCAGATTGAGGTGTACCATCAGCCGGAACAGGCCCAGGACGAGAACGATTGGCGACATCATCTGGGTCATCAGCAGGAAGTTTCTGTAGAGTCCCTTGCCGACGAACCGGTAGCGGGAAAGTGCGTAGGCCGCGGGGATAGACAGCAGGATCGCGATAATGGTGGATGCGATGCTGACATAAAGGCTGTTGAGCAGTGCGCCACCGAAGTTGGTCTTCGCCCACATCTCGACGAAGTTTACCCAGCGAAATTCACTGAAAGTCCAAGTCGGCGGATAGACAAACAGTTCGTCGCGTGGTCGCACGGCGGTCACGAACATAATGCCGAATGGAAGGAGGATGACAACGCAAAGGGGAGAGAGCAGGACCCAGTAGAGTATCGATTTCTTGAGTTTAGGCGTCATTTATGACCTGCTCCTCGGCTAGATTGTCGGATTCCTGGCGCATGACGAGGAAGACGTAGGCGATGGTGAAGACGAAGAGCACACCGAACATGATCAACGAGATCGCCGATGCCTTGCCCAGTTGTCCGAAGCGGAAGGCGAGCTTGTAGAGGTAGGTGACGAGGATGTCGGTACCATTTGCCGGACCGCCCTCTGTCATGACCCAGATGATCGGCAATGAATTGAAGACGTAGATGACGTTGAGGACGATGGCGATATTGATGAAGGGCTTCATCAGCGGCAACGTGATATGGCGAAACATTTCCAACGGCCTCGCTCCATCGACAGCTGCCGCCTCATACGAGTCCTGTGGCAACGAGGACAACCCGCCCAGAAAGATCGTCGTCGTAAACGGTATCGAAACCAGGATCCCGACCAGGATCTCTACGGTGAATGCCAGTGAAGCCGTGGCCAGCCATTCGACTGGCTCTGAAATGATATGGAGGTCCATCAGTGTGGCATTGATCAGACCGGCGCGGCCGTTGAGGCTCCAGCGCCAAAGTACGGCTGTCATGGTCAGCGAGATTGCCCAGGGCAACATGATGATGACGCGTGCCACGCTGCGGCCATAGAAATCGTCGTTCAGCATGATGGCGACTGGCAGCGATATGACCAGTGTGCCGCCGACCACGACGACGGTCCAGATCACCGTGCGCCCGAGCGACGCATAGAAAAGCGGATCGGCGAAGACTTCCGAGAAGTTCTTCAAACCTGAAAACCCCATCAGCTTGCCGAAGCGGCTGACCTCCTGCATCGAAGTCCATCCAAGATCGAGAACCGGATAACCGATGATCAGGACTGCAAGCAGCAGGCTCGGCAGGATCATAAGCAGAGGCGTGGAGCGCAACGTAGATTTCATTAGGGGGCTTCCCGTCCTGGTCCGCCGGACATGACATCGAAAAAGGGGCAGCAGTCGCCGCCCCTTTTTGTCTCGTTTACTTGCCGCGGATCTTGTTGATTTCGGCTGCTGCGGCCTTGAGGGCTTCTTCAGGCTGGGCCTGGCCGAGATAGATCTGCTGCATCGTGCGAACCGTCACGTCGGCGATTTCTTCCCAGTTGGCGATGGTCGGAGCGAACTTGGCATACGGAAGGCCCGCAGCAAAGCCGGCGATGTCCGGGTCCTTGGTGAAGTTGTCGAGTGTCGCGACGTTCTTCGTCACCGGCAGGAAGCCTTCGCCGAGGTCGAATTTCTGACGCCATTCATCCCTGTAGGAAAACTCGATGAACTTCCAGGCTTCCTTCTTCACCTGCGACGAGGAGAAGAGCATCAGCGTATCCGTCACGCCATAGGTGGCCTTGGCTTTTCCTTCCGGGAACGGCATGACCGCATATTTCAGGTTCGGAGCTTCCGCCTTGATCTGCGGGATCAGCATCGGGAAGGTAAATACCATACCGAGCTTGCCCTGCTTGAACATGTTGAAGATTTCTTCGCGGTTGTAATTTGTCGGCGAGGGCTGGGTCAGGCCTTCATCGATCAGCTTCTTGTACAGCGTTGCTGCTGCGAGCGCTTCCGGTGTGTCGAGGCCCGAGGTGCCGTCAGCCTTCAGGATGTCGCCTCCATGCGTCCAGAGGCTGTAGTAGTAGTAGGCGTCCGTCTCGATTTCCTTGCCCTGGAGACCGAAGGGAAACACATCCGGCAAGGTTTTCAGCTTCTTGGCCGCCTCGTAGAACTCGTCCCAATTGGTCGGAGCCTTGGCGCCCGCCTTGTCCAGAAGCTCGGTATTGACGAGCATGGCGCGAGCGGATGCTGCGACCGGCAAGCCCATGATCTTGCCGTCGATGACCGACGGCGACATGAAGGTATCGATGAAGGTCGCCTTGAATTCCGGTGTAAGGTAGGAATCGACCGGCTCGGCGATGCCCTGCTGTTCGAAATCGACAAGCCAGCGTGTGCCGATGATCGAAATGTCCGGCGCCTGTCCTCCGGCAATGTCGGTGGTCAGACGCTGCAAGAGCGTGTCCCACGGAACTACCTGTATGTTGATCTTGATGTCGGGATTTTCCTGCTGGAACGCGTCCGCCATTTCCTGGAAGAAGGGTCCGGTCTTGGAACTATACTCCGCGACGGTGAAATTGACCTGCGTCTCCGCCAAGGCCGGAGCCCCTGCCCAAGCCATGCCCACGGCCAGTGCGGATGCTGTCATTGCACTCCGAATGCTGAAATTCATCGATGTGTTCTCCTCATGGGGTCGCTATCCCTTCTTCTACCTGACGCATTTCGCATTCAGGCTTTCGACTTGACGAGCACACTGTGCGACACCATTAAGGCGGGTTAAAATACTATTATCGCATGAAGGCATGAAGAAGCGGCATAGCGGCGAGGCGCGAGACAAGGCCACGCCGCGCGGATACGCAGAACGCAAAAAAGGCGGGCCTAAACCCGCCTTCGTTCTAACCAACCGATGTTTCCCGGACGATCCTGTCAGGGCCGGCCCCAGTCATACTCCGGTTCATAGCCAAGCACGCGACGAGCCTTGTCGATCGACAGGAGCGTTTCCCGACCCTTGATAGGACGTTTGACGGCCACGTTCGGGAAAATCGAAGCCATCAGTTCGGCGCTGCCGCGCGCCATCACGGTATCCGCGTTCGCGATGATGAAATGGTCGGCGCCGACTAGATCGACATGTAATGCCTTCCGTACCGCCTGCGCGCAATCGCGCCCGTCAATATAGCCCCAGCAGTTCCATTCCCTGAAGTGCGGATCGTCCTGCCACGAGGCGAACTGTTCATAGTCAGCGGGCTCCATGACGTTGGACAGCCTCAGCCCGATGAAGGTCGTGTCCGGATTCCAGCGCTGCATCTGCCGTGCCATCTCCTCTCCGAGATCTTTCGATAGTGAGTAGGCGCTTTCGGGACGCATCGGATGGTCTTCGTCTACCGGCACATAGGAAGGCGGGTTCGACGGGCTGAAGGGAAGTCCGAGCGTGGTTTCGCTCGATGCCCAGACGATGCGCTTGACACCGACGCGGATCGCCGCATCGAAGACATTGTAGGTCGACACGACATTGTTTCGGAAGATGACGTCGTCGGGCATCAGGTCAGGAGCGGGGATGGCCGCGAGATGGACGACTGCGTCCGGCGTGCGGAACTTGCGGAAGGGATGATCCTTGCCACCGCTCCACTGCATGGCGTCGATGACCTGGCCGAGATCGTTGAGGTCGACCTTGTAGAACGGGCAGACGGGATCCTTCGACGCCTGCATGTCGATGTTCAGGACGTTGTAGCCATGCTCAACGAGACCGCGGCACACCGCCCGGCCTGCCTTGCCGCTGCCACCAGTCACGACGATGTTCTTCATTCGATGCTCCCTTACCTGTGCGATGCCGCCGAATTCCCTGCGGGTTTCCGTCCGGCGGGCAGATCGAGTCACCCTACGTCCGTGCGATGCGGCAAGGCGAATGCGAAATCGTGATCCTGTCATGTTTGTTCTGCATTGGAAGACTGAACCGTCCGCCGGTAGTTGTCGATGAGGATGGCAGGGGCGCAAATGGGTTGCCGTCGCGCTTTCCAACGCAACAAGTGATCGACAGGAGTCGAGATATGCCGCGCCATGACGGGACCATTGCGATTGTGACGGGTGCAGGCCACGGTATCGGCCGCTGCATAGCCGGCCAGCTGGCTGCCGAGGGCGCCGCGGTTGCCGTGCTGGAAGTGGATGAGCCAAGCGGCCACGAGACGGTCAGCCAGATCATCGAGGCCGACGGGCGCGCGGTCTTCGTCAAGGCCGACATCACCGACGCGGCCCAAGTCGAGACCGCCTTTTCCGCTGCCGAGGCGGCGCTTGGGCCCGCAAACCTTCTTGTCAACAATGCGGCCTTTACCGATGCCGGCGACCTTAAGGGAATGAAGCTCGAATCCTGGCATCGCGAGATCGAAGTCAACCTCAACGGCACCTATCACTGCATAAGAGCGATCATCCCGCGCATGCGAGCCAAGGGTGGCGGCGCCATCGTCAATATCGCGTCGGTGAACGGGATGCGCTACTTCGGCAATCCCAGCTACAGTGCCGCCAAGGCTGGCATCATCAACCTTACCATGTCAGTGGCCTCCGAATTCGGCCGCGACGGCATCCGCTGCAACGCAGTGTGCCCCGGTTCGGTGCGAACCGAAAACGTCACCTGGACCATTCGCCAGCAGAAGGATCCGGACATATTCCAGAAGCTTGGTCGCTGGTATCCGCTCGGTCGCGTCGCCGAGCCCATGGACATTGCCAGAGCTGTCTGCTTCCTCGGATCCGACGAGGCCGGATATATATCCGGAGTTGCACTGCCGGTCGACGGCGGCATGCTGGCCGGAATGAATGTCATGATCGATGAATTCATCCTAGAAGCCTGACTCAATCAGCGGAGACTAAGCATGCTGATCATTTCCGAAGCTCTGGCCCGGGATCTCGTCACCATCGAGGAAACCATCGAGGCAGTCGAGCAGACCTTTGCAGCCATGGCGCGGGGTTTCGCGCGGAACTATCCGGTGGTTCGCGAGGTCGTCGGCCATGCGGACGCCGTCTTCGGTGTGAAGACGGGAGCCGACGTCTCCGCACCGTTTCTCGGTCTTAAGGCGGGCGGCTACTGGCCGCACAACTTGGCCCGCGGATTGACGAACCATCAGTCCGCCACGCTCCTATTCGACCTCAATACCGGGCGTGCATCGGCGCTCGTCAGCGCCAATTACCTCACCGGCGTCCGTACCGGGGCCGCAAGCGCGATTGCTACCAAGCACCTTTCCCGAGCGGATTCGGCGGTCCTGGGCATCATCGGAACGGGCACACAGTCCGTCTATCAACTACTGGCGACCCTTGCTGTCCGGCAGATCACGACCGTACATGCATGGGATCCCTCGCCGGGCAACCTGGCCGCCTTCGGCAAGACGGTTGTTGAGCTCGGCCTTGATTACCATGCCCACGAGAACCGCGAGGACGTCGCCCGGCTTTCCGACATTCTAATCACCGTCACGCCCTCTACCAAGGCTCTGGTTGACCGGGCTTGGGTTCGGCCGGGAACGCATATCTCCGCCATGGGCGCCGACACGAAAGGCAAGCAGGAGCTTGATCCACGGCTCGTCTCTGCTGCCGCGCTCTTCGTCGACGAAGCGGCCCAATCGATCAGTATTGGCGAGTTCCAGCACGCCTATGCGCAGGGGTTGATCAAGGAGAGCGATATTCGCGGCTCAATCGGCGAGGTGATCTCTGGTATCAGTGAAGGACGCAGGTCCGCCGAGGAGATCACGATCTTCGACGGAACAGGCGTGTCGCTGCAGGATCTGGTTGTCGCCGACCTCGCTGTCCGGCGAGCCGCCGAAAATGGTTTGGGATCCGCGGTTGAGTTCTGACGGGCTTGCCGGCGATGGCCACGAAGATGAAGGCGAGCATGCGACTTGCGATGTGGACCTATTCCTGGGACATCCAGGATCAGGGTCTGGACCGGCTGACTGTCGAATTGCGCGACCGGGCGGGTTTGAACAACGTCAGTCTGGCGACCTCCTATCATGCCGGCCATTTCCTGCAACCGAGAAGCCCCGGCCGGAAATCCTATTTCCCGGAAGACGGCACCGTCTACTATCGCCCCCAGGCGAAGCTCTGGGAGCAAAAGCGCATCCAGCCGCTCATGGCGCGCAACGTCGCCGCGCGGGGTGATATGCTGGACACCCTGATCAGGGCTCGTGATGAGGGCGGCATGTCCGTTTCCTGCTGGACGGTATGCCTTCACAATACGCGCCTCGGTCTGCTTCATCCCGGCGATGTCACACGCAATGCATTCGGCGATCCCAATCCGTTCAATCTCTGCCCGTCGAGCCCTGCCGCCCGCGACTATGTCGCGACGATGGTGCGGGATATCACCAGCCGCTATAAGCCAGACATGGTTGAACTCGAAAGCCCGAACTTCATGGGCTTCCTGCACGGCTTCCACCATGAGAAGGACGGCGTCGGCCTGACGCCTGAGGACGATTTCCTGTTTTCCCTCTGCTTCTGCGACCATTGCCGCACGGCCACCATGCGCGTCGGGATCAACATCGACGGTGCGCGGAAGGTCGTTCGCAAGTTTCTCGCAGAGGCCTGCGAGCGCGCGGTTCCCGAAGTTCAGTTCGCGGACTTTCCGGAAAAAGGCATTTCCGCCTTTCGCGACTATCCCGATCTATATGCCTTCCTCGCCTGGCGTACCGAGCCCGTCACCAGCCTTGTTCGCGAAATCCGCGAGCAGGCCGACGAGGCCAGCAAGATCGTGCTGATCGATCTCAAGGACGGTTGGATCGGCGGCGTGGACCTTGCTGCTGTCGGCAAGGTGTGCGACGGCGCCATTCTCTGCGGCTATGACATGGAAGTGGACGACATCGCGGCTCTTATGAGGAACGGCCGCGACATCCTCGGTCCGGACAAATATCTGGGAGTGGGCTTTCGGGTGTTCTATCCGGAAATGCGCGGAGCCGATGACCTTGCCTTGCGAGCAGAGGCCGCCCGAGCGGGCGGCGCCGACGGCATCAATTTCTACAATTACGGGCTGATCCCAAAGGCGCGGCTCGACTGGGTCCGCAAGGCCGTTACCCGTCTCCGAGCGTGACAGTCAGATCACGCGGCCAGGACGGATTCCCGTCAGCCTCCCGTCGGCAACGACCGCCCTTCCGTTGACCCAGAGATGGGAAATACCGGTGGCCATTTCCGTCGATCGCTCAAAGGTCGCGCGATCGGCGATGTCATCGGAAAACAGCACCAGATCGGCTGCCATGCGGGGCCGGACGACGCCGCGATCCAGCAGCGAAAATCGCTGGGCGGCAACCGATGTCATCCTCCGAACGGCATCCTCGATCCCGAACCATTTCCTGTCCCGCCGAAGCGGCCCCGCAATGCGCGGAAAAGTCCCGAACGCCCGCGGATGAGGCCTGGATCCCGGGCGTGGCAAGCCATCCGAGCCCGCCATGTAAAGGCGATGGCAACAGGCGCATTTCAGGTCGTCCTCGTCGAGCTGGAACAGGATGATGCCTGTTTGGCCATCATCCTCCAGAATGAAACGGAGCATGAGGTCGAACGGCTCAACAGAAACCCGCTCCGCCGCGGCTTGCATGTCCAGTCCCTCGAAGTTTTTCAACGCGTCGATGCCGATCGCTGAAAGTTGTACGTTTTCCCACCCGATCAGGGACACCTTGCTCTGGCTGTCGAATTCCGGGCCTCCCTGATTGACCCAGCGCCGCAGGAGTTCCCGGAAGGACTCATCTTCGAGCCGCTTCTTGAGGGCTTCGAGGCCGCCATCCATCGTGGCCGGCGGCAGCAATTGCAGGATCCAGGTGCTGCCCGCCGGATAGGGATACATGTCGAAACTGATGTCGACGCCCTCCTGGCGCATGGCCTCCAGCCTGTCCAGAGCAACCGGGATTTGGCCCCAATTGGGCCGTCCCGCCGACTGAAGGTGCGAGAGGAGCCCAGCGGCCCCCGACAGACGCAGAATGTCGGCGAACTCCTCCATTGCCGGAAGCAGTCCCGCCTCATAGGCGCGGATATGGGCTGCGAGGACCTTGCCGTGGCGGCGGACGACGCCGGCGAGCGCTACCATCTCAGTCATGTCGCCGAATGCGCTCGGGGGATAAACGAGTCCGAGAGACAGACCCGCCGCGCCTTGCGAGAGCTGGACGTCTAGCATCGCACACATCGTGTTGATCTCGCTTTCGCTCGCGTGCCTGCGATCGTGCCCCAAAATCGCTAGGCGCAAAGCTGCGTGGCCGACAAGGGACACGAGATTGAGGGCAATTCCCTGACCTTCCAGTCGCTCGCGATAGGACTGCAGATCATCGAAGATCTCGCGGTCTTCGGTGTGGCCGAGCAGTCCCGAAAAGTGCCGTCGCAGGTTCTCCCGTGACGTATCGACGGCCGGATAGAGCGAGAAGGAACAGTTTCCCACGACAATGCTGGTGACACCCTGGAAGGCCTTTTCCGGCCGGTCCGGCTCGCGCAGGAATATAAGGTCGTCGTGGCAGTGGGCATCGATGAAGCCAGGCGCGAGATAGCGATCCGCGCCTTCGACGACGATGTCCGCCGCTTCTCGTGGAAAGTCCGTCCCGATTCGCGAGATGTGACCCTCATCGATCAGCACATCTCCACGATACCACGGCGAACCGGTTCCATCGATAATGCGAACACTTCGGATTAGCGTCCGATCAGTCATGCGTTTCTCCCTAAGCGGAACTTTTTCAGTAATCGCCCTTGGGCGGATATTCGTCCGCAACCTCCGGTCCGGACCTCAGAGTGCTGCCGCCGCATTCATTCCAACGTGCAGACGCGGATCTGCAAGCCGGCCTCGGTCCAAGCGCTTGCCGGCGAATTCTCGGGGTCGATCGAGGCGTCACGGGCGGCATCAAGCGTGTCGAAGTGGGTGAAGTTGGGAAGAAGGGTGTTGACGGCAAGCGACTTCGACGTGTCGGCGCCTCTCCCAATAGCCTCGGCACTGTGTTCTGCTTGGCAAAATTCGGTGTCAGTGACGACAACGACGGTCGTCGGGGGAGGTCTTGCATTGCGGAAGCACCTACAGATTTGTATCGGTTGGCATGGCGCCGAAGCAGAACAGCGGGTCGAACCAGAGTATGGTGGCCCGCATTTCTGGGGAAATGCGGAATACACATAGATCACGTAGAATGGTGCATGGGCCGCGGAGCGTTCATGTCTGAATTGTCCGCCTTGGCGAGGATAGTAGTTCCTAGAAGATTGAAGCGCATACAGATGCGACCGTGGCCCGGCTCGTTGATAGCTGGGACAGGACCTTGTTCGAGCCTCGCGATTGAGGGCATCACGGTCAGCAAGTCTGCGTTACATCGGACCTTGGTCGGTAGGGGCCGACACCTGGAGGAAAAACTTGGCCACGCGGGACATGGCTGAGCCGCCCGAATGTTGATGACGATTCCCAATCAGAGTTCCCTGGCGAAAGCATTCGAAAAGGTCGACGCCTTCGGCCAGAAGAAGGAGTCATCCCTTGACGATCGGGTCGTCGCTTCTCGGCGTCGTCATCAAGCTGGTCGGAAGTCTGCCCTCTATGATTGGCGGGTTCATCCGGTGCGGCCGCGGCAACGCCTTTGCAGTCTTCGGCAGGAACCGGAATTCCTTTTGGTGATGGCCGCTCGCTCCTTCGTTGGAACGCTCATCGGAGGTCGACCTTTCGGATGGGTACCTGCGGCAGTCTTGCTTCCGTTGTTGGTAACGAGCCCCATTGTCTCTGCTATGAACGTCTGGTGGCAAGATGATGTATTTCGATGAATGTCGAAATAGCCATTGACAGCCTCGCTCAAACTGCATAGCGTATTTCCATGATTATCGAAGAAGCAGCATCACAACTGGAGGCGCTGGGAAATCCCTCCCGGTTGAATATCTACCGGGTGCTCGTGAGGGCGGGGCGCGACGGCATCGCCGTCGGTCATCTCCAGGAGCGCATCGGCATCCCGGCGTCGACCTTGTCCCACCACCTCAAACGGCTGGTGGAGGCGGGTCTCGCATCACAGGAGAGACAAGCGACGACGTTGATCTGCCGGGCAGACTATCCGACCATGCAGTCGCTGATCGGCTTTCTCGTGGATGAGTGCTGCGCGGACGAGAAATGTTGCGGCGAGCAGGAGGAAGAGGTGGTGTGACGCCTCTTTTTTTACGCCGGTAATTCTATAATTCTAGAACTATGGAAAAGGAGGGCATGATGTCTGCCAGATCAGAACTTCCCGTGGCGGTCGTAGGTGCGGGGCCGGTCGGGCTTGCGACGGCCGCACGCCTCGTTGAACGCGGCATCGAGCCCATTGTCTTCGAGAAGGGCGGTTCCGTTGGCGCTTCTCTGCTGGAATGGGGGCACGTCCGTGTCTTCTCGCCCTGGCGATACAATATCGATGACGCCGCACGCCGCCTCCTCGAGGCCGAAGGCTGGAAAGCCCCAAATCCAGACGCTCTGCCGAATGGAAAGGAGATCATCGAGAACTATCTGGTGCCTTTGTCGAGGGTCGCTCCAATCCGCCGGGCCGTCAGGCTGCGCGCGACGGTGACGGCAGTGACTCGGAAGGGATTGGACAAGGCGGCTTCGCGAGGGCGGGATACGGCGGCATTCGTTGTGCGATACCTCGACGGTGGCATCGAGCGGGAGGTGGATGTGCGCGCCGTCATCGACGCCTCCGGCACGTGGAACCAGCCGAACCCGATGGGCGTGGATGGGCTCGCGGTCGCGGGCGAGCGCCAGACGACCAGGATCTCCTACGGTATTCCGGACGTCACCGGGATGCGCCGCGGCACGTTCGCGGGAAAACGGACCCTCGTCGTCGGCAGCGGCCACTCGGCGATCAACACGGCCCTCGCGCTCATGGAGCTGCAGCAATCCGATCCGGAGACGGAGATTTTCTGGGCGCTCCGCCAGAGTGGCGTCGACCGTCTGCTCGGCGGGGGCCTGAACGATCAGCTCCCCGAACGCGGCGCGCTCGGCCTTGCCGCGAAGAAGGCCATGGACGAGGGCAAGCTCAGTATGCTGACGGGGTTTGCCGCCCGTGCCGTCCAGGAGGACGGGGAGCAGGTGACGGTGCTTGCGGCTGCCGGCGGACGGGAGATCCGCTTAGTCGTTGACAACGTCGTGGTGGCGACGGGATTCCGGCCGGCCTTCGACTTCCTTCGCGAACTCCGCATCGGGATTGATCCCGCGATCGAGGCGCCGCCAGCGCTGGCTCCGCTCATCGACCCGAACCTGCATTCGTGCGGCACCGTCCCTCCGCATGGCGTGGAAGAGCTTTCCCATCCCGAAAAGGACTTCTACATTGTCGGCATGAAGTCGTACGGACGCGCGCCCACGTTCCTGATGAAGACCGGCTACGAGCAGGCCCGCTCTGTCGTCGCGGAGATCGCTGGCGACCACGAGGCAGCCCGGCGGGTGGAACTGGTACTTCCAGAAACAGGCGTCTGTTCCGCCGGCGTCAAGTCGGCCGTGTCGTCCGGCTGCTGCGGCGGGCCGTCGACCACACGTGAGGACGCATGCTGCGAGGCGGACACTGTGGCGAAGGACGAAGGCAAAGCAGGCTGCGGCTGCGGTGCGAAGGCCCCGACGGAAAGGGCGGTCGAGAGATTGTGAAGTCGTCCGAAGCAAGACTGCCGGTCCGGGCGCTTGCCGGGCTGGGTGCCACGCAGATCATCGGCTACGGCACGCTCTATTATTGCCTGAGCATTCTCGTGCCCGACATCGCGCGCGACCTCGCGGTGTCGGAGCAGGAGGTCTATGGAATGTTCTCCGTCGCCCTGCTCGTCGGGGCCTTCGCTGCGCCCATGTCCGGCAGGCTTGCGGACCGGTGGGGTGCCGGAAGGGTGATGGCCACCGGCTCCTGCGGCGCGGCGCTCACCCTGGTCCTTGCCGCGCTTTCGACAGGACCCGCGACCTTCGCGCTTGCGCTGACGATGATGCAGGTCGTCTCCGCAGGCGTCCTCTATTCCACCGCCTTCACGGCGATCGTGCAGGCGGGGGACGGCGGGCGCAGACGTCCATCGTGCATCTCACGCTGATTGCTGGCTTCGCGTCGTCCCTTTTCTGGCCACTGACCTCATGGCTGCATGCCCGGATGCCCTGGCAGGACGTCCTGCTGCTCTACGCGGCGCTGCATGTCCTCGTCTGTCTTCCCGTGCACCTCGGCATTGCCCGCCTTACATCTGGCGCCGTGATGGCGGCGCGCGCGGCTCCCTCCGAAGAGGCAAGGCGCCCGGCAGCGAACGGAAAGCTGGTCTTCCTCCTGATGCTCCTCGGCTTCGCCATCGAAGGTTACGCACTGTCCGCCATGCTGGTCCACATGGTGCCGCTTACGCAGGCGCTGGGCCTCGGGACGGCAGGGCTTCTGATCGCCTCCCTGTTCGGCCCCGCGCAGGTCGCCAGCCGGCTGCTAAACCTGTTGTTAGGCGGCGGCCTTTCCCAGTCCCGGCTCGCGGTCATCGCGGCCGTCTTGATGCCGATCGGGATCGTGATCCTGCTTTCCACGACGCCGTGGTTCGCGGGGGCGGTGATCTTCGCCATATGCATGGGACTGGGCTCCGGCCTGACGAGCATCGTCGGAGGAACCTTGCCGCTCGAACTCTTCGGGCGGCAGGGCTACGGCAGCAGGATGGGATGGGGTACGACGGCCAAGCAGGTGACGTCGGCCGTCGCGCCGGTCATGATGTCGATATCCATGGCGGGGATCGGCGTGCACGGCGCGCTCTGGGTCGTCATGGCGGTGGGTCTGGCGGGCGCCGGTGCGTTTGCGCTTATCCCTCTGGTTTCCAGAGCGCCGGACGGGCCGGCGGCTATACCGTCCTGATCGAACCTTCACCTCCTCCGAGGAGCGCCATGGCCGTGGAAACCGGCATCCCGGTTCTCTTGAGCCCGGGAAGGCTCTCAACGGGTGCGCCCCTGGATCTCGCCGGACCCTGATCGGGATTGCACCGGTCCTCATCGTGAAGGTGAGACACCGGCTGTCGCCTTGTCTGCCGGACGCTGCAAGTGTCCCCGGCTCTCCATTGCAGAGCCCGGATCTGGATCAAGTGTCGATCCTGATCCGCATCGTTCGCTTCGGGAACACGCCGTGGCCATAGAGGATGGGGGTGCCGGCGCTGTCAGTGTCGACATAGGTCATGATCATGACCGGAAGGGAAACTGAGACACCGAGTGCCGCGGCCTCGCGCGGTCGCGGCATGCGGCAGTCGATCCACGTCGATGCGCGGAAGAAGGCATCGACGCCGAACCTGGCCAGCGCCTGCGTGAAGCTCGCAGTCTCGCCGAAGGCCGCGGCGATCCCGTCGAACCGCTGCTTGGCGAACATGTGATAGCCGTAGGTGGCGATGCCGGGGCCAACCGTGCGCAAGGTCTCGGTCACAACCAGCGGCGTGCCGACCTCCAGCTTCAGGGTGCGGGCGATCGCCTGATTGGCCGGCTGCTCGTAGCTGTCGAGCAGGCGTCCGCCACGTCCGCCGTCGAAGCGCTTCTCCACTTCGCTCCACTTGGCGTTTCGGTCGAGCCTATATTCGAACGGCTCGTCGGCGACGAAGACGCCTTTACCTTGATGCGCCTTGACGATGCCCTTCTGCGCGAGGCTGGCAAGCGCCTGCCGCACCGTATGACGATTAACGCCGTACTTTGCCGTCAGTTCATGCTCGCTCGGCAGCCGTTCGCCGGCGTCATACACGCCCGTCTGTACATCGACCTCCAGATCCGCCTCGATTTGCCGCCATACCGGCAGTTCCCGGTCCCGCCAGACGGGATTTTTCGAAATGTCCATTCGCTGACCCTTGCCTGCCCGAATCCACCGCGCCGCTCCGGCATATTCCTTGGTTGCTCGGCCCTTCCAGCGATCCTCGACCACGTCACAAAAAAATCATGTGCCGGCAACATCGCTGTAACAGAACATGTTCATACAGTCTAGACAAGTTGCGAGGTGAAGCGAATGCTCGAATTCGTCGTCAGCAGAGTGTTGCGTACAGGCCTGACCGTCGCCGTCATCGTTACGGCGGTGTTCTTTGCCACCCGGCTCTCCGGCAATGCAATCGACTTTCTCGCCGGCGAAGGGCTCGGCGCGAAGGATCGCCAGTTGCTGATCGAATACTATGGGCTCGACGGATCCTACGGCGAACAGTTCGTCCGCTATCTGGCTTCGTTGGCCGACGGCAATTTCGGCCTATCGCTGATCGAGCGGCGTCCAGTGGCACAGATCTTCGCCGAGCGCGTATGGCCATCGCTCCAGCTCATGATCGGCGCAGTGGGGCTGACGCTGTTGGTCTCCGTGCCTGCGGGCATAGCCGCCGCGATCTACCGCAATTCCTGGATCGGAAATGCGATCATGGGTGGTGCCTTCTTCGGCTACGCCATTCCCAATTTCGTCCTGGCGATACTGTTGTTGCTTGTCTTCTCCTTTTGGTTGGGCTGGTTGCCCTCGACCGGCAACTCCACCTGGCTGCATTTCGTCATGCCGGTCACCGCGCTTTCGACCTTCTACATCGCCGGTATGACCCGCTTCATCCGAAACGCCATGCTGGACGTGCTGAACCAGGAATATCTGCGTACTGCGCGGGCAAAAGGGCTGCCGGAGCGGGTTGTCATCCTCAAGCATGCGCTTCGCAACGCCAACATTACCATCCTCTCGGTGCTGGGTCTGCAGATTGCCGGTCTGGTGGCAGCCGGCAGCGTCGTCATCGAGACGGTGTTCTCCTGGCGTGGCATTGGAGAACTTCTGGTCTCCTCGGCCATTCGCCGGGACTATCCGGTTCTGCAGTTCGGCGTGCTTGCCGTCGCCCTCGCCGTCATCGTCATCAACCTGCTGGTCGACCTCGCATACGGCCTTGCAGATCCGAGGGTACGCCTCGGAAGGAACGCTTGAGAAAGGCTGGCAAAGATGTCCGATACCACGATCGACACCCTTCCAGAGGTGACGTGCTCGCCCCTTTCAGGACGCCTTCGATGGCTGGCCATGGCGCGGCGCGCCTGGATGGGGCTGGACTGGCCGATGCGGCTCGTCATGCTTTGCGCGGTCCTGCTGGTGCTTGCCGCCCTTGGAGCGTCCCTGATCTCGCCGTTCGAGCCGAATGCGCAAAGCCTGTTGTCACGGTTGAAGCCGCCGATCGGTTTTGCCGGCGCCAAGGCCGGGCATTTCCTGGGTACCGACGAACTTGGCCGCGACGTGCTGTCGCGCTGTCTCCACGGTCTGCAGATGACGCTCTCGATTGCACTGTCCGGCGCGATCATCGGCATGCTGATCGGGGGCACGCTCGGCCTTCTAGCGGGTGCTGTCGGCGGTAGGATCGATGCCTTGGTGATGGCGCTCGTCGACATTCAGATTGCGGTTCCGTTCACCCTCGTCGCTCTTCTGGCGGTCGCCGTCTTCGGCAGCGACATCCAGGTTCTGATCGTTGTGCTCGGCATCGCATACTGGGAGCAGTACGCGCGGATCATCCGGGGCGAAGTGTTGAAGCTGCGCGAGATGCCGTTCATCGAAGCGTCGCGGGCGGCGGGCGCCTCGTCGTTCCGGATCGCCTTCCGCCACATTGTTCCCAACGTCATCTCGCCGCTCGTCGTGATGTTCACGCTGAACTTCTCGAACATCGTGTTGCTGGAATCGAGCCTCTCCTTCCTCGGGCTTGGCCTAAGGCCGCCGACCGCAACGCTCGGCTCCATGGTCGGTATCGGCCGCGACTACATGCACACCGCACCGTGGATCGTCGCAGCGCCGGCTCTGCTGATCCTGCTGATCACCTTCGTGGTGCAGATGCTCGGAGACCGGCTGCGCGATCGTATGGACGTGCGCCTGCGGGACCGCTGAGCACCACGCGACGATGGCGGTTCGCCGCCGACACCAATACCGGCCGTCCGAAAAACGGCCGGACCTTTTGAAGCCCTGCAACGGAGACCATCATGAAGACCAGGATGATCATCACTTCGACACTGCTCGCGCTGACCAGCGGCAGTGCCCTTTCCGCCGAACTGACGGTGGGATCGGCCAACATGCCGCCCTATCTCGACCCCGGCCGCGACCACTCGAACGTCGGATCGCAATTCTACTACAACAGCTTCGACGTGCTGATCGACAAGGATGCCGAATCGGCCGAGACGAAGTTCCGGCCGGGTCTTGCGACTGAATGGAAGCTCGTCGAGCCGACCGTCATGGAACTGAAGCTGCGCGAGGGCGTCGTTTTCCAGAACGGCGATCCGATGACGGCCGACGACGTCATCTTCTCGCTGAACCGCATGCTGCAGCCGACCTTCAAGCCCTATGTCGTGCGCGCCAAGGACCGTCTCGGCAATTTCGACCGCGCCGAGAAGGTCGATGACCACACGATCCGCATCGTCGCCAAGCGCCCCGAGCCGCTTTGGGAAACGCTGATCAACATGCAGCAACTGATGATCATTCCGGAGAAATATACCAAGGCGCTCACCGGTGACCCGAACGCCGCCGAGGATTCCGACTACGAGGCCTTCTCGCTGGCTCCGATCGGCACGGGTCCCTACAAGATCGCGCAGTTCGTGCCGGGCGAAAAGCTCGTCTGGGAACGTCACGAGGCCTTCTGGGGCGACAAGGCCCCCTTCGACAAGGTGACCGTCTCCTACGTGCCGGAAATGGCGAGCCGCATAACGGCGCTGAAGAACAAGGAAGTCGACATCATCACCAACGTGCCGCCGGACCAGCTCGCAACCATCGAGTCCAACAGCAATCTGAAGGTCGCGAGCGACGTCACGCCCCTGTTCCACATCCTGATCTTCAACACCCAGAACGAGGTGATGAAGGATCCGAAGTTCCGCCAGGCGATCAGCTATGCGGTGGACCGCGACACGCTCAACGAGGCGCTGTGGCTCGGCAAGGCCGTGGTTCCTTCGACCCACACCTACAAGCAGTTCGGCGAACTCTACATGCCGGAATTGAAGACCTTCGAGTACGATCTGGAGAAGGCCAAGAAACTGCTGGCCGAATCCTCCTACAAGGGCGAGGAGATCCGGATGGACACCTCGGCCGTCTATTATACCAATGGTCTGCTCGCCATGCAGGCAATCGCCGAGATGTGGAACGCAATCGGCATCAAGACCCGCATCAATGTCGATGACAAGTGGACGGGCGGCGATCCGACCATGATGGTGCGCAACTGGTCTAACCCAATGTATTTTGCCGACCCCTTCGGTTCGTTCGGCGTCATGTGGGCACCCGAAGGACCGTCGGAAGGCGAGGGCCGCTTCAAGACCGACGAAGCCTATGCCACGACCTGGGAGAAGTTCCGCTTCTCTGAGAAGGTGGAAGACCGCAAGGCCGCCTATGTCGAGCTGATGGACCGGATCAAGCAGGATCCTCCGATGCTGGTGCTCTATCAGCCATACGAGTCCTGGGCGATGCAGAAGGACGTTCAGTGGGGTCCCAAGCCGGGTCATATCCCATATGTGCTCGACTTCCGCGCCGGCTCCATCTCGGTCGCTTCCAACTAA
Organism: Ciceribacter thiooxidans; assembly: GCF_014126615.1. Classification (NCBI taxonomy): domain Bacteria; kingdom Pseudomonadati; phylum Pseudomonadota; class Alphaproteobacteria; order Hyphomicrobiales; family Rhizobiaceae; genus Ciceribacter; species Ciceribacter thiooxidans. The sequence goes on from NZ_CP059897.1 coordinate 641,407, forward strand.
GAGACATGTCGTCATCGGGCGGCGTGTCTGCCGCCCGGTTCCTCCCATTTTTTCAAGGCGGATCATCCATGGCCACTACGCGCCTCTGCATCGTCACCGACATTCATCACGGCAAGGACAACTTCACTAAGAAAGGCACCTCTGCGCTCCGTCTCCTCGAGGAGTTCACGGGTTTCGTCGACCGGACGAAGCCGGATGTCGTCATCGACATGGGCGACCGGATTTCCGATTGTGACAAGGAGACGGACAAGCGACTGGAACAGGACGTCGCCGAAATCTTCGCCGGTGTGAACACGCCGCGTTTCCACATCTGTGGCAATCACGACCGCGACTATCTGAGCGTGGACGAAAACGCCGCCATCCTCGGCCAGGATCTTTCCAGCGCCACGGTCGACATCGGTGACTGGACCCTGGTCATCTGGCGGGCGGATGCCAAGATCCATCGGCCGGGCGGTTTCATCCTGCCGGAGGCGGATCTGCTGTGGCTCGCCGGCGTCGTGCGCAACGCCACGCGCCCGCTCGCAATCTTCAGCCATGTCCCGGTTTCGGGCCATTCCCAGGCCGGAAACTACTACTTCCAGCGCAATCCCGAGGCCTCGACCTATCCGGCGGGAGCCGAGCGCGTCCGCGCAATTCTCGCCGGCGCCCGCGTGCCGGTTGCCTGTTTTGCCGGTCATGTGCACTGGAACACGATGACCATGGTCAACGGCCAGCCGCATTTCACCCTGCAATCGCTGACCGAGACCTTCACCACGCATCCGGAACCGGCCGGCTCCTATGCTCTTCTCGAGCTTTCGGACCGGATCGACTGGACGGTGTTCGGCAAGGATTCGATGCGCGTTTCGCTCGACGCCGCGGAGACGGCTCGTCACTGGATCGAACCGCTTCCGCCCTTCCACGAGCATCCGGAAATCCGACTTCGCCATCTCCAGCAGGCGGCCGAATAGGGATGACGATGACCGACAGAACCAGAACCCCTCTGCTCCAGGTCGAGAACCTGTCGGTCTCGTTCGACACGGCGAACGGACCGCGCGCTGCGGTCCAGGGTCTCTCCTTTGATATCTTCGCCGGTGAAACGCTTGCGATCGTCGGGGAATCCGGCTCGGGCAAGTCCGTCACCGCGCTGTCCATCCTCGGGCTCATCGAGCGAGAGGGCGGACGGCTCGACAAAGGCCGCATTGCGTTCCGGCGCGATGACGAGAGCGTCGTCGACCTCGCCGCGATCAGCCGGCCGCAATTGCAGCGCATTCGCGGCAACTCCATCTCGATGATCTTCCAGGAGCCGATGAGCGCACTCAACCCGGTGCTGACGATCGGCGACCAGATCTGCGAACCACTCATCCATCACAAGCGATTATCACCGAGCCAGGCGTTGCGCGAGGCGCGCGATCTTCTCGACCGCGTTCGCATCTCCGATCCCGGTCGCCGACTTGCGCAGTATCCGCACGAGCTCTCGGGGGCATGCGTCAGCGGGTGATGATCGCCATGGCGCTTGCGTGTTCGCCGCGCCTGCTGATCGCCGACGAACCGACAACCGCGCTCGACGTTACGATCCAGGCCGGGGTTCTCGATCTCATTCGCGAATTGCAGGAAAACAGCGGTACGGCGGTCATCTTCATCACCCATGACATGGGCGTCGTCGCGGAGATGGCTGATCGGGTCGTCGTCATGCGCCACGGGGCGATGGTCGAGACGGCAGAGACAGGCGCGCTGTTTCGCCAGCCGCGCGCCGCCTATACGCGTGAGTTGCTCGATGCCGTTCCGAAGCTCGGCTCGGGTGCGCCAGTCTACGCTGCCGCGACGTCGAAGGCAGAGGCGCCCGGTTTCGAGACCGAGGCGGAGCCGGCCGAAGGACTGGTGCTCGAGGTGAAGAATCTCGTCACCCGGTTCCCTGTCCACAAGGGTATGCTCAGGCGGCTCGTCGCGCGGGTCCATGCTGTCGAGGATGTAAGCTTCACTCTGCGGGCGGGCGAAACGCTCGGTCTGGTGGGTGAGTCCGGATCAGGCAAGTCGACCGTCGGCCGCTCGGTCCTCAAGCTGGTCGAGCCGGAAAGCGGTCGGATCCTTTTCGGTGGCAGGGACCTCATGCCGCTCGGCCGTCGCGACATGCGTCCGATGCGGCGAAACCTGCAAATGATCTTCCAGGATCCCTATGCGAGTCTCAATCCGCGTATGAAGGTCGCCGAGCTCGTCACCGAGCCGCTGATCATTCACACAAGGCTTGATCCGCGCGAAAGGCGGGAGGTCGCGGCGGAACTGCTCGCCCGGGTGCGATTGCCGGCCGACAGCATCGACCGCTACCCTCACCAGTTTTCCGGCGGACAACGCCAACGAATCTGCATTGCCCGCGCGCTCTCGTCGAAGCCGAAGATCATTGTCGCCGACGAAGCGGTTTCGGCGCTCGACGTCTCGGTTCAGGCAGAGGTCATCGACCTGATGCAGGAATTGCAGCGCCAGGACGGTATTGCCTATCTCTTCATCTCCCACGACATCGCTGTCATTGAGAAAATGAGCCATCGCGTCGCCGTCCTCGATCAGGGCCGTATCGTCGAGATCGGGAGCACGGATGCAGTCCTGCAGCACCCGCGACACGACTATACGCGGCAGTTGCTTGATGCCGTTCCGGTTGCGGATCCCGAGCGCCGTCGGGTGCGCACATCAGTTCAGCAGATCGAGCGGAAGAATCCGATTCGTCCAGTTGGTCACAGTCCATCCCCACTGATCTATCAAACCATCGGGACAGATCATCAAGTCCTTACCGCGTGATCAGCGATGGGCGGTTGCGCTCTGCAGATGGTCGGCGAGATCCGGAGGAGGATCCGCCCGCGCAAGCGAGAGTCTGTCGCCGACCGTGGATGATCCGTACCAGTCAAGCCGTCGGGCGCCGCTGCTGCATCAAGGCGCCAATCGTAATCGCGCCACTTATCAGGAGGAGCCAGTCCTGCTGCACCCCGAGCAGGAAGGCGGCCGAACCGCCGATCACCGACCAGATCACAGGGATGGCAAGCAACCAGCGCGAAAATCCCGTTGCGAGCAGCAACATTCCGAATGTGAAGATCGTGACCGGGCACGGCGTGACACCGAACATCGGCATTGCCGGCCATGAATGTCCTGTCGCGACGCCAAGAAGCGGGTAGATCACCATCGCGTAGGCAATGAATGCGTAGCCGATCCATCCGGCGAGGTCGTCGCGGGCGGAAAATGCTATCCTCGATCGGACAACACCGGCGAAGACGAAGTAGAACCCCTGCAGCGCAAACAGGGCACCGAACAGATAGGCTGGCCTGTTGATCGCGGAGAAGAAGATGCCGTGATAGGCGATGCCCGTCCAAAGCCACATCAGCGCAAGAGCAAACGCGATCACCCGGTCGGACCAGCCCGATTTCGAACAAATGAGCGCGACGGCCATCGCACCAACCAGATAGGCAACGATTTGCGCTGGCCAAATCGCGGCGTTATAGGCGGCGAAGACTGCAAGGAACTGTTCGATGGTGAAAGGAAGCATGGCCGTACCGTTTTCGTTCGCTTCTTCGTCTGTTTCCTAAATAGCTGGGCGCGCGCCGGATTTCATTGACGACTGACAAAGAAGTCGGTCGGTGGCGGTGCAGCCGGTTCGAGGTTTATGGGATTGGCTACGGGGCCGTTCGCACCGCGATGCGTCCTCGGCTCCAGCTAGCTGGAATGCAGAACAAAGGCTTCGAGGGCGTCGGCTGCGATCGGCTTATACATAATCTCGATGCCGGCGGCCTCTGCATCGAGACGGGTCTTTGGTGTACGGTTTGCCGTGAGGATGCGGGTTGGGCGCTCGCCATATTCCGCATGCAAGGCTTTTACAGTCTCTATTCCAGTCAGAGCCCCGTCCAACTGCTGGTCGACAAGATATACATCAGGTACGATCCCGATCTCCTCTAGCAGTGAGAGTGCTTCTTCACCGCTTGTCGCTTCGAGGACGCTTACGCCTCTCCGCTCGAGAAGCATGGCGATAGCTCGACGCAGGTCAGCGTCGTTCTCCACCAAAAGCGCGATGCAGTCGCCGTTGTCTCCCGGCTCCTCCGCTATCGTCGGAGTGGTCTCCCGACGGGTGGGTTTCGCGTGCTGTACGGCGACGGCCAGATCAACAGAAAAGCAGGTACCGCGTCCTGGCGTGGACCGAAGTGCGAGCCTGTGACGAAGCAGCCCGCACGCCCTTTCCACGATTGCGAGACCCAGGCCCATGCCTTCTGATGCCGAGGCGGAACCCTCGATGCGGTGAAATTCGCGGAATATCGATTCTTGCTGGTCCAAGGGGATACCCGGTCCCGTGTCATGGACTTCGATGCGCACCTGACCTTTCACCCGTCTTGGCCCGACGAGAACGCGACCGTTGCTCGTGTAACGGATCGCATTGCTGATCAGATTCTGCAGAATACGGCGCAGATAAGTAGGATCACTTGATACCGTCAGCTTACAAGGCAGGATGTCGAGCCTCAGTCCCTTGCCAGCCGCGATGGGCGCAAATTCGTCGGTAAGCTGTCTGAGCAGAAGGGAAAGGGGAACCGGTCCGATATCGACTGCAGCACCGCCGGCCTCAAGCCGAGAGATGTCCAGCAATGCGCCGAGTATCCCCTCAACGCTAACAAGTGCGTTGTGTGCCTTTTCAAGGGTGCCACGCATCGGCATCGCATCCGCATCGTCCCGCGCCGCTGCGACGAACAGCTTTGCGGCGGAAAGCGGCTGCAACAGGTCATGACTCGCCGCCGCGACGAAGCGGACTCTGGCCGAATTGGCTCGCTCTGCCTCGGCGAGCGCTGCCGCTAGGTCTCCTGTGCGGGATGCTACGCGTGCTTCGAGCGTGGCGTTCGCGCGGGTCATCGCTTGTATCGCATGGCGTTCACGAGTGACGTCGGCAAACGACATAACAAATCCCCGTCCCGGCATCTCCTGCGCGAACACATCCAGTATGATTCCGGAGGAATGCTCGAGTTCAAAGGAAAGCGGCCCGCGTGGCAGCGTGCCGTCAACCCAACGGGTCAGTACGTCAAGAGGAATGCCCTTGCCCATTGTTGTGGTGCGGGCCATGCGGTTGGCCAGTGACCCGAAGGGCGTTCCCCGCCGCAATAGTCGTGGTGGAATATCCAGAAGATGCGCAAACCGGCTGTTCCATCCCGCTAATCGGCGATTGGCATCGAAGATCCCGACGCCCTGGTTAATGTGCTCCAGCGTGGCGCCGATCATGCGCGCCTGATCGTTCAGAAGCTTGCCCCGTTCCGATCGTTCCTTGCGCATGATATCGGTGATGTTGGTCTGGAGGACGACAGTGCCACCGTCCGCGGTACGCTGTTCGCTGACCTGGAGCCAATGGTCGCCCGCCAATTCCACGTTGAAGACTTGCGGCGTTCCGTGCAACCGCATCCGTTCCGCCGCCCAGACGTCCGGCGCTACTCCCTTGGGGAGAGCGAGCAGGCTGGAACGGCTGACGGCCTCAACATAGGCGACAAAGGTCATCCCGGGTGTAAGCCTCCGGCGCACATCGTCAAGATCGCGACAGAAGCGCGAACTGCAAAGAACCAGCACGTCCGCTTGATCGAACAGCGCAAAGCCTTCTTCGATCGCCTCGATTGCTTGCGAGAGGTCAAGTCTCGCTCGCTCTGCGGCGCTGTTGGCATCATTGAGTTGCTTCAGAGTTGCTTCGAGATCACGCGTGCGCTGTCGGACACGCTCCTCGAGGATGGCTGCGCGGCGAAACTGCTCAAAGGCTGCTCCCCGGTCTCCCGAACTCTGCTCGACTTGACGCATCAGGGCATCGGCGATCTCGAGCATTTTTTCGAGGTTGCGTGCTTCGCCGTCAGCGGCATCGAGAAGGCCATCGGAGATGCGCTTGTTCATGGGATGGTTCCAGAAACGATGGTGCCGGGAGGATAGAAAGCGAGTCCGGTCATCGTGTGGTTGACGTGCATGGGGCCGATCTGCTCCCCGTAGGTCGAGAAGCCAATCACGCCATGTTTCCGCAACAACTCCGAAACACGCCCTGTCATCTGCGTTTCCTCAGCCTCGATCCGCCGCAGTACACAATCGAAGGCCAGAATGGCGACCGGGTCTCGTGGTTGCTTCATGGCCTGCAGCTCGTCTGCCAGATGGGTCACAAGATCCCTCGGTTCGGCGATCGTCAGAACCATACCCTCATCAATTGCAGAAAAGAACAGAAGCTCTCCCGAGGGCAAAACCCGTTGGATCGCGCGGACATAATGACGCTCACCCATGCGGACCGTAAGGGATGAATTGCAAAGGTCAGCGTGTTGATGCTTTCCGGATGCATCCCGATGAGCCGGGCATATTCGTGCACAGCGGGCTCGGCATTGATCCGCCGCACGATGCGGGCGGACGGATCCGCCTCGGTCACGACCATCCGCCGCTCCGTCGGCTTGATATGATCCATCTTGAAAGTGCGCATCGGGCAAGAACTGCGCATGACCGAGATCACGGCGGCGTTTGCAAGAACCCGATCGCGGTCGAAGACCAAAGTCTCGCGGAAGCGGGCGCCGTCGCCCGCCGAACCGCCAATCAGCGGCATTGCCCCGGTGCCCGCAGCGAGCGCCGAGGCCAGCTCGTCCTCACGGGTCGACAGGCCGTCAACGAGCAGCAAAGCGAACTCTTCCGGAAAGTGTCCACTCTCGCGAGCGAGCGTTTGGCGAAGATGCAACAGCGCATCGGAAAGCTCGCTCGCAACGAGCGTCGAGAGATCCGAAACAAGCAGCGTCTCGGCAGCAAAATAGCGGGCATGAAAGCCCACCGCGACGATGCTTCCGTCATCATAGCCTGCGCTGGAAATCTCACCCGCTGTCGTACAACCGGCGATTCGGGCGTCCGGCCAGGCTAGTGCCGCGTGCGAAACGGTGGCAAGCACGTTAGCCTCAGGAGAAACGAAGAGTAGGACAAGCGAAAACGGGCCGGGGCCAAGGCTTGCCGCCAGGAGCTCGACCGGGCAGGTGTCGTGCGCTGAAACGCGCGCACGCGCAACGAACTGTTCCTCCACGGGCGATGGCCTCCTCCGCCTTTCCCCCGTCATCGAGTCTAAAGCATCTGGCGACCCGCGTGCCAGCGCGAAGTCGTGACCGATCAACTGTTTTCAGATGTCGTTCACCATCGTGTTGAAACTGGCCTCCTGGGCGAACAGGACGGCTTGCATGCGGGTTTGCACGCCAAGCTTGCGCATGATCGCGGTAATGTGCGCCTTTACCGTGGTCTCGGCGATCGAAAGCTCGTAGGCAATATGCTTGTTCATTCGGCCGGCACAAATGAGTTGCAGGATCCGCGCTTGCTGGCGTGTTAACAGCGCCAAGCGTTTGACTGCCTCTTCGGACGGCGTAGGCGACGAGGCTTCGAGTGCCATGCTGCTCGCATGGATTTCGCCGCGTGCTATAACCGAGAAAGCCTCGCGAAACTCTTCGCGCGAGGCATGTTTTGGCACGAAGGCGTTCACTCCCGCTTTCAGTGAGGCTCGTACCACGCGGATCTCGTCGAGCGAAGACACGACGACAATCGGCGTCTCCGACACGGCGCGCCGGAGACGCACCACTCCGTCGAGGCCGTTGACATCGGGCAGGTTCAGGTCGAGCACCACGACGTCCGGCAGAGGGCCTGCCTCCAACCGGGCCAGTGCAGCCTCCAGAGTCCCGACAGCCTCCACGTCCGGGATACCGACGGGCCCCGTCAACGTCATTGCCAGCGCGTCACAGAACAACGGGTGATCATCAACGATCAACGCCGATTTCAACTTACGCACGGGCTTCTCGACGGTCGGAATTGGCATTACACGAAATTCCCGAAAAGGCTGGCGATAGCATAACATGGTTTTCGTCCGTCTTCATCGGCCTGTCTGGCCCGTGGAAAAGGAGAAAGCCGGGCGTTTCCGCCCGGCACCGGTTCAGTTCAGCGATGCGAGCTCCTTGGGCAAGCGGAACGTCCAGATCATCCCGCCCTGATTGAGGTAATTGACCTTCTTGGCCACCTCGCCGCCCCAGAGAGGCACCGCGCCACCCCAGCCGGAGATCACCGAGACATATTGCTCGCCGTCCTGTTCCCAGGTCACAGGCTGTCCCACAATCCCCGAGCCGGTCTGGAACTTCCAGAGTTCCTCCCCGGTCTCGTTGTCGAGCGCGATGAAATCGCCTTCGGGCGTTCCGAAAAAGACGAGCCCGCCGGCTGTGGTCATCGTCCCGCCCCAAAGTGGCGCCCCGTTCTTGTACTCCCACTTGATTTCGCCGGTATTGGGGTCGATCGCCTTCAGGCTGCCGATATGGTCTTCGAAGAGCGGCTTGATGGTAAAGCCTGCGCCGAGATAGGCGGCTCCCTTCTTGTAGCTGATCGGCTCATTCCAGATGTCCATGCCCCATTCGTTGGAAGGAACATAGAACAAGCCGGTCTTCGGACTGTAGGCCATGGGCATCCAGTTCTTGCCGCCGAGGAACGAGGGAACGGCAAAGACCTGCTGGCCCTTGGAGCCGTTGGCAGCTGCCGCCGCGTCGCCTGGCCGGTTGTCCTCGTTATAGATCGGACGTCCCGTCTCATCGATGCCTTTTGCCCAACTGATGTTCTTCACGAACGGATGGGCGGAGACGAACTTCCCGTCTTCGCGGTTCAGCACGTAGAAAAAGCCATTCCGGTCGGCCGTCGCAAAGCGCTTGTTTCCGTCCTTGTCGACGAAGGGCACAACCTCGTTGACGCCGTCGAAGTCCCAGCCCTCACGCGGAGTGGTCTGGAAGTGCCATTTGATCTCGCCATTCTCAGGATCGATGCCGAGTCGTGAGGCGGCATAAAGGTTGTCGCCCTTGTTGCCCTCGACCGGCTTGCCGGCGTTGCGGAGATGGCTGTTCCAGGGTGCGGGATTGCCGGCGCCGAACACGAGCGTCTTGGTGTCTTCGTCATAGGAACCGCCGAGCCAAGTGGCGCCGCCGCCGGTCTTCCACAGGTCGCCGGGCCATGTCGCATTAAGCGTCCCGGTCATCGTGCTTTCCTTGCCCTTGTAGGTGCCCATGTGACCCTCGATCACCGGTCGGGTCCAGACAAGTTCCCCGGTCTGCGCATCGCGCGCCTGCACTTCGCCGACAATGCCGAATTCGCCGCCGGAATTGCCTGTGATGACGAGGCCGTTCACGATCAGTGGTGCGGCGGTATAGCTGTAACCTTCCTTGTAGTTCGCAATCTTCTTGTTCCAGACCACATCACCCGTCTTGCGGTTCAATGCCACAAGACGGGCATCAAGGGTGCCGAAATAGATGTTGTCGCCGAAGATCGCCGCACCGCGGTTGACCACGTCGCAACAGGGCAAGATGCCCTCCGGAAGACGCGCATCATATTGCCAGATTTCCTTGCCGGTCTTCGTGTCGATTGCATAGAGGCGGCTGTAGGAGCCGGTAATATACATGATGCCGTCGTAGATGATCGGCTGGCTTTCCTGACCACGCTGCTTTTCACCGCCCAACGAGAACGCCCAGGCCGGCACGAGATTCTTGACGTTTTTGGTGTTCAACGTCTCCATCGGTGAGAAACGCTGCAGGCCGCGACCCATGCCGTTGGTCAAGACGTCGCCGACGGTTTCGGCGTCCTTTGCAATATCCTCTTCCGTCACACCGGCATGCGCGGCACTCGCGCAGGCGATGGCCGCAATCGCGGCCAGTACGAGACTCCTCATGACATCCTCCCTCCATGCCCACAAAGGATGCGGGCTCCACATGCGGATCATCCGCCTACTCGCCACCACCATGAATTGGACCTTGGTCGTAATCTTGGAGGCTTGGGCACCGCAGAGCCCCCCCAATAGGTCGTATATCGAGCCATATGAGCGGGGGGATACCATTCGACTGTTCAAGGGGAGGAGAGCTATGACATTCCTGAAATCACTCATCGGCGCTGCGGTCGCTGCGCTTCTTTCCAGCATGCCAGCCTTCGCGGAAACGCCCGTCATCAGGGCGGCACTTCAGCTTTCAGGCACGGTAAACTGGGAGGCCGATACCATCCGCCACTATGGCTTCGACAAGGCAAATGGTTTCTCGATAGCCGTGACCGACATCGCCGGGGCACCTGCTGCTCAGATCGCGCTCGTCGCCGGTGAGGTTGACATGATCGTTTCCGACTGGCTCTGGGTGGCGCGCGAGCGGGCCGCCGGCCGCGATCTTGTCTTCATCCCCTATTCACGCGCCGTTGGCGGGCTGATGGTACCGGCCGACAGTCGGGCCAAGACGCTTGCCGACCTGAAAGGACAAAAGATCGGTGTTGCCGGCAGCCCGATCGACAAGAGTTGGCTAATCCTGCGCGCGTATGCGCAGAAGGTCGAGCATTTCGATCTTGCCGAAACGACTGAGCAGGTCTTCGCTGCTCCGCCACTCGTCTACAAGGCGGCGCTCGGTGGCGAGCTGCAGGGGGCCTTGAACTTCTGGAACTTCGGCGCCCGGATGCAGGCTGCGGGCATGCGCACCCTGCTCGGGGTGGACGAGGCCGCCAGAGCTCTCGGCCTCGATCCGGAAACACCGCTCATCGGTTATGTCGTGCGTGGCGAGGTCCTGAAGACGCACCCGAAACTCGGTGAAGCAATCGCCGCTGCCTCGCGCCAGGCAAAAGAGAAACTCTCCACCGATCCGAGCGCCTGGGCACGCATCCGACCGATGATGCGGGCTGAGACCGACGCGGAATTCGAGGCCTTGAAGGCGGGCTTCCTGGCCGGCACGCCGAAGCAGGGAGCCGTCAACGAACGGGCCGCAGCAAGGATGCTGGCGCTCATGGCCGAACTCGGTGGTTCCGATCTGGTCGGGGATCTGAAAGAGCTGCCTGATGGCGTCTTCCACCACCCCGGCAGCTGAACCCGTCCTGAAGCTCGATCTTCACGCCGGCGGGCCGGGCAGGGTGCTCGGCCCCATCGCCCTTACGCTCTCGCCGGGGGAGACATTGGCACTGACCGGCCCGTCGGGCGTCGGCAAGACTTCCTTGCTACGGATCATTGGCGGCCTCGACCACTGCTTTAGCGGCCATCGTGAAGCGACGGCCCACATCGCCATGGTTTTCCAGGAACCACTGCTCCTGCCGTGGCGTACGGCAGTTGAAAACCTCACGGTTATCGCACGAATATCACGTGAGGAGGCGGAGCTCTGGCTGGAAAAGGTGGGGCTCGCTGGGCTGGGGATCGCTTTCCTCATATGCTTTCCCTCGGACAGCAACGACGGTTGTCCCTGGCGCGGGCCTTTGCCTGTGCACCGGAGCTGCTGCTCCTGGATGAGCCCTTCGTCAGTCTCGATCCCTCGCTTGCTTCGGACATGATGACTCTGCTCGAACGTCTGATTGCCGATCGTCCCTGTGCGACGCTCCTCGTCACCCATGTTCGGGGCGAGGCCGATCGTCTTGCCGGACGAATTCTTCGGATGGAGGGCCGCCCGGCCCGTATCCTGGAGGAAGATCAAAACACCCAGGCGCGCTTCCAAATCGCGGTGACCTCAGAGACGACTTCGGGATCGCAGCAGCCGACTTGCAGATGATCGGGAGCCGGACTGGGTGCGGATAGTTCTTCTCCAGGCTATTGCCCGCGCTCGGGTGGGTTATGTCTTTCGCGCGGTCGTTCCGCGTGCGGGATCGTAACCCCAAACGGCGACAAGGCCAAAGACGATGAAGGCGGCGAGCGTAATGGCAAGCGCCGTCGTGTTGCTCTTTGCATAGAGTGCGAAGCGAATGAGTTCGACCGCATGGGTAAAGGGATTGAGCGCACAGAGGTCTCTCAGGCGAGGAGAGGCTTCGGCCATCGACCACAGCGGGTACAGAGCCGAGGAGAGAAAGAACATTGGAAAGATGACGAAGTTCATGACCCCGGCGAAATTCTCCAATTGCCGGATAAAGGAGGAGAGCAGCAGGCCAAGCGCACCAAGCATCATCGCGGCGAGTGCCATTGCCGGGGCCGCGGCCACGTAGCCGAGCCAGGGAAAGCGGATACCGTACAGGGCCGCGATTGCCAGAAAGACATAGGCCTGCAACACGGCGATCAGACTTCCGGCCAGCAATCGGCAGGCAAGCAGCCACCAGCGAGGCAAGGGTGCCGTTAGCAACAGCCGCATCGATCCCATCTCTCGGTCATAGACGAGACTGAGCGAGGACTGCATGCCACTGAACAACAGGATCATTCCGATCAGTCCCGGCACGATATAGATTTCGTAAGTAAGGTAGGTCCGGTAGGGCGGTGTTATCGAGAGTCCGAGCGCGGCGCGAAAACCGGCGGCGAAGACAAAGAGCCACACGAGCGGCCTGACCAGCGCCGCGATGAGCCGCCCTCGCTGCCCGAGGAACCGCAGAGCCTCTCGGTGCACGATCGCCCGCAATGTGATCAGGGCATGCGGCCTGAAAAGACCAGCGGTCTCCTGCTCCGCCGTCAAGAACACCTCCACGGTCATGTTTGCTCCCTTGTAAGCGCGAGAAAGTGTTGGTTCAACTCGTCACCACCGATTTCCCCTGCCTCACCGTCGGACAGGACTCGACCGCAATGAAGGACGACGAGCTGATCCCGACTTCGTACTTCGTCCACGAGGTGCGTTGCCCAAAGCACGGTCAGCCCCTCTGCGGCAAGATCGTGGACGTGCTGTGTGATTGCGGCGCGCGAGGCTGCGTCCAGCCCGACGGTCGGCTCGTCCAGCAGTAGCACCTCGGGCCGGTGGACGAGCGCACGGGCGATCTCCATGCGCTGGCGGTGGCCTCCATTGAGGCTTGCGGCCTTTTCCCCGGCACGCTCGGCCATGCCGAGCCTCTCGAGTGCCGCCACGATGCGGGTCTCCGCCTCTCGCCCTGAAAGCCCGTGAAGGGCGGCGAAATAGAGCAGATTGCGCCTGACGGTCAGGTCCGGATCAAGCGTCGAGGCCTGGAACACCACGCCCATACGGGCAAGTGCCGCACGCGGTTCACGCCCCACGTCATGGCCAGCAATTGCGATCCGGCCCTCTCGTGGAAGGAACAGCCGCGTGAGCACGCCGAACAATGTTGATTTGCCTGCGCCATTCGGACCAAGCAGAGCGCAGAAGCGTCCACGCTCGACCGAAAAGGAAACGCCGTCAAGAGCATGCCGGGTGCCCCAGTTGTGGCTCACGTCTTCTAAAATCAGGCCACTCATGTCCTGCTCACTCTATGGTCATTGTGACCTGTTGCGTGTCGCCTTTGCTGCCGGGAACCGTGAGATGGTAGCTTCCGGGCCTTATGGCGACAAAGCTGATTTCCGCCTTGCCGCTCTCGTCGAACTCGATCGAAGCGACCCCGAACGGCCGGATTTCGATACCCTCGATGACGATCTCGTTGATCCAGACCGCCCGGAAGAAGCCGGCTCCCTCGAGCGCCAGCTCCTGGCTGCCGTCCGCCTCGATTTCAAGGGTGTAAAATCGTCCGGATTTCAACCTCAGCGGCTCCTCGGCAATCGGCTGACCGGCCGCAAGCGTAAGCTTCGGTAGCCGTTCGCGGTTGGATTTCGCAAGGATGCCGGCAGGTGCCATGCCTGCCGTGATCTCGTTGGCGTCCGCCAGCGAGGCGAAAGGCAGGGCCGTGAGCGCCAAGGCTGCGATAATCCTGTTCTTCACCGACATGTCCCCCGGATCGTTATGGCCGCATCGCCGCCCCCAGGGGAAGCGTCCGACTTTGATAGATTTTACGGGCTCTAGCGACGCGACATCGATGATGGTCACGTCCCCAGAGACACCATTGGTGGAAAAGAGCTGCTTATGGTCCGGCGAGAATGCGAGATGCCAGACCCGACGCCCGACGAGGATATAGGTCTTGACTGCGAACGTATCGGTGTCGATTGCCGCAACATGGTTCGCGGGCCCGAGCGCGACGAAAGCCGTTTTGCCGTCGGGCGTGAACGTGAAACCGACAGGTTGAATCAGATCAGCTTTGATACCGGCAATCTCAAAGGAGATCTTGGCCTTCTCGGCGTGCGTTGCCACGTCGAAGACGGTGATTGTGCCGCCAATTTCGGAGGAGACCCAGAGTTCGGTGCCGTCCTTGGCGAACTCGGCATGGCGCGGGCGGGGATCGACGAGCGTATTGGCGAAGATCTTCCTCGTTTCGGTGTCAATCCAATGCGCCATATTGGTCGTTTCCGACGTCGTGATGACGGTCTTGCCATCTGGCGAGACGGCCATTCCTTCCGGCTCGATGCCAACGTTAATCTGAGCCACGACCTGGCGACTGTCGACGTCGACAACCGTGGTTACGGCGTCGTTCTCGTTGGCGATCCACAAATGCCTGTCGTCGGGAGCGAGTACGAACTGTTCGGGATCCTCGCCCGAGGGCAGATCGTACAAGATCTTGCCGGTGGCAGGATCCATTACCTGAACCGTGTCGCTGTCAGAGGCGCAGATATAGACCCGGCTCCAGTCGGAACTGAAGGTAATCCCGCGTGGCCGTTCGCCGGTCGGGATGGTGCGCACGACCTCGAGCTGGTCAGTGTCGACAACCGAAATGGTGTCATCCTTTTCGTTCGTTACCCAGATCTCCCCTCCGACGGCTTCAAGAGACGTCGTGGCCAACATGGTCGCGGTAAGCAGGACTTGAAGTCTCATTTCATCCTCCAAAGGCGGTGCAGCCGCTCTCGGGCCGGTCCAGGCCAAGTGTGTCCATCTCGTTGTTTTGGTGAAGGTATCCCTCGAGAGGGGCGAGTTCGACCAGTGCGCGGGCATTGACCACCGGCATGGGTTGGCGAAGCTGGCCGTCCCAATCCCGATAGCTAAGGCTGCGGCCCTTGAAACCGTCGAGCGCAAAATCGCGAGAGAGTATGAACTTTCGCAGCGTGACCGGGTCGGCAGAATTGGTGCGAGTGACAGCTTCGCCGATGGTGCGTAGCGCTATCCATGCGGCATAGTCGCGCGAGCCCATTTCGCGGCCCGCTGTCTTCTCGAACCGGTTCTGTAGCTGCACTGCTCCCCATTGCTCAAGCACTGGCGCCCATCCCTCGCCATGCAAGCCGTCCGACCCGGCGATCGGGCGGGGCAGCCACGTATTGTCCTGGACATAGCGCCCGAAATCATTGGCCTCGTCGGCGATCAGCAGAACATCGTGATCGGGAAAGTCCTGGGTGAACAGTGGGAGTTCGCGGCCGGCAGCCCGCCGCAGGTCAGTATTGAAGGTCCAGTTCTTCGAGGCGAGGATCTCGACGCCGAATTTTTGCGCCGAGGCGCGCAATCTCTCGGCAAAAACCTGGTCCTCGGGTTTTGGACCGACAATCAGCACCGTTCGAGTCCAGCGGCGGGCTCTCAGCACTTGCATCAGTGCATCGCTGCGCATGGTGTCTTCGGCCATGGTGTGCAACACATTGATGCGGCAGTCCACATCTCGCAGCTGGCTTGCGCCGGACGCAACGTTGAAGAGCAGGGCGTCCTTGGCTTCAGGCAGATCGGCCACGGCCAGAATGTCCTGCGGCTGCGCGTCGACAAACAGGATCTTCGATGTGGCGAGCGCCGCGCGGGCCGCTCCGAGGAAGTCGCCTCCCGGCTCGACTGACGCGATCGCGAGGCTATAATCGTGGCCCATGAAGCTGCCGGTCGTCTTGGTGTCTGCCAGCGCGACCTGCGCTCCGGCAATGCCCCGGTCTTCCGGAATGGGATCCAGGTTGGAAAGGACTGGCGGCGCCTGAATTTCCTGCCTCAGATAAGCCATCGGTATAGCAATTTCAGCCATGGCAGAGGACGCCCAGCAGAAGATCGCCGCCGCGAACCACAGGCTACTCCGGAACGCGTTGAAGCTTTCGCGCATATAGCATCCTCCCCGGCCCGAGAATGGCGGCACGCGTGAGAAGCCGAAATACGACCTTGGTGCCATGGGATGGCGCGACCTAGGTCGCATATCGCGCCGCGTCCTTGCTGCCTTACATGTTTGCGAATTGGAAATGCGAGGGAGGACCGCATGACGGCCAATAGTATTCGCGGCGGGATCGCCGTTTTCATTCTCATGGCGACGACGAGCTTGGTCGTCGCTCACGGCGACGTCGCGCCACAACCAGTCAACACGGACGCCTTGCCCGAGGTGGGTGATGAGTGGCTGGGCGAAAACCCTTATCGAGAGGCCAAAGCCGGCCATGAGGTCTGGCTGAAGGCGGTCGAAATCGGGGGGTCGGGCTTCAACCAGAATTGTGCACGCTGTCATGGCCTTGGCGCGGTCTCCGGTGGTCTTGCACCCGATCTGCGGCTCCTTGAGGCGGAGGAGTATGGTGACGAATGGTTTATCGAGCGCTTTCGGCACGGCTATACTCAGGATGGTACGACCAAGATGCCGGCGTTTGGGGACATCCTTGGGCAAAAGGCGGCCTGGGCCATTCGCACCTATGTGGAAACGCGGCCGGAAGATGGTGCTCTGGATGCGCATGCGAAGCGCTTGCATGAAATCCGCGACGAACTGGGCAGCGGGAAGGTCGCCGATACCGAAGCTCTCAAGAAGGAGCTTGAGACGATTGCCATCGGCGTAAAGACAGCTTCCGGTGCTCCCGTCGCCGACAGCGTTACATATGAAGCCGCGCGCATCCTCTCGGACGAGCCGGAAAGTTGGAAAAGAGCGTCAGACGTGCTGACGGTCGGCCTTTCGGCCACGCAGTAATTGCCATGGTACGCCGCCTTTCTCTTGCACTGGCAATCGGCGTCGCTCTTCCGGGCGGCGCCGTTGCGCGTTGCGAAGGCTATGTGCCTCAGGCCAGGCCGCAGAACACGTTTGCACAAGATGTCGGCCGTGAATTCGACCGGATCCTGACGGACGGTTGGATCGAGTTCGCGGTTTATGCGGATTATGCGCCATGGTCCTTTGAAGAGAAGGGGAGGGCGGCCGGCGTGGATGTCGAGGTCGGCCGGCTGATTGCGAAGGCGTTGGGGGTGGAGCCAAAGTTCCGCCTCGTTGCGGCTGGTGAGAACCTCGAAGCCGACCTGATGAACTACGTCTGGAAGGGGGCCGCCGTGGGCGGTCGCGTCAGCGACGTCATGCTGCATGTGCCCTATGACAGCGAGCTTGTTTGCCGCATCGAACAGGTAACGTTTACCGGACAGTATGCCGCCGAAAACATCGCCATCGCCTATCAGGGTGCCGATTATGAGGAGAAGGGTCCAACCCCGCCTTTCTTCCGGTTCGATCCCGTCGCTGTAGAGAACGATTCAATTGCCGACTTTTATCTTACATCGCTGATCGGCCCCGCCGGCAAGATCCACCGGTTTCGATCGACCGCCGCGGCCATGGATGGACTTGCGGCAGGAGATACGAAGGCGGCGATGGGACCGCGCGCTGAACTGGAGGCGGGGATTGTTCGCCATCCTGAGGGCGGGCTGAAGGTGCACTCCCCGCCGCTCGTGGGTTTCGCGCGGGGGAACTGGACGATCGGCGTCGGTGTCAGCTTTCAGCACAGGGATCTCGCCTATGCCGTCGATGATGCGATCGAAAACGCGCTTGGCGACGGTGAGATCAGTCGCATCTTTGCCCAATACGGACTGACCTTCACACCGCCGCAGCGGTAGCTTCAGAATGTGGAGACGTCGCCTGTGGCATCCACCGCCGTTACGCGCGTCACCTCTCTGATCCGGTCACGCGTTGCGCGGATTTCGTCGGCCGACATCAGGCAGAAGGCGGTGGAAAGACCGTCGGCGATCGCCGCGCTCTCCGCTTCTACCGAGATCGTCGACCAACAGGGCCGCTCGCCATGCGGACCGAGAATGTGAAAGTCGTTACCGAGCGTCATGGCGGAGGGACTAGACGTTGCGATCGCAGTGCCTCCAAGGCGGCGGATTGCAACCCGGCCCCAAGTCGGATCTTCGACCGAGACGTTGAACGGTCCACCGAGGGCAGCAAACTCTCCCATCTCCACAAGAGCTTGAGCGTAGCCTGCATCCCGCAAGAGGCTACGCACCCGGTCGGCAGCGTAGCCTTGGGCGATGCCGTTGAACGTTACCGCTTGCCTTTCGCCCAGCCGAACAGACGGACCGACGCGCACCTGTTTCCAGCCGATCGCTGCACGCGCCTGCGTCGTGTCTCTGCCCTCGGCAAGGGCGCGCCAGAGCGGCTGCACCGTTGGATCGAACCGCCCGCCGGTTGCCTCATGGACATAGGCGGCGAGATGAAGAAGCTCGAGAAGTGCAGCGGGCGGATTGTCGAGGTGACCAAGAGTATTCAGGTGGCTGATTGCGGACGTCGGTTTGAAGAGGCTTGCTGTCGCCTCGATTTCTGCGATCGTCGTGCCGATCGATTCCGCAACGTAACGAGACAGACCACGGGGACCGCGCAGGTCCACCCGTACTAACCCGCCCAGCATCTCAGCTTGCCAGGAGGTCACCTCCGCGCGCGCAGCATTCTGGACGGTCATGGCCGCGGCGATGAGCAAGAAGCGACGCCGGTTCATGCAGGGACCTCCGCCTCGGTAACCGTCGGGCGTTTTCGATAAGCCAGCACTCGCGGTACACATTGTGTCGCATCATCATGGATCGCAACGCAATCGAGGCACTGGAAACACTCGGAATAATTGATGCGCCCGGTTCTTCCTATAGCACCGTAGGGGCAGCGCACCCGGCAGAGCTGGCAAGGAGAACCGCATTCCAGTCGCCGGGGTATCCAGTTCCGCGTGCGCAGCAGTCCACCGAGAGCCATCGCTGCACCGAGCGGGCAAATGTAACGGCAGAACCCCTTGAAGGTCACTGTAGCGAGAAGCATCCAGAAGGCCGCGTAGGCGACGTAATACCATTCGCGCTGGAATAGGGTTGTGATCGCTGTCTTGAAGGGCTCGATCTCTGCGGCTGTTTCGGTCTTATCCGGGGCAATGAGGCTGACTGCGACCAGGCCGGCGAGCGAGAGCCATGGGCCGACCTTCAATCGCCTGTCCCACACTGGCGACGGTCTCCATTGTGGCAATCGAAACAAGCGGCCGAGATGGTGGGCAAATTCCTGCATTGCGCCAAACGGACAGAGCCAGCCGCAGAAAAGACCGCGTCCCCAGAGCACAAACCCGAGAATGGCAGCGCCCCAGACCATGAGCGAGAAAGGGTCGTACAGCAGAACCGACAGGTTGCCATCCCCTGCTTGCCGGAGAACAGCAAGGGGCGTGACGATCGATAACTGCCCCTGGCCCCACCAACCCACAAACCCGATGACCAGCGTCAGAAAGGCAAACCGTGTCGGGCGCAGCACCGTTGGTGTAGCCAGCCGGTGCATACCGGGGCCGACCGCGCCAAGCAAACCCACGATAAGGGCAGCCAGCACGAGGAGGTCCCATTTGCGGCCGATGATTGCCGCCTGCCATGGCGATAACCTGCGGGAGACTTCCGGTCGGATGAAGGAAGCTGGGTCAGCCCTGACCGTGATCGGGAATTCGACGGAGCGCATCTCGGGCAGCAACATGCCATGGGAACGTACGGCCAGGGCGGAGAGGGTCCATTCCCGCGTGGGATCGAAACCCAAACGGCGGTCGATCCTCAGGATCATCGTCGTACCCCGCGGCACTTCCGGCCGGACTTCGATCATCATGTCGGCATCGCGCAGGGCGACGGGCAACCCGTCCTGCATGGCCATAATCCGGTCGGGCGCGGTGTTGCGCACGAAGTCCGCCGAAACGAGTCCGTGGCGGCCGGATTCGATGATCAGTACCGGCTCATCGTCCGGGGACACGCGCACGAGGCCCTGAATCTCGCCCAAACTCTCATCACTCAAGACCGCTCGGGCAACTGCGGGAGGGCCGATGTCCACGACCCAGAGATCCAGAAAGAAGGCCTCCGGATCGTTCGCTGCCTCCGGGTCATCATTCTCCCATTGTGTACCCGCAAACGCATCGTCAAGTTCTGCGTTCGTCACCTTGAGATGCCGGGCCAACTTGCGTTCGACGAGCGTCGCCCAGTCAAGCTTTTCGTCGACCGACGGATTGGGGTGTACGGGCGGGCCGCTTGTGAGGCCTTGCATCTTCTCCCGCGCGACGGCGAGTGTCGCAGCGAGGATCGTTTCGTGCGCGATGCGGACGGACGCCGTCGCCTTGGTCACACCATCGAGATAGACGAGGCTGGAGCCGCCTCCCGCCTCTCCATACGGTGTTCCGACCACGAGCGCCTCGCGGATCGAATGACCGCGATATTGCTCGAGGAAGGCGCGCAATGGCGCTTCACCAAGACCCGACACGAAGATGGGTTCGTTCTGTTTGATAAGCCGGACGTCCAGGAAGCGGCCCTCCTTGTCGATTAGCACGAGCATGTCGATAGGCGCGCCGGAAAAACCCGGAAGCGGTGCGAGCGGTCCGGTTTCGAAGGCATACCCCGCCTGTGCTCCCCCGGAATTGAGCAGCGCCCACACGCCTTTTTGATTCACCTTCTCGCCAAGCGCATAGGGCGGCACGATCAACTCCGCGAGAGCCTCGCGGCCGAGCGCTGCCGCCTGCACAATGTGGGCGCCAGAAAGCATGCAGAGAACGAACAGGCTCAGCAGTGCCAGGTGTCTCCTCATGGCCGTATTCCTCCCCCCGATTTCTATGCGTCGGAGGAGCCGTTGCCATACGACCAAGGTCGCGGATCAGAGCCGCGGTTCAGCAGCTATAGTCTGCACGGGAGAAACTTAGATGTCGCAAAAGACCCTCGGCGCCTACGTGGAAGCGAGCGTGTTCTTGCTTTCGCTCATCCTGTTTGGACTGTTTTGGGCAGGCCTCGCTGCCCTCAAGGCCGATCCGACCGTTCTCCCCGGACCCGTGGAGGTCGCGCAGGTGTTCTGGTCGGAGACGCGAGCTGGCCGGTTGCCCACCGAACTGCTCGCGACACTGTTACGTGTCGTGGCTTCGTTTCTTCTTGCCATGGGTTTGGGTTGCCTGCTCGGCTTCTTGCTCGGCCGCTACCGTGGCCTCAACCGCTGGGCCGATCCCTGGGTAACGATCTTCATGAATCTGCCCGCCCTGGTTTTGATCGTGCTGTGTTATCTTTGGATAGGACTCAATGAAACTGCGGCAATTGTCGCTGTGACGCTCAACAAGACCGCGATGGTGATGGTTACCATCCGCCAAGGTGTCGGTTCCTTTGATCCCGCGTTTGATGATCTGGCTTCCGTCGCGAGGCTTTCGCGCAGAGAGCGGTTTCGGCATCTCATCCTGCCGCAACTTGCGCCTTGGCTTGCGGTGGCAGCTCGCAACGGCATCGCGATCATATGGAAAATCGTTCTGGTGGTGGAGTTTCTCGGCCGTTCCAGTGGGGTTGGCTTTCGTATCCACCTCTATTTTCAGCAGTTCCAGATCGCCCACGTGCTCGTTTATTCCCTCTCGTTCGTCGCTGTCATGCTGATCGTTGAGCATGGGTTCATTCAGCGCTGGGAGGCGCGTGCGGCGAGGTGGAGACATTGATCGTGGCCAAACTCATGGAATTGGCCGCGGGCCGCTTGGCGTCAGGCGCGGATAGCGAATGCCGTTTCCAAGCTTTCGAGGCGAGTAAAATGATAGCCATAATCGGTCCCCTGCCTTCTAACCTCCTAGGCCATGAAAGCCGTGGCACATGCAAATGCCGACATGCCTTTCGTTGGTGGGGCAGCGTGACGCTTCCGGCTTCGACGGCAGATCGGGAGGGTGTGCTGCGTCCCAGCCGGTGGAGCGATCCTTTGCGTCCCTCGTTCCATGAGTCTTGCGTATTGGCGTCAGGCGATCTACATTATTTCGCGAATTTATCTACATGGAGTAGCCCATGCCGATCAACGTCAACAATCCGGAAGCGGATGCGCTCACGCGCAAGTTCGCGCGTATGGCCGGCGTCAGCATTACCGATGCAATCGTCCTCGCCATGAAGGAGGCAATCGAACGCCGTCGTAACGCAGAGACCCCGCTGCAGACCGCCGCCCGGATACGCGAACAACATGGCGTCAAGCTCGGCGCTGCGGCCAGGCGGCCGCTACCACGTGAAGCCTTTGACGAAATGTGGGAAAGTTGATGTTCGTGGACGCCTGCGCCATCATCGCGCTTCTCTCCGACGAGCCGGAAGCACAACGTGTTTCCGATGCGATCGCGTCGGCGAAGGCCTCCTTCACCTCCCCAATTGTCGTGCTCGAGGCCGTGCTCGGTCTTGCACGCCCCGATAAGTTTGGCCTGACCGTCGCGGAGGTGGAACCGATCGTCATCGAGTTCCTCGAAGAGCGCGGGATCGAAATTCGCGGTCTTCCGCCTGCGGACGCGACGACCCGGATGGCTCTTTCCGCCGCCCATCGTTACCGGGCGGGCCGCCGGGGCCTCAATCTCGGCGACTGCCTGCATTATGCATGCGCCCGATACTACGATGTACCCATTCTTGCCACGGCAGACGAGTTCAGACATACAGATATTGACACCGTACCCTGATACAGCCAGCCATCACGGCTGGTTTCGGGTGAAGGTGCAGGAGGCTCAGGAAGACTCCCCGCAGACACCGTGACGAACGCACGCAATGCGGTCCTGATGCCACGGTTCACATGCCCGCAGCGGTGATCGCGCCGGCGACATGTCTGCCTATTGTATTCCCTCATACTCGCTCTACAATTACGTGTATGAGCGCCCATCGCAACAGGTAGAGCTATGCTCAGTCTACTCCGCATATTGGAGAACATGCAGCAAGGCGTGATGCTCCTGGATGCAGATCTACAGGTTGTGGCATTCAACGGCCGGGCAGGCGAGTTGCTGCAGGCGCCCAAGGATGGCATCGAAGTTGGTCTCAGCGCGACGAGATTGGCCGACCAGATCCCAGTTCTCGCCATCACGCCGAAGTCGGGCACAGCGCGCGAGAGCTGGGTTACGCATGTGCAAACGCGTTCCACCACGCTCCGCCGCGAGATCTCCATAGGCAGCAGAGTGATCTTGCTTACCACCGCTCCAATCGAAGAGGGCGGGTGGCTGGTGACTTGTGACGACATTTCTGCACTGGCCACGATCAGGAGGGATTTGGCCGACCAAAACAGCCGTTTTGACGCTGCCCTTGCAAATATGCCGCATGGGTTATGCATGTTCGATGCGGAAACGAAGCTCCTGCTGTGTAACGCTGCCTACGCACGTTTGTACGACCTGCCAGACTCGCTCACTCGGCCTGGAACACCCCTCGGCCAAATCCTCGATTATCGCCGAACAGCCGGAAATGAACCTGCGCAGCGGGAGGCGTATTTTGACGTCGTCGTCGAGGCTGCAATAAAGGGCTCTGCCGCCAGCCAATGCGTGAACCTGGTCGATGGTCGGGTAATCAAGATTACGCACAACCCAATAGAAAACGGCGGCTACGTCGCGACCCACGAAGATGTCACCGAGTCCGTGCGAGCCGAGGAACAAATAAGGCATATGGCGAGTCACGATCCGCTGACTGGCTTACCTAATCGGGCCCTTCTGCGAGAGAAGCTTGACCGGGAACTCATCCTCAGCCGCGCTGGAAAACGCTGCGCGGTTCTCTGCCTCGATCTCGATCACTTCAAGGATGTCAACGACACCATGGGACACGGCGCCGGCGATCAGCTGCTCAAGACGGTCACAGACCGCCTGAGGAGCCATCTGACCGACCACGACACGATTGCACGGCTTGGGGGAGACGAGTTCATAGTGGTCCGAGAAAATGTTCAGGACGTTGAACTTGTCTCAGACCTTGCGCAGAGGTTGGTCGAGTCCGTCGGCGAGACCTTCAGCATTGATGGGCAAGCTGTTCATGTTGGCGCAAGCATCGGGATTGCTATTGCACCTGAAGACGGCGACACACCCGATGGTGTCCTCAGAAACGCTGATACGGCTCTTTACAAAGCGAAAACGAGCGGCCGAAGCACCTTTTGTTTTTTTGAAGCCGAGATGGACGCGGGGATCCAGAAGAGACGCAGACTTGAAATCGATCTTCGCCAGGCCATCGCAGGCGATGAGTTCGAAATTTTCTATCAGCCCCAGGTGAATACCGAAACCGAAAACGTTGTCGGGTTCGAGGCACTCGTGCGCTGGCATCACCCCGACAGGGGCTTGGTCTCTCCCGCGGAGTTCATTCCCCTAGCGGAGGAAACCGGTCTGATCGTGCCCCTGGGAGAATGGGTCTTGCGGCAGGCATGCAAAGACGCAGCAACCTGGCCGAAGAATATAAAAGTCGCGGTCAATCTTTCCCCGCTACAGTTTAGAAGCCCGTTGCTCATCCACACCGTAGTCTCCGCCCTTGGCGATTCCGGTCTGACGCCATGCCAGCTTGAATTGGAAATCACCGAATCTGTGCTTCTGACTGACAGTGAATCCGCCTTGGCGACCCTGCACCACATCAAGGGGCTCGGCGTGCAGATCGCAATGGACGACTTCGGGACCGGATACTCCTCCTTGAGTTATCTAAGGCTCTTCCCCTTCGACAAGATCAAAATCGATCAATCGTTCATCAGGGAGCTCGGAACTTCGAAGGATTGTGCCGCCATCGTAAAAGCAGTGGTCGATCTCGGATACAGTCTGGGCATAACAACGACAGCGGAAGGCGTCGAGACACCCGAACAGCTCGACCGAGTGAGGCGGCATGGGTGTACCGAAATCCAGGGGTATCTGTTTGGAAAGCCTCTTCCGGTCAGCCACGTTCCCGAGGTCTTGGCGAAAGGTCAAGCAGCAGTTCCCAGCGTGCAAGATTAGTCAACTTGAGCGGGGCGGTCTGCATAACGTCGTTCAAGATGTCACCAGAGGCGCAGCTCACCGAACACATTGTCGGGTTTGCCAAACCGGCATCCGGCGAGTGGATCTAAACAATCGGCTGATGGCCGAAAAGGCCGCTTGCCGCGGGCTCTTTGCTTCCTCGCCCGTCTAGCGGGTACTCGACGGCTGCCTTGTCATTGGACGGATGAAAAGTCGGTCGGCGATAATAGACTGCTCGCTATCCTCTCCACGATTGGACCGTTCGCTTCGCTGGCCGACCTGACTGCCAGCCACTCATCATCGGTGACGAAAGAAGACCACTTTGCCTCGCGTTCCGCCAAACTTTCCCATCTTAGGAAGTAGGTAAGTTGATTGCTGTCCGGTCCGATCGCGGTGGTCCAGAACCCGGCGGGCTCGATGCCAAGACGCTTCCATATCCCCAGTGTGTGCTCCCGGAAACGCGCAAGCAAATCCGGCAGGCGACCTGGGATGGCTGAATATACTCTTTGTTCGTAGATCATGTACGCCTCTCAAGCGTGACGAAGTTCACCTGAAGATGTTCCAGAAAACCGTCGCCTTAGCAACCTTCGTCCATTACGAGATCGGAGGTTCATCGGCATGCTCCGCCGGTCTGCATAAACGACGCAGATGAGCATCGCCGTTCCGCGAGCGTGGTTCGCTCAGACACCTGGAGCGCATTGCCTATGGTTGGTTAAGCTCGGAAATCGACGCACTAAGGCCGTGGAGCTACACGGCCACAATGGTCTGGACTTGCCGTTTACGCTCCCAGGTTGCCTGCCGTTCGTCGACGCCGGCTTGGTCGCCGCGACACTGACCTTTGCAGTACTGTCTTCGTCTTCTGCTCTGGGCGTGCGGTTGCGCGGCTGGTGATGTCGATGACTCTACAGGGCATCCTCGTGAGGAGCCCGGTCTGCGCCACGTACTCAGACGAGACGGTTTCTCGCCCGCCGTTTCGTCACTGCAGTCCGACCCGGACCTCACCAGACGACGTCCCGTAATCAGAACTCCTCCCAGTCCGCCGCGCTTGCTGCGGCTGCGGCCGTTCCGCCGCCGAACGCTGACGCAACCTTGCGCGTGAGGTTTCGAACCGGAGATTGTGTCGCAACCATGGCCTTGTGCGTCCCCCGCGGCGCGTCGCTGGCGACAGGCTCATCGATCTTGAACTGGGCGATCAGAGCATTGAGCGCAGCCGCTTCGCGGGCCAGACTGTGGGTCGATGCCGTTGTCTGCTCCACCATGGCAGCGTTCTGTTGCGTGCCCTGATCCATGGTGTTGATCGCAACATTGATCTCCTGGACACTGACGGATTGCTCGCGACACGCCTCCACGATTTCATGGACGAGTTTGTTGACCCGCTTGACCTCTTCGACGCTCGCCGCAAGGGACTTGCCGGTGTTGCCGACGAGGGATACGCCCTGCTGGACCTGTTCACCCGATGTCAGGATCAGTCCCTTGATCTCCTTGGCGGCCTGGGCCGAACGTTGGGCGAGCTCGCGAACTTCCTGCGCGACCACCGCAAAGCCCTTGCCGGCCTCGCCGGCCCGAGCTGCTTCGACGCCTGCATTGAGCGCCAGGAGATTTGTCTGGAAAGCTATCTCGTCTATCACGCCGATGATGTTGCTAATCTCGCTCGATGACTGTTCGATGTGCTTCATCGCCGCGACGGCGGCTCCGACAACCTCTCCAGCTTCTTCCACACCCTTGCGGGTACGATCAACGAGCTGGCCCGCCTCTTCGGCCCTCTTGGCAGTGTCCTTGACCGTCGCGGTGATTTCTTCCAGCGCCGCTGCCGTCTCTTCGAGAGAAGACGCCTGTTGCTCGGTCCTGCGTGAAAGATCATCGGCTGCGGACCGGATCTCATTTGCGCCGCCGTCGATGGCGTAGGCGTTGATCTGCACGTCACGCAACGCCGTTTGCAGCTTCATGACAGAATTGTTGAAATCGTAGCGAAGCCCGTCCAGGTTCGCGACGAACGACCGTTCGATGCGGTAGGACATATCGCCATCTGCAAGCCGGCCCAGCCCTTCGGCGAGCGACTCCACGACGAACTGGATGTCTTGGTTTTCTTGTGCCTTCTGTGCTTCGCGAGCAAGGCGTTCGACCTCGGATGCCGAGCGGTTGGCTTCAGCTTCCTGCTCCATTGTTGCCTTTGCGATCGCATTCTCGCGGAAGACGGAGACCGTTGCAGCCATCTTGCCGATTTCGTCAGAACGATCTGTGCCAGGGATGTCGGCGGCCGTGTCGCCGTCAGCCAACCGGCGCATCGCGTCGGTCATGCTGTTTACTGGTGATGCGATGCTGCGTGCGACGAGCCACATGCCGGCGATGCCCGCAAGGGCAATGACGAGAGAGACGACGATCTGCATCTTCGTGTCATTGCTGTTGCGCTCGATCAATTCCGCATCGAGGTGGTGCGCCTGCGCCATGGCGACGTCCTTCGGCACCTTGATCATGACTGACCATGGCGTCTTTGTGCGGCCGATCACGATCGGAGCGAAAGCTCGAAAGAAGTCAGCGTCGACCACCACATCTGTCTGGCCGGCCTGAATAGTCTGGAGATATCCTGAAAGTCCAGGTTCGGCCTGGTCAAAGTTGCTGCCGATCGTCTCGGGCCGTTCGCTCGATGCCACGACAAGACCCTTGTAACTGACAATCTCGACCGAGGCCTTGCCATCATAGATAGATTTGTTCACCTGTTCGGCTAGCTTCTGTACAAAAGCAAGGTCGAAGTCGGCACCTGCGACGCCCCGAAACGTGCCGTTGACCATGATCGGGACCGACATGGTAGCCAAGTAGACATTCTTGCCTTGAACCACGTAGGGCAACGGATCGAGGATGCTCTCACCGTTGCCGTTTTGCGGTCCAATGTACCAACCACCTTTCATGACGCCATTGGGATGGAGGTCGTGACTGTCATATTCGACGAGCGGCTGAATGGCGATCTTGCCGGCGGCGTCCCGCGTCCAGTACGGCAAGAATCGGCCGGTAGCGTCTGAGCCCATGTCGCGCCGGTCGCGGAATGCCGTGTCCTGGCCGTCGAGCATGTTCGGCTCCCACGCGCTATAAGTGCCGTTGAAGCCCGGGTTTTCCTTCAGGACGTTGAGCAAAATAGCGTTCAGTTGGGTCCGCCGCGCTGCAGTCGGCGTCGCAGTCTCACCCTCCTCGGACGCGAGCACTTCGAATGTACGAGCCATATCGCGAGCCGCATCGAAGGCGCCTTCGAGCGCGGAGCGGACAACGCCGGCTTGCGTCGCTGCCAAGGTCTTGAGACTGTCGCGCGTCAATTGATCAGTTAGAGCGCGTGTCTCTTCACTGACGAAGGAGCGGCTGTTGCCCCCCGAGACGACGCTGAAGCCGACCACTGCGCCGGTGGCAGCGAGAACGCAAATCCCCGAGAGGGCCGCGATTTTTGTTTGTATAGATCGAAACTGCATGTCCTGTATCCCATTTTCGGACCGTAGCCAGCATTAGGCCGGAATGAGATTCAGCAAGCCGCCGCAATGGTTAACCGGTCCTAACTGGGACTTCTTCCTCCCGAGGAGGTGTTTCAAAAATGAAACAATCGGAAGCGGATTCGACAAACGTCCCCTACCTCGGAGGGCGCTCTACCGGCTGGTGGGGATTGAGACTTCTCGTCAACACGCCTTCTAACAGGGACGCTTCGCTTGTCCCGATGGGACGAGGCTGCCTACGTGGTCCTTACCGGCAAAACATTGTCGCCGCATCGTCGTGCCGGAAATCTTCTATGGTGCTCAGGACCATGTCAGGCATGCGCTCACACGTGTGCCCGCGCAATAGAGTTCCGGCAGTCCGAGGGTTCTCATAAGATCGGCAGTGCCGAAACAGACTGACAAGACGACTGGCAGTTCGCTTCAGCGAACTGCCTTGATCCCTTCGAGAATCAGCGTCGTCGCCACGTCGGCATAGTCTTCCCGCGTGATGCGTCCGCCGTCCCGAAACCACATGTAGACCCAGTTCATCATGCCGAACAGCGACATGGTGACGGGCATCAGCAGCGGTCTCTCCTTGCTGTCGAGTTCGGGGTTGATGTCGCGGAGCAGGTTGGAGAAGCGGCGGACGATCCGACGCTCGATCTCGGTAATCCCGGCCTTCTGCTCGTCGGAGAGGGCGGAGGTCGCGTTGAGCTGTACCTTGTGCTGATTGTCGGCGCCACGGTAGTTTTCGAGCACCACACCGACCAACCGGCGCAACCGCTTTTCTGCCTGCTCGTCCGGGGCGTCGGCCGCCTGGATCGCTTGGTCGAGTTCTTCAAGATGGGTGACGATGATCGCGTAGATCAGCGCGTCCTTGCTCGGATAGTAGTGATAGAGCAGAGCCTTGGAGACGCCCGAATGGGTCGCGATCTGGGACATGGAGGCCTTCTCCATGCCTTGTTCGGCAAATACGGCGGCGGCATGGTCCAGAATGCCGCGACGCTTTTCCTCAAAGTCGTTTGCCCGGGTGCGAGCCATGATTTCGCTTTCCTGCTTGCAGAGCGCCTGCAAAAGGGGGGCACTTATGCCCCCGCCTCATTACAACAATTGTCCTTGAACTGTCACGGGTAGCCGCTCAGCCCTTCGGTCGGTTGTCCACTACGCGCTTGGCCTTGCCCTCCGAACGGACGATGGAAGTGGGGTCTCGGACCTCGATCCTGGTGCTGATGCCCACCACGCTCTTGATGTGATGCGCCAGTTCCTTGGCCGACTGTGCACGGGCCGCCGCATCGGTGTGATCGGCCGCGCACTCGACGTGTACCGTCATATTGTCCATCCGCCCGACTCGGGTCAGCTCGATCTGGAAGTGCGGCGCGAGCCCGCCGCATTTCAGGATCTGCTCCTCGATCTGGGTGGGGAAGACGTTGACGCCGCGCAGGATGATCATGTCATCGCTGCGCCCGGTGATCTTCTCGATACGTCGCATCGAGCGCGCCGTGCCAGGCAGCAAGCGTGTGAGATCGCGGGTGCGGTAACGCACCATCGGCAGGCCTTCCTTGGTCAGCGTCGTGAACACCAGTTCGCCGAGCTCTCCGTCGGGCAGCACTTCGCCTGTCATCGGATCGATGATCTCCGGATAGAAGTGATCCTCCCAGACATGCAGGCCGTCCTTGGTCTCCACACATTCGTTGGCGACACCCGGCCCCATCACCTCGGAAAGGCCATAGATGTCGACCGCATGCATATTGAAGGCCTGTTCGATTTCCGAGCGCATGGCGTTCGTCCAAGGCTCGGCGCCGAAGATGCCGACTTCGATCGAGCTTTCCCGCGGGTCGATACCCTGGCGGCGGAACTCGTCGAGGATGGACAGCATGTAGGAGGGTGTCACCATGATGACGCGCGGC
Source organism: Ciceribacter thiooxidans (assembly GCF_014126615.1). Lineage (NCBI taxonomy): Bacteria > Pseudomonadati > Pseudomonadota > Alphaproteobacteria > Hyphomicrobiales > Rhizobiaceae > Ciceribacter > Ciceribacter thiooxidans. The sequence continues at coordinate 671,331 of NZ_CP059897.1, forward strand.
TTGAAGTCGTTCATCAAGGTGACCTGGCGCTCGGTCATGCCGCCCGAGATCGGCACGACGGTGCAGCCGAGCCGTTCGGCGCCGTAATGCGCGCCGAGACCACCGGTGAACAGGCCATAGCCATAGGCGACATGCACGATGTCGCCGGGGCGACCGCCGGATGCCCGGATCGAGCGCGCAACCACGTCGGCCCAGACGTCGATGTCGTGCTTGGTGTAGCCGACGACCGTCGGCTTGCCGGTGGTGCCGGACGATCCGTGGATGCGCACCAGTTTTTCGCGCGGCACGGCGAACATGCCGAACGGATAGGTGTCGCGCAGGTCGGTCTTGGTGGTGAAGGGGAACTTCGACAGGTCCGACAGGGTCTTCAGGTCTTCCGGGTGCACGCCGTGCTCGTCAAAACGCGTCCGATAGAAGGGCGAGTTCTCGTAGGCGTGTTTGAGCGAGCGCTTCATCCGGTGAAACTGGAGCGCCGAGATTTCGTCCCGCGAGGCGATTTCGATCGGATCCAGATCCTGGGGACGGCTTACAAAGTCGAGCATGATTTCCTCCCTGGAATGCGGTGGTTCAGGCGGGATCGGGCAGGTGTGTGCCCTTCACCGTCCGCGACAGGCCGCGAAACTCGGCGACGAGGTCGCCACTCTGATTTGAAATGCGAATATCGTAGATCCCGGACCGGCCCTTTCGCGATACTTCTCGGGCTTCGGCGGTCAGCCGGTCACCAATCCTACCGGGGCTGACATAGGTGATCGTGCAGTTTTGCGCGACGGTCACCTGATTGTAGCCGTTGCAGGCGAAAGCAAAGGCGCTGTCGGCGAGGGTGAAGATGTAACCGCCATGACAATTGCCGTGGCCGTTGGACATGGTCTCGGTGATATCCATCGACAGTGTCGCCTCGCCCGGCGCGATGTGCTCGATGCGCATGCCGAGGTGCTGTGACGCAGTGTCGAGCTTCCACATTGCCTCGGCGCAGGCGTCCGACATTTGTTGCGCGGTCATCGTCATCGGCCCGAAAACTCCGGCTTGCGTTTTTCAAGGAAGGCGGTGACGCCTTCGGCATAGTCGGCCGTGCGACCGGCTTCGCGCTGGCAGTCGCGCTCCATGTCGAGCTGCTGGTCGAGGCTGTTGGTGGCCGCCGCCTGGATGAGCCGCTTGGTGAGGCCGAGCCCGCGGGTCGCGCCCTCGGCGAGCGACCGGGCGAGCGTTTCGGCTTCCGTCATCAGCTGGTCGTCATCGACCGCCTTCCAGATCAGGCCCCAGTCGGCGGCACGCTCGGCCATCAGCGGCTCGGCAGTCATAGCGAGCGCCTTGGCGCGCGGTTCGCCGAGAATGCGTGCAAGGCTCCAGCTGCCGCCGGCATCGGGGATGAGCCCGATCTTGGAAAAGGCCTGGATGAATTTCGCCGAGCGGGCGGCAAGCACGATATCGCAGGCAAATGCGATGTTGGCACCGGCCCCTGCCGCGACCCCGTTGACCGCACAGACGACCGGCTTCTCCAGCGAACGGATCAATCGCAGTGTCGGATTGTAGAAGGTTTCAAGCGTATGCCCGAGATCAGGAGCAGGCCCGCCCTTGCGCGGGTCGCGATCGCCGAGATCCTGGCCGGCGGAAAACCCACGACCGGCGCCGGTCAGCAGGACCGCGCGGACAAGATCGTCATCGTGAGCGCGCTGCAATGCTGCGCGCAAGGCGATGTGCATTTCTTCGTTGAACGAATTGAGTTTTTCCGGGCGGTTCAGCGTCAACCGCAGAACGCCGCCATCCATCGCCACCAGAACAGTGTCGGATTGGTGCATCGCTGTCTCCCTTGCCCCACTCCACATCCGGGGCTGTAAAAACCTCTTGCATAAACCGACCGGACGGTCAATTATAAACGACAGCAGAGGAGAATTTTGTCATGTCCGACCTGTTCGACCGTCATCGTGATCTCTTGGAAACTGCCGTCAAGGCTCTGTCCGAGCGCGGTTTCTGGTCACCCTTTCCGGAAGTTCCGAGCGGCAAGATCTACGGTGAGACCGCCAAGGACGACGGTGAAGCGACCTTCCGGTCGCTCGTCGGCGCCCGGTTTGACCTGCCGGGCCACCCGGAGAGCAAGCGCCTCGGTTCCGAGAAATCGCCCTGGGGCCTCGATCTCAACGTGCTTTACCCGGCAAGCGACGTGACGACGCTCGTCGCCGCCTCGAAAGCAGCCGGAGAGGTCTGGGCGGATGCATCGCCGGAGACACGGGTCGGCATCTGCCTCGAAATCCTGACGCGCCTCAATCATATCAGCTTCGCGATGGCCAACGCCGTCATGCACACGACCGGCCAGGCCTTTCCCATGGCCTTCCAGGCCGGTGGCCCGCATGCACAGGACCGTGGTCTCGAGGCGGTTGCCACCGCTTGGGCGGAGATGACCCGCACGCCGGGCCAGGCCACTTGGGAAAAGCCGCAGGGCAAGGCCCCGGCGATCATTCTCGAAAAGAACTGGCAGGTCGTGCCGCGGGGTATCGCGCTCGCGATCGGTTGCCAGACCTTCCCGACCTGGAACAGCTATCCCGGCATCTTTGCCAGCCTCGCCACCGGCAATACGGTCATCGTCAAGCCGCATCCCGGCGCGATCCTGCCGCTTGCGCTGACCGTGAAGGTGGCGCGTGAGGTGCTGGTCGAAGCCGGTTTCCCGGCGGATGTCGTTCTCTTGGCCGTCGATGAAGCGGGCGTGGAGATCACGAAGAACCTCGTCACTCACACGGACATCGCCATCATCGATTACACCGGCTCCAGCGCGTTCGGAGAATGGGTGCGCGACAATGCCGGTTCTGCCCAGGTGTTTACCGAGGAGGCAGGTGTCAATTCGATCGTGATTGCCGCGACCGACGACTTCGCCGGTATGTGCGCCAACATCGCCTTCTCGATCTCGCTCTATTCGGGTCAGATGTGCACCGCGCCGCAGGACATCTTCGTTCCGCGCGAAGGCATCGAGACCAACGAAGGCCACAAGAGCTTCGACGACGTCGCGGCCGCAATCGCCGCTGCCGTCGACGTGCTTCTGAGCGATTCGGCGCGCGCTTCGGGCGTTTGCGGGGCCATCGCCAATCCCGCGACGCTGGCGCGGGTCGATGAGGCACGGGGCCTCGGTCGTGTCATCCGCGAGTCCGCGCCACTTTCCGATGGCCGCAGCGCAACGCCGCTGATCGTCGCGGTCGATGCGGGCGAGACGAAGGCGCATGAGGAAGAATGCTTCGGCCCGATCGCCTTCATCGTCGCCTCGGACAGCGCAGAGGCGGCGATCGACCTGGCCGCTGGCCTCGCCCGCAGCAAGGGCGCAATCACGGCCGCGCTCTACGACACCGACGAAGCGCGCATCGCTTACGCGGTGAAGACCTTTGCCCGCGCCGGCGTCAACCTGTCGATCAATCTCACGGGTAACATCTTCGTCAACCAGTCGGCTGCGTTTTCCGACTTTCACGTCACCGGTGCCAATCCAGCTGGAAATGCCAGCCTGACCGACACCGCCTTCGTCGCCAACCGGTTCCGGCTGGCGATGTGGCGCCGCCCCAAGGCGGCGTAACGCCTTTTCTTTCAATGTTCTCAGGGAGGAGAAATAAAATGAAGACGACGACAGCACTCGTCACACTCATGGCGATGGGTTTTGCAACCGCGGCTGAGGCCGAGATCAGGATCGGCGCCACCGTATCGGCGACCGGCCCCGCTTCGTTCCTCGGCGACCCCGAGGCCAAGACGCTGGAAATGCTGGTCGAGGAGATCAATGCGAAGGGCGGGGTCAACGGCGAACAGCTCAAGCTCGTTCTCTACGACGATGGCGGCGATCCAAACAAGGCGCGCACCTTCGCAACCCGCCTCGTCGAGGACGACGAGGTGGTGGCCATCATAGGCGGCACGACGACCGGCACGACGATGTCGATCATTCCGGTCGCCGAGGATGCCGAGGTGCCGTTCATCTCGCTCGCCGGTGCCATCGAGATCATCGATCCGGTCAAGCACTGGGTCTTCAAGACCCCGCACACGGATCGCATGGCCTGCCAGAAGATCTTCGAAGACATGAAGAAGAACGCGATCAGCAAGATCGGCGTCATTTCCGGCACCGACGGCTTCGGTGCCTCGATGCACAAGCAGTGTATCGCCGTTGCCGGCGACTACGGCATCGAAATCGCAGCCGACGAGACCTACGGTCCACAGGATGCCGACATGACGCCGCAGCTCACCAACATCAAGGGAACGGCCGGTGTCCAGGCCGTGCTGAATGCCGGTTTCGGCCAGGGTCCGTCGATCGTCACCCGCAATTATTCCCAGCTTGCCGTCGGCGTGCCGCTCTATCAGTCGCATGGCGTCGCCTCCGACGGCTTCATCGAGCTCGCCGGCGCAAAGGCCGCGGAAGGCGTTCGCCTTCCGGGCACCGCGCTGCTGGTTGCCGGCATCCTCGCCGACGGCGATTCCCAGAAGGCCGTGGTGACGGAGTACAAGGCAGCCTACGAGAAGAAGACCGGCTCCGCCGTCTCGACCTTCGGCGGCTATGCCCATGACGCCCTGCGCATCCTCGTCGATGCCATCGGACGTGCCGGTTCGGCAGAGCCAGAAGCGATCCGCGACGCGATCGAAGGCACGTCCGGCCTCGTCGGAACCACCGGTGTCGTGACGATGTCGGCGGACAATCACCTCGGCCTCGATCTCTCGGCATTCCGCATGCTGGAAATCAAGGACGGTGGCTGGACCATCATCGAATAGGCACCCGAACCGTCCCCTCGCGGGGACAAGGGCATTGATGCGGAGCCTGCGAACGATCTGCAGGCTCCGCTTCGTAGAAAAGCGGCCACAACGGGGTCTTCGATGCCAGAACTGATGCAGTTTCTCCTTTCCGGCGTGACGGTCGGTGCGGTCTATGCGCTCGTGGCGCTGGGCTTCACCATTATCTACAACGCCTCCGATGTCGTGAATTTCGCCCAGGGCGAATTCGTGATGCTGGGCGGCATGATCACGGTCTTCGCCTTTGAAGCGGGCCTGCCGCTGCCGTTGGCAGCGCTGATTGCGATTGCCGCGACCGCAGCGGTCGGTGTCGCCCTCAACAAGCTCGCCATCGAACCCGCACGCGGCGCCCCCGTGGTGTCGCTGATCATCATCACCATCGGCGCGTCGATCTTCATTCGAGGCGTGACGCAGCTCGTCTTCGACAAGCAGCTCCATCGCTTCCCGGCCTTCACCGGCGACGAGCCGATCAGGATTCTCGCCGCGACGATCCTGCCGCAGAGCCTGTGGGTCATCGCCGGCGCCGTCCTGGTGTTCATCGCGCTCTGGCTCTTCTTCACCCGGACGCTGACCGGAAAGGCGGTGCTCGCCACCTCCAACAATCGTGTCGCAGCCCAGCTCGTCGGCATCAACACCAACTGGGTCATGACGCTGTCCTTCGCACTCTCGGCCGCCATCGGCGCGCTCGCGGGTGTGCTCGTCACTCCGATTACGCTGACGAGCTATGATCTTGGCATTGCGCTTGCCCTCAAGGGCTTCGCCGCGGCCATGCTCGGCGGGATGGGCAACCCGAAGGGTGCTCTGGTCGGCGGCCTGCTGCTCGGCCTCCTAGAAGCGCTGACCGCCGGCTTCATCAGTTCCCAATACAAGGACGCGGTCGCCTTCGTGGTCATTCTCGCGGTCCTCTTCGCCATGCCGCAAGGCCTCTTCGGGCGTAATGCGGTCAACAGGGTATGACGATGCGGCTCACGGTAAAACAGACCACGCTACTCGTTCTGGCTCTGCTCATAGCGGTGACGCCATTCTTCTTTCCGTCCGCCTTCTATTTCCGGGTTGGCTCGCTCCTGTTCGTCAACGGCGTAGCGGTGCTCGGCATCGTCATCCTGACGGGCTTCGCCGGACAGATCAGCCTCGGCCACGCCGGCTTTGCCGGGATCGGTGCCTATGCCTCGGCACTGGCACCTGTGCATCTCGGCCTTCATCCGGCCGTCGCCGCGATCCTCGGCGCGGGACTTTCCGCGGTGGTCGCCTACGTCGTCGGTCGCCCGATCCTGCGGCTCAAGGGGTACTATCTCGCCGTTGCATCGCTCGGCTTCGGCATCCTCGTCTCCATGGTGCTCTCGAACGAGGCATGGCTGACCGGTGGCCCGGACGGCATCGCTGTTGCCGATCTCGGCCTCCGCCAGGCGCTCAAGAAGCTCGGCCTCGAGCTCTCGGCACCGGAATTCTGGTACTTCTTCTGTGGCCTCTGCCTGCTGGTCGGTGCGTGGTTGGCGCTCAATCTCTACGATAGCCCGACCGGCCGTGCGCTTCGTGCCCTTCACGGTTCGGAAATCGCCGCAAGCACGGTCGGTGTCGACGTACCCCGGGCAAAGCTTCAGGCCTTCGTCATCTCGGCGGTCTATGCCTCGGCCTCTGGCTCTCTGCTCGCCCTGCAGAACAAGTTCATCACGCCGGATGTCGCGGGCTACATGCATTCGATCGAACTGGTCACCATGGCTGTGCTCGGCGGCGCAGGTTCAGTGTTGGGAGCGATCTTCGGTGCCGGCATTCTCACCCTCCTGCCGCAGGTGCTGACCGTGTTTGCCGAATACGAGCAAGTCGTGCTCGGCCTGGTGATGATGCTGGTGATGATCTTCCTGCGCGAGGGCCTCCTGCCGTCGCTGATGCGTCAGTTTACGGGGAGGGGAGCATGAGCCTTCTCAGCGTCGAAGGATTGGGAATTGCTTTCGGGGGCCTGAAAGCCGTCGATGACGTGAGCTTCTCGGTCAATCCCGGGGAAATCGTCTCCGTGATCGGGCCGAACGGTGCCGGCAAGACCACATTGTTCAACATGATCTCGGGCGTCTACGTGCCGAGGTCGGGGAGGGTGAGACTGAACGGTGAGGACGTCACCGGCTTCTCGCCGCATCTGCTCGCACGCCGCGGCATGTCGCGAACCTTCCAGAACCTGCAGATCTTCCAGAACATGACGGTGCTCGAGAACGCCATCGCCGGGTTTCATCTCAGCGAAAAGGGCTCGGTTCTGGCCGACCTCTTCGGGCTCCCGGGATCGCGCCGACGCTCGCGCGATGCACGGACGGGGGCGCGGGAGCTGCTGGCTCGCGTGGGACTTGCCAATGCGGCCGAGCTCGAGGCCGGCAGCCTTTCCTATGGTGCGTTGAAGCGGCTGGAAATCGCCCGGGCGCTCGCGCTCGACACGAAGGTCCTGTTGCTCGACGAACCGGCAGCCGGCTGCAACGCCGTCGAAACCGCGGAGATCGATCACCTGATCGCCGAGGTCGCCGCCTCCGGCGTCGCAATTCTTCTGGTCGAGCACGACATGAAGATGGTGATGCGGATCTCCAACCATATCGTCGTCCTCGATCACGGGGTGAAGATCGCCGAGGGCGAGCCTGCCGCCGTTTCGCGCGACCCGAACGTGATTGCGGCCTATCTCGGAACGAAGACGGAGGAGCCGTCCCATGCTCACGGTTGAGGGACTGAGATCACGTTACGGCCGCATCGAAGCGCTGCACGGCATCGATCTGCACATCGATTCCGGCGAGATCGTCACCATCGTCGGCGCGAACGGCGCCGGAAAGACCACGCTTTTGCGCTGCCTGTCCGGCCTCCAGCCGGTGAGCGGCGGCGAGATCATCTTCCGTGGCGAGTCCATCGCCGCGACGCCGGCCCACAAGCGTCTCGGGCGAGGTCTTGCCCAGTCGCCCGAGGGTCGGCAGATCTTCACCAACCTGACGGTTGAAGAAAACCTGCGTCTTGGTGCCTTCCTCTTCACCGACGACCGGGTCGACCAGGACATGGAGAACGCCTTCCAGATGTTCCCGATCCTCAGGGAGAAGCGCAATCTCGCCGCCGGCGGTTTGTCGGGCGGGCAGCAGCAGATGCTGGCGATCGCCCGTGCGCTTATGGGCCGCCCCTCCTGCCTGCTGCTCGACGAGCCGTCCATGGGGCTCGCGCCCATCCTTGTCCAGCAGATCTTCGACGTGGTCAGGAGCATGCGGGATCTCAAGGTCACCGTGCTGCTCGTCGAGCAGAACGCCTTTGGCGCCCTCTCCGTCGCCGACCGCGGCTACGTCATGGAAACCGGCAGGATCACCATGGAAGGATCGGCCGGCGAATTGCTCGCCGATCCGCGTGTTCGAGAAGCTTATCTGGGAATCTGATTGCACATGTCCGTTATCACCATCGCCCGTGAGGGCAAGATCGCCGTCATCACCGTCGACAATCCGCCCGTCAACGCCTTGAGCCAGGCCGTTCGCCAGGGTCTCCTGGACGCGGTGGCCGCCCTGGACGACGATCCCGATGTCTCGGCCGTGGTGCTCGTCTGCGCCGGGCGAACCTTCATCGCCGGCGCCGACGTCAATGAGTTCGGCAAGCCGCCACAGCCACCGCATTTGCCGGACGTCGTCTCGGCCATCGAACTGGCAGCCAAGCCGTGGATTACGGCAATCCACGGTTCGGCGCTCGGCGGCGGCTTCGAGATCGCGCTCGGCTGCCGTTTCCGGCTGGCTGCGCCGGAGGCCTCGGTCGGCCTGCCGGAGGTGACCCTCGGCATTGTCCCGGCGCCGGCGGTACGGTGCGCACCTTGCGTCTCGCGGGTGTCGAGGTCGCGGTGGATCTGGTGACGACCGGCAAGCCGGTGCGAGCACCTCGGGCAATGGAGCTCGGGCTGATCGACCGGATCGTTGAGGGCGATCTTCGTTCCGGTGTCATCGCTTTTGCCGAGGATCTTGACGACGAGCTGCCCCTTCCGATCTCTCTGCGAGCGACGCCGTCCGTGCCGGAGACCTTCTGGGAGAACGCCGAGGTCGCCATTTCCAAACGCGCCAAAGGTGAGATGGCCCCGCTGCGGGCGCTCGCGTGCCTGCGCCGGGCGACCGAGACCGATTTTGCCTCCGCGATGCAATTCGAGCGGGCAACTTTCCTCGAGCTGCGCGCCTCCGAACAGGCGGCTGCACTTCGCCATGTCTTCTTCGCCGAACGCGCAGCCCCGCGGCCGGTGGCGCTCAAAGGCATTGAGGCAAGACCGTTGCGGAACGCCGCCGTGATCGGCGGCGGCACCATGGGGGCGGGCATTGCCGCGGCGCTTCGCGATGCCGGGCTTCCGGTCGTCCTGATCGAACGGGACGATGCGGCTGTCGAACGCGGTTTTGCCAATCTGAAGGCGATCTTCGACGGGGCGGTGAAGCGCGGTCGATTGACCGAGGCGACCGCCGAAGCGCGGCTTGCCGGGGTCACGGGTTCGACCGACTATGCCGCGCTCGCCGACACCGACCTTGTGATCGAGGCGGTCTTCGAGGAGCTGTCGGTCAAGCGTCAGGTGTTCGCCGAGCTTGGCCGCGTCTGCCGCGCCGATGCGGTGCTGGCCACCAACACCTCCTATCTCGATCCCCGGGACATCGCGGAGGACCTGCCGCATCCGGGCCGGTTCATCGGCCTGCATTTCTTCAGCCCGGCCAACATCATGAAGCTCCTGGAAATCGCGCCGACACCGGAGACGGACGCCGCGACCCTCGCCACGGGTTTTGCGCTCGCCCGCCTGCTCGGCAAGGTGCCGGTCCGTGCCGGCATCTGCGAGGGCTTCATCGGCAATCGCATCCTCAAGCGTTACCGCGCCGAAGCCGAAGCGCTGGTCCGGCAGGGCGTCTCGATCGCCGACGTTGATGCTGCGATGCGTGCGTTCGGATTCGCCATGGGTCCCTTCGAGGCGCAGGACCTCGGCGGCCTTGATATCGCGTTCCTGCAGCGAGAAGGTGCGCGGGCCGCCGGTCGGGACGTTCCCGAAACGCTGGGTGACATTCTGGTGCGAGCCGGTCGCAAAGGCCAGAAGACCGGCGGCGGCTGGTACGATTACGAGGCCGGAGACCGGCGTCCGCTTCCCTCGCAGGACGTTGATCAGCTACTCCGCGACCAGATCAAGCCCGGGGCGGCTCTGGATGCAGCGGCAATCGCCGATCGTCTGGTGGGCGCAATGGCCCGCGAAGGCGAGGCAATCCTCGCTGAAGGGATTGCCGAGCGGCCGTCCGATATCGACCTGGCCGAAATCCACGGCTACGGTTTCCCGCGCTGGCGCGGCGGCCCAATGTTCTTCACATTAGCGGGCGGTTGAAAGATGAGCGCCGACGGCAATGCAGTTGCCGTCGGTCTCTTCCGCAACCTCATTGCCAGCGACAGGCGCAGCCGTTTCGGACGCAGAGATCCCTGACCCCGCATGTTTGGCGTGCGCTATCGCGTGATGGCCTCCCCCGGATTTCGGGGGAAGTCGAAATCGCAGCATTCGTCTGCCTGAAGGACATGATCGCAATAGAGCAGATCGTAACCGCGCGGTGCCGACCGTTTTTCGAACTTCCGCTCGGCTCGCCTTTTCTCCAGCTTCTCGTCGGATACCAGAAGACGGATCGCGTGGTCCTTGACGCTGAGCGCGATCGGCGTCGGAGCAGCTTGAGGAATTACTGGGCCATCCCTGGCCCTTTCCCGGCAAGCCACCCAAACGCGACCTCGGCACAAAAGCCGTCGCCGACAACTGGCCCGACTTCGTTCCCGTTGCTGAGGCAGAGATCGAGGTCTTCGAACGATGGTTCTGAGATCTGTCCGATGAACTCTTTGGCTCATCCGGTCCTTGATACATTCGGCAGTATGCCGAATATAATCCTGTCAAGGAGATCAGTCGTGCCCAGACCCGCAAGTGAAGTCGAAACCGCCCGCCTTGAGGCACGCGTTCCCGTCCATGTCTATGAGCAGATGCAGCGCGCGGCCAAGCTGCGCGGCATGACACTGACGAGCTACCTGATCGCCACGGCGGGCGAGGATGCCCGCCGCACGGTCGAGGAAGCCGACGTGCTGCGTCTGGCGGCGGAGGATCAGGTGCGCTTTGCGAAGGCACTGATTGATCCGCCCGCGCCCAATGTCCGTCTGGCCCGCGCGGCGAAGCATCATGTCGACGTGATCGCGCGCCGGTGAGGCCAAGGTTTGCAGTAGAGGCGTTGACCACGGCTCACCAACGCAAGACGTCCTCGTACGGCGATGAGCGGATAGACTGCAATTTGCGCGAGGTCGTCCCGCAGGACATCAATGTCAGTGACGTCAAGACAAATTGCAGGCTCTCTGCCTTGGATAGCTCTGCTTTGAGGACCTAACGCGCCAACCGCGAGTGAGTATCGCTTTCAAAGCGTCGCCCAGCAATTGCGAGATGTTGTCTATAATTTTCGAATCAATCCCACAAGCAGGACAGAGGCACGGCCGCCAATCTATCGCCGAAAGGAACTATATCCGTGCTGTCGTAAAGGACGACACCATGAACGAAACGACTGCCGGCAGCTTCGGCTAGGGCCTTCAAACCAGAAAAATCGCCGCCTCTAACTGTAGCGCTTGCCTTGACCTCTATGCCTACAATCATCCCATCGTCGCGCTCCAAGACGACGTCCACCTCCCGGCCATCTCGATCCCGAAAATGGTGGGCAGTGACCCTAAGATCTGTCGCGGTCATGAGCTTCTGGATCTCGGAGAACACAAAGCTTTCCAATAGTGCGCCGAACATTCCGCGATCAGCTTTCACCCGATCGAATGTGAGCCCGCGTATCGTCGCCAGCAGCCCGGAATCAACAAAGTGCAGCTTCGGCGTTTTCACTATCCTCTTCAGGGAATTGGTAAACCAGGGCCGCAGCGTTGTTATCAGGAAAACCTGCTCCAACAGGCCTACGTATCGTTGGCGCGTCTTGTGGCTTACGTTGATGCCAGCTCCGAACTCGGAGTAGTTGACGAGTTGGCCGGAATGCTCTGCAAGCAACCGAACAAATTTCGGCAGCTCGGTCAACTTCTCGACGTCCGCAATATCCCGCAAATCGCGCATGAGGATAGAAGTGAGGTAAGAGCGCGCCCAGTCCTGGCGGCGACGTTCGTTCTCTCGACTGAGAGCCTCTGGGAAACCGCCAAGCAAGACCAACTGAACCGGATCGTCTCCGACAATTGCGTTCGGCTGACTTTTCAACTTTCCATCAAACAAACCTTCAAGGAAGCTCGGGCAATGACCGGCGATCTCAGCCCTTGCCAAGGGGAGCATTTGGATGGTTTCCATGCGCCCCGCCAAGCTGTCGGCAACCTTCGGCAGGGTCAGCACATTTGCCGAGCCGGTCAGTAAGAACCGACCGGGACGGTAATCTTCATCAACCGATTTTTTGATCGCCAATAGAAGGTCAGGCGCTCGCTGTACCTCATCGATAATCGCTTGATCGAGACCTCGGATGAAGCCGACCGGATCATTGTTGGCGGCTTCCAGAACCGTTTGATCATCTAAGGTTATGTAGGTGCGCTCAGACGTACCCATCTTCTTGACGAGCGTTGTTTTGCCTGCCCGGCGTGGTCGGCTAATTGGAAGTCAATCGTCCGCAGATTGGGAATTTGAGGAGTGTCAGGCAACATGAAAGTAGTGCAACCGGCAAATTCGATGAACCATTCCGCTCCATGCGCATCGTCCGAAATCTCATTTGCCGTTCTGATGCGTGTCGGCATGATATCCTCAGCAGGACGCCTGCTGCAATGATCGGGCCGGAGCGAGAGCAGACGCGGTACGGAAGGCAGCCCCCACAGCTAAGCCTGACGCGCCGCGGATGCGGTCCCAGGTGCCTCCCGCCAATGTTAGCAGTGGAAGTTCGAAAAGGTAACCAGGATCGCCGCGCGTGAATTTAGGCAGATGGGCAGCCAGAACAGCGGCGTGATCTCCGTCAGCAGGAGGACGGCGGCCATGACGGCGGTGGGAAGGCCATAGCGATAGAGCTGAATGATCAAATTCGTGGGGCGAAACTCCGGACGGAAATGAAAATCACTTGCGGACGCGACCGGACGATCGAGCTGTCACCTCGGTGGTGCAATCGATTTCAGCATTGCTTTGCCTGCTCCATCAGGGCGAACGCCTCCTTCAGCTCGGTCGATGTCGTCTCGCTGAGGTGACCGCCGGAGGCGAGCCAGGGACTAGAACGCCCGGGCGCGAAGGGCGATCAACCGGGAGGGCCGGCAGTCTGCTCATTGACGAAACTGGACGATTGTTTCAATCCGCCGTTGCGATCCAGGTCCAGGCCTTCGACGACTCCTCCACGACACAAGAATCGAATGAACCCGATATACGACGCGCCTCCCGCAGCCGGACCGCGGGAGGCAGAGGTGGTCCCGGGCAGCGCCCGGATCAGATTTCCCTGACCTCGACGTCGAGGAAGGGGGCATATTGCTGCGCGCCGAAGATGTCGGCGTCGCCGGGGCTTCCGCTCGGGCGCAGACGCAGGATTGTGAACTTGATGGCATAGGCCGGATCATATTCGACGAAATCGGTCAGCCGTGCCCGGTCGATGCCGAGGATGGCGCAGACCGTCTCCGGCGTCAGCGCTCCTGAACGTTTAACCCTGTCGTAGGTCTCGCGCTCGCGGAAGATGACGTCGAAGGTGATCTTGTCCGTGCCGGCATTCTTGCTGCGGATCGTCTTGGCGAGGTCGGAAAGTTTGGTCACGGTCATTGCGTAGCCTCGATCTGCCCATTGGCGATGATGGCGGTGTGGGTGGGGAAGAGTTCCAGCGGGTCGCTGACCGACATCGTGTGATTGAGGGTCCAGTGATAGGCTGGGCTTGCCGGCATGACTTCGTCAAGGATGAAGGAGACGCCACCGGCGGTACCCTTGACGTCGGGGAGACGGGCGTAGAACAGCTGGCGGGTGCCGGTGATGGTGACCTCCTCGGCCATCTCCCTGGTGGGAGCCACACCTTGTACCACGATCATCAGCTCGTGCGCCGGCTTGTCCTTCAGCGGTTCCATGTGGCCCATGATGCCGTTTCGGCCGAAGACGTTGTAGTGCAGTTCCCAGCCTTCAGGGCCGAAGCGCTCGCGTACCTGCGTTCTCGCCCATTCGATTACCTCGTCGACGTGAGCAATGGTGTAGGGATCGCGAATGCCGGCCATTCCGACGAAGCGTTCGCCGAGCTTGCCGGAACCTTCCAGCTTGACGCGGAAATCGGTTGCGGGGACGAATTCCATGCCGGTGACCCGGGTGGTCTTCTCCGAAACCTGTTCGTAGACGCAATTGGTCATGTCGAGCATGCCGCCGGCGACATACTCGAAGAACGGGTTGGAGCGCTCGTACATGGCGTGACCGGCGACGGAGGCGATGGTGCAGCGCTGTTCTGGCGCCATGGCCGTGACTTCCACCCAGTCCTGCGTGACTTCACCGAGGACGGTTTCCTTGGCGCCATAGGGTTCCGCGCAAAACGAAGCGCATTCCAGCACCTTGCCGAGATAATAGGACTGCGCCTCGGGAAACCCGCGGGCAAGCGCAGCGCTCGCGAATACTGCGCTATCTGAGGAGCGGCCGCCGATGATGACGTCGCAGCCCTGGTCGAGCAAAGCGCGGAACGGATGAACGCCGGCCATGGCGACAACACGATCGGTGGTATCCAGCACCGCCTCCGTCAACGGCGGACGGGCATCGAGGCCCTCGACGGTCGAGCCGGAACGCATCCTTGAACGGATCAACTCCTTGTCGACCTCGGAGTAGAACCAGCCGATGCGGAAAGGCGGCAGACTGTGCTTTTCGGCAATTTCGCGGATCATTTCGACATACATGTCGACCCGGCTGTTGGTGCCGGTGTCTCCCGCCGAGCCGATGATCATCGGCACGCCGATACGACGCGAGGCCAGCAACATCTCTTCGAGGTCATGTGCCTGCCAGGCCTTGGGACTTGCGCAGGTATCGTTGCCGAGCGGCACCGGGCCGATGTCATCGCTTCCGCTGTCGGCTGCGATGAAGTCGGGGCCGGCGTCGACGCCGATGTGGAAGCTCGCAGGCTTCAGCGGCGCGAAACCCAGATGCCCGTTAGGGCAGATGATCTTCATAGATCGCATGCACTTTCTCCATTGAAGAACGAGAACCGTCTTGTCCTGGTGAATGCATGCAACGTGCCAAACGTAGACGCACGTCTAAGGTATTGAAAATGCATCGCGAAAAGCGCCGAAATAATCCGGTCCGACAGGGTTGCGCGAAACGCACGCGGCGTGTCGTGCGCTGCGCGCCGCCTCAGTCGTTGATCAGGCCGAGCTTGATCATCTGGTGGCGCATGGCATGCCGGCTCAGTTTCAGGGTTGCCGCAGCGCGCTGGAGATTTCCAGCCGCCGCCGCGAGTGCTGCCTCGATCAGTTGCTTCTGATAGTGAGCAGTGGCCCCGTGAAAACCGAGCGAGAGATCATCGACGGAGGCTTGCTCCTTCGGGTGAGACACGACACCCGCGGCCTTCGCCCTGACGGTTCGCACAATGCGGTCAGGCAGGTGTCGTGGCAGGATGAGGTCGTCGTCCTCGAGAATGAAAATGCGTTCGATCAGGTTTTCCAGCTCGCGAACATTTCCGGGCCAGGGATAGTCCAGGAATATCTGCTGGACCTCCTCGCTCATGCCCTTGATTTTGCGACTGTACTGGACGTTGAACTTGTCGACGAAGTGCTGCGCCAGGATCAGGGTGTCGGAGGCGCGTTCCCTGAGTGCCGGAAGGTTGATCGCAACCACCTGCAGCCGGTAATAGAGATCCTCGCGAAAACGTCCGGAATTGACCTCGCCGAGCAGGATCTTGTTCGTCGCGGCGACGAGCCTGACGTCGACCGAAGTCGAAGTGACGGCTCCGACCCGACGGAATCTCTGCGTGTCGAGGAAGCTCAGCAACTTGGCCTGCAGCACGAGGTCCATTTCGCGGATCTCGTCGAGGAACACCGTGCCGTGGTTTGCCATCTCGACCAGGCCGGCCTTCTTGACCTGGGCGCCGGTGAAGGCGCCGCGCTCATGCCCGAACAGTTCTGATTCCAGCAGGCTCGATGGGATAGCCGCACAGTTGATGTCGACGAACTCGCCCGAAGCTCGCGCCGACTGCTGGTGCAGCATGCGCGCCACCAGTCCCTTGCCGGTCCCGGTCTCGCCGTAGATGAGGACCGTGCGGGCGGGGCTCTTGGCCACACGCGTGATCAGCTTCCGCAGGGCATCGATGCTCGCATGCTCGCCGATCAGATCACGCTCGTAATTCGCCATGGGTCGCCCTGGTTGAGACATGGCGATTATACGGTCATTTCGAACAACTGCCACTCTCCCGAACAGGGGTTCCCCTCCAGAAAATGAAGGCTCGCCTTGTCGCAGCGGTAGATGACGGAGGAAATGGTCTGGGAACCGTCGTGGTCCGGATGCTGGCAGAGCGGGGCCATGCCTGCCCCGTCCTCGGCATGGGTCGCCATCAGGGCTGCAGCCGCTTCGACGCTCCAACGCCGGTTCGGAACCATGCGCGACAGGAAGTCGAACCGGATCGACGAATTGTCGTCGATCCGGTCGCCATGCTCGAGAAGATTGCAGTCCGCCATGTTCGCCGTGACGAAATGGTTGGTCCGCCAAGATGCCGCGCCCTTCTCGATGCCGGATGAACCAGTTCCCAATTCGATTGCAGCCGTCGCCCCGCTGCGATCGGCCAATATGAGATTTCCGCCGCCGGCATGGGGCCGTGCGGCGATGAAGCTGATCGCCTCGTCGACCGTGCGGCACGTTGCCAGTATCCGGGTCATCGCAAAGTAGCGGAGCCAGCCGACACCATGGTGGTTGGTTCCCACGTGGTTGTCGACGAGGGCGAGACCCGCCGCGTTTATCCCGCTCGAATAGGCCCCGGGGCTGCCGGCGCTACCGACGCAGATCATCCGGCCGGTCGCAATGTCCGGACCCTCATGCAGGAAGACGCGCTGCACGCCGAGATGCGACCCCGAGAAGTCGCGATTCTTCACGACAAGCGGTCCATCCTCGCTATCGCCGACCGCCCAGGTGCTGCAACCATCCGTGTCGATGTGCGCACCCGTCTTGAGGTCGCGAAGGACTGTAAGGTGCTGGTGGACGAAGAGATCGTCCTCAGGAACGCCGAACCCTTCAGCTATGCCGGCCAGTTCCGCCATGGTGTCAGGATCGTTGGCGGTCAGGAAGGCGCGCTGGGCCTCGACGTAACGCAAGCCATCGGCGTCGATCAGGCCGGCGGCGCGGGCCTCCTCGACACGGCCAAGGACGGCGGTTCGGACCTGGGACTCGCTCACGCCAGCCCTGGCCGCTTGCGCGCGCCCGCGCTCGCAAGGGCTGCCGGAGAGGAGAACCGGAACAGCAGGAGCAGCATTGAAGAGCGGCATCGCACTACCTCAGGATCGAGAGTTCGTCATTGATTAGGTGACAGGACACCGTGTGACCGTTGCCGGCCTCATGGCGGGGTGGCGCTTCCTTCCGGCACAGGTCAATCGCCAGCGGACAGCGGGTATGGAATTTGCAGCCCGGCGGCGGGTTTTGCGGCGAAGGAAGATCGCCGGTGAGCCGCACGCGCTGACGCTTGCCGGGATGGTCGACATCGGGCACGGCCGACATCAGGCTCTGCGTGTAGGGATGGCGCGGATTAGACAGTACGGCCTCGACCGGTCCCATCTCGACGATCTCGCCAAGATACATCACCGCGACGCGGTCGCTCAGGTAACCGATGACCGAGATGTCGTGGGAGACGAAAAGGTAGGTCAGTCCCATCTCGCGCTTGAGGCTGGTCAGCAGTTCGATGATCTGTGCCTGGATCGAGACGTCGAGAGCCGAAACCGGCTCGTCGCAGACGATGAACTGTGGATTGCTGATCAGAGCCCGGGCGATGCCGATGCGTTGGCGTTGCCCGCCGGAGAATTGATGCGGGTAGCGATCGAGATGATTGGCCTTCAGCCCGACCTTGTCCATGATCGCTGCGACCCTGTCGCGCATGTCGCGCCGATTGGAGGCAAGCCCGTGCAGCATCAGCGGCAGTCCGATGATGTCTGCAACGGTACGACGCGGATTGAGCGACGCGTAAGGATCCTGAAAGATGATCTGCATGTCTCGACGCATTGCCTTCAACGCATCGGGCTTCAGTGCGGTTATGTCTGTTCCGTTGAAGACGACCCTGCCGGAGGTTGGTTCGTGCAGGCGAAGCAGCGTGCGCCCGAGCGTCGATTTCCCGCACCCGCTTTCGCCGATCAGGCCGAGCGTCTCGCCGCGTCGCACCTCGAAAGAGACGCCGTTAAGTGCCCGAATGTTGATTGCCGGTTTCCCAGTCGCCCAGGAAATCGGGTCCCGTCGCCCGCCATAGTGCTTCACGAGGTTGTCGACGGTGATAAGCGGCGTAGTCATCCTCTCGTTCATGCCTTGCCCTCCGACAGCCGAATACAGCGCGCACGGCGTTGTTCACCGAGGTCGCGCATGTCGATGCGTTGCCGGCAGGCGTCGATGCGTTCGCCGCAGCGGGAATAGAAACGGCACTGCGGCGGGAGGTCGACCAGATCGGGTACCTGGCCTTCAATCGGGCTGATCTTCTGCCCGCGCAGAGAAAGCCGCGGAATGGATTGGAGGAGGCCGCGCGTATAGGGATGCAGTGGCTCCCGGATGACCGAAGCGGTCGGGCCTTCCTCGACCACCTGACCGGCGTACATGACCATCACCCGGTCGCAATACTCGGACACCACGCCGAGGTCATGAGTGATCAGAACGACGCTCATGCCGAGGCGCGCGCGGATATCGGCGATCAGTTCCAGCACCTGGGCCTGGATCGTCACGTCAAGGGCCGTGGTCGGCTCGTCGGCGATCAATAGCTTTGGCCGGCAGGCGAGCGCGATGGCGATCATGATCCGCTGGCGCATGCCGCCCGAAAACTCGTGAGGGTAATATTTGAGGCGGTCGCCAGCCGAGGCGATTCCGACGAGTTCGAGCATGTCGACCGCCTTGGCGCGTGCCGCCTTGCGCCGCGCCATGCGTCCTTCCGGAAGCGTTTCGTCATGGGCATAGAGCACTTCGAGGATTTGCTCGCCCACCGTCAGTGCGGGATTGAGTGCCGTCAACGCGTCCTGCATGGTTATTGCGATGTCGCGACCGCGAATCCTGCGCATGTCGTGGACCGAAAGACCCCTGAGGTCGCGCCCTTCGAACGAGATCGAGCCGTTGACGATGCGCCCCGGTGCCCGCACCAATCCCATCACCGAGGAAAAAGTGACGCTCTTGCCAGAGCCACTTTCGCCGACGACGCCGAGACATTCGCCCGGATACACGGTGACGTCGACGCCGTCGACTGCGAAGACACGGCCGGCACGCGTCTCGAACACCGTCCTGAGGTCCTGCACCTGGAGGAGGGGCGTTGCGGTGGTCGTCATTCGTTGAACCTCGGATCGAAAGCGTCGCGCAGGCCCTGGCTTGCCACGTTGATCACCAACACGAGAAGAAGGATGGCAAGGCCGGGGAAGGTCGAAACCCACCAGGCCTCGAGGATGAAAGCGCGCCCGTCTGCCACCATCGATCCCCAGGAGGCAGTCGGCGGCTGTACGCCGAGACCGAGGAAGGAGAGGCTCGCCTCCAGGATGATGACGTCGGCCATGCGGATGGTCGAAACGACGATCACCGGCGACAGGATGTTCGGCATGATTTCGCGCAGCATGATGTGGAAGCGCGAAGCGCCGATGGCGCGCGCTGCTTCGACATACTCGAGTTCGCGGGCTGCGAGCGTCTCACCTCGCACCACACGACAGGGGATGACCCATTCCTTGTAGGCGAGCGCAAGGATGATATTGACGAGACCAGGCCCCATCATCGCCATCAGACCGATGGCGAAGATCAGGTACGGGAATCCGAGCAGAATGTCGACGAGCCTCGATATGGCAATGTCGACCCAGCCACGCAGGTAGCCGGCAGCAA